>JBDSPG010000022.1:0-7352 GCA_039912685.1 Longimicrobiales bacterium | reverse complement strand
TCTCCACATGGCATACAGCTCCCACATGTGACCAAGATATCCCGCGATGGCGAGTCGTGTTTCGCGATGCGCGAGGACCACCGGAACCAGGCTCCATGAGAACGGTCGCCGCGGAAACGGGAACGGACCATCGCGATACGCAATCGCAACCAGTGCAGCACCTGCGAAAGCAGCACCGGATGCACTGAGAATGACAGTGCGATAATCGAATGATGGGAGTGCGTTCAGCAGATAGGGCAGCGCCTTACCGAGTGTGAGCGCACCGACGATCGTTCCGATCGCGAGCCCGCGCGAAGACTGGAACCATGTCGCGACCATCTTCATTGCGGGCGGATACACACCGGCGAGCAGCATGCCGGTAAGAAACCGCAGCACGAGTGCGACCGCGAATCCCGGTGCAATCACGAGGAGCGCGTTCGCGCCGGCGGCGAGCAAAGCTGCCGTCGCAAAATACAGTCGTGACGGAAGGATGTCGGCGAGGTTCGCAACAGCTGCGATCGCGGTACCGAATACGAATCCCAGCTGCACGGCTGTCGTTAGCCACGATGCCTGGCCTGCCGTAAGGTGCCATAACGCGCGCAACTGCGGTGACACGGCGCTCGCGGTGAACCACAGCGACATGCCGAAGAGCTCCGCAACGCCGAGCACGGCGAGTATGGACCAGCGACTGTGTTGCATGCGCCGCAATGTCGTGTCAGGCATGCCAGTTGGGAATGGTCCTTGCTTTATGGTCCGCGACACGCCGGCACAGCAGATGACGGTGCACGGCTGAAAAGCAGGAGGCAACTGGATGTCGGAACAGAAGAAACCGGGCACCGCCCGTGAATTCGATACAGAAGAGGGCATGAACCTCGCCTTGTCCTATCTCGAAGATCCGTCCAACGTGCCTTGTCCACGGTGCGGACCAAACACAATGGAAGTGGTCTGCTACCTCGACGCACGGGGCATGGAACAGGGCAACGTGATCGCAGCCCAGCCGGTGGCCGACTACACCGTGGTCCTGTACTGCCATGAGTGCGGCCGAGCGGCGGCTCTGGATCTTAGTCGGGACGAGGACGGGGCACCGGGACGCGAAGCCGCCTGACGTACGGGCGTCCATTGAAGGCCGTCCCGCCATTTCGACGCAAATAAAACACCCCACCGCGAAGGGTCCGCGGCGGGGTGTTAATCGTTTTGCCGGTTAGAAGAAAATAATCGTACGGCCGCCGCCGCCACCACCGCCCATGCGGGGGTTCACGACGTTGTTGAAGATCGAGCCGAAACGGTAGCTGAGGCCCATTCCAATGAAATAGCGGAAGTTCGTGGCCTGCTCGCGCTGACGCAGGAGGACGTCGGCCTGAGACGCCTTGCCCTTCTGCAGGGAGAGCTGGTCCCGCACCATGCTGTAATCGCCGAAGATATTGAACGAAAAGCCCTTGAAGAGGCGTACATCGGTGCTGCCGCCAATCCCCGTATTGAAGAAATCGGTGTCGTGCAGGTACTGGCTGTAGCTGGCGTAGAGGTTGGCCGATCCCCAGGGTTCCTGCGTGGAATAGCCGAGGGAGAGTGAGTGCTGCGGTACGGTCTCCTTCGTCTTCAGGTAGATGGTGGTGTCCTGGTAGTCAAAGGAGCGCATTCCAATGGAGTATTGGGCCGTCAGCATGCGGCGGTTCGACTCCTTGTAGGGGAAGAAGTCGTATTCGACGGCTGGCTTGATGCTCGTCGAAAGCTCGATGTTGCCGTATGTGGAGGTGCTGAGGGACGCGGTCATGCCCGCGGAAAAATGCTGTCCGAGGCTCTTGGTCAGGGAACCGTCGATACTGGAGCTGCGCGAGAAGAAGCGTTCCGTAGTATCGCGACCCGAGGGGGTGGGATAGGTAACGCTCTGCAGGTTCTGCGAGCTGTTAATGCCGATCGAAGACTTCCACTCCTCGGTGGTCCTGCTGGCACTGATATTTCCGCTGTAGTGTTTGCTGTCGGACCTGCTCTCACCGTTCCCCTGTCCGTTGAACCCGAGCCGGAAGTTCCAATAATTCCATGGGTCTCGCTTGGCCGGAACGGCCGTAGCGGCGCCAGCGGTCGGACTCTCCATGGAGACCTTCATCCTGCGGCCATGGGGCGTACGGGCGATGAAGGGCATGAGACCGAGCTGGATCATGCGGGTCAGGCCGCGGCGGGTGGCGTCCTGCGAGTCTTCGGAGGTCGAGGTGTACTTCAGCGTATCGTTAAGGGCGACGAACTCCCTCAAACCGATGAAGTTCAGGGTATACTGTGAGCCGCCGCCGCCGGTGCCTTCCTGTGTGACGAGGACATGGACCTGCGCATCGGCGCGGTCGTTCATATAGTCTACCCATGGCATTTCGGTGCGGATGAAGTCCAAGTCACACGAATACGGGCAGTCGATGAAGACGCGAAGGGGCGCGGTGGTGTCGGCTGGGACGGGTGTGGTCTGCGCAGACAGGGTCGAAGCGCCGATCATGAAGATGGAGCACATAGCAACAATGGAGTGCCTAGGTTTCATTGATGTCTCACGATTGAGGTAGCCGAACTAGCATTAGACGCCGGTCGCTGCAAGCAGGTTGCATTCAAATGGCGGATGGCACGCACATAGGGACGAACGGAACATGAGCAAGTTTGCGAAGGGCAAGTCGTGGATCGAACACCGTCTTGCCGACGATCTAAAAATAGACGGTGCGAGTTACCAGGTAAACCTGGTTGCACGCAAAGGGACGGGCGTGCAAGGGTATCGCATGAGCGTTGACTTCGTGCGTCACGACGGCGGGCTCAGTGTCTCCGCCGAGATGGGCAATGCTGCGAGCACCGCGGACGTGCACGCCGTGCAGCGCGAGCTTGCGGAAGACCTCGCGCGTCTCGCGAGTCTGTTTCCCGCGCAACCGTGATGTCATGACGGAGTCGGTGCAGGCAGCGCGCGCGCGTTTCGCGACAGTGGTGTCCCAGCCGGAAGCGGATGTCGACTTGGCGCTTGCTGCGCTACTCATCGCGCAGGAGGAATATCCGCAGCTCAATCCCGAGCCGTATCTGCAGCGCCTGGATCTGCTCGCTGAACGCGCCCGCGATCGCATGGCGAACGAGACCGCGCCGCTGCTGCTGCTGCAGGAGCTGTCGCGCGTGCTGTTCGAGGAAGAACATTTCCGCGGCAACGCAACGGAGTATTATGATCCGCGCAACTCGTTCCTGAACGATGTGCTCGATCGTCATCTCGGCATTCCTCTGACACTCAGCATTATCTACCTGGAGGTCGGCTGGCGGCTCGGCCTGCCTCTGTCGGGGGTGAACTTCCCCGGCCACTTCCTTGTGCGCTACGAGGGTGAAGCATTGCGACTGTTGTCGGATCCGTATCAGGATGGTGCGATCCGTTTCGAGGACGAAGCGCAGTCGTTGCTCGACCAGGTATCGGGCGGAAGTCTGCGGCTCGAGCCGACGCATCTGCGCACGGCGGACCGCAAGGACATCCTCGTCAGACTGCTGTCGAATCTGAAAGGGATCTATCTCAATCAGCGGGCGGATGTGAAGGCGATGGCAGCGATCGAACGCATCCTCATCATTCGTCCCGATGCAGCGGAAGAAATGCGTGATCATGCACTTGCACTGACGCGACTGGGCCGCGACGCCGAAGCGGTACCCGAGCTGCAGGAGTACCTGCGACTCGCGCCGAACGCCGAGGACCGCGTGCGCATTGAGCTCCTGCTCGATCACATTTCGCGGCAATGGAAATGAACGCGTCGGTGCTGCGGAGAACGGATCGCGCCCTGCTGCGCGTGTACGGCCGCGACCCTGTGCGCATCGTGCAGGGCATCATCACGAACGATATCGCGAATGCGCCCGCCGACCGCGCAGTCTATGCCGCACTGCTTACGCCGAAAGGCCGCATGGTTGCTGATGTTCGCGTGGTGCGCCGCGGTGCGGACCTGCTACTCGACGTGCCAGCGAGCGCGCTCGATGCACTGCTCGCGCTGTTCAAACGCACAGTACCGCCGCTGTTCGCGCGCTTCGAGGACGTCACCGCGAACCACGCAATGATCGGCGTATACGGACCGGACGCTTTGCGCGCTGTCGTTGCGGTGCTCGGCTCGTTGCCTGTGCTCGCAGGCACCGACGGATTTGCGGCGGTCGAACATGATGGCGGGACCGTCGAAGTATTGACCACGAATGACACTGGTTCAGGCGACGTCGATCTCATTGTGCCCGTCGAAATCTCATCGAGTATCGAGGACGCACTGCACGCCGCGGGTGCGACACACATTGACGCATCAACACTCGACGTGCTGCGCATCGAAGCCGGTACGCCACGCTGGGGTGCGGAGCTCGACGAAACCACGATCCCGCTGGAGGCAGGACTGCAGTCCCGCGCGATCTCGACGGGCAAGGGTTGCTACACAGGACAGGAAGTCATCATCAGGATCCTGCATCGCGGCCATGTCAACTGGCAGCTGCGCGGTTTTCTGCTGGGCGATGCACCAGCACCATCCGCGGGCGCAACGCTGACGCGCAGCGGCGAGACCAAAACAGTTGCACGCATCACGAGCGCAGCCGTGTCACCGCGGTACGCGCAGACGATCGCGCTCGGATACGCGCGGCGCGAGATTGAGCCCGGCACAGTGCTGCAACTCGCGGACGGCGGAACGGCGACAGTGATACATCTTCCATTTGGAGAAGGAAAATGAAGGGATCGGCAGAGTCGGAAGGAAAGCGGTCTTTGGCGCGGCTGCGTCGCGCAATCGAAAAGGCGGCGCGCGAGCTCGAATCGGTGCAGGGTGCGCTGCGTCACGCCGAGGGCAGCGACTTCCCCGAGCAGGCGTTCAGTGACGCCATGTCGAACCTCAGGATACTGGAGACGTTCGTGGACGAGCAGGAGGAACGTCTGGCCGACAAGATCCTGCACGCCGGTGGTCTCGAACCTGGCCGCGTGCGCCGGAGTGGCGGGTGAACCCGATACGCGATGTCGAATTCAACTTGTTCGCGTACGGCACACTGCGCGATGCGAGCAATGACGCAGGCCTGCTGTCCGGGTGCACGCGCGTGGGCAATGCGAGTGTGAGAGGAACGCTCTACGATCTCGTAGACTTCCCGGCACTGATGATGTATGGCGAAACGACGATCACCGGAACGGTCTGGTGTTGTCCTGCTGCACTGCTCCCGGCCCTCGACGCGAACGAAGCCATGGCGGACGGCTTGTTCCGGCGCAGCGCCACAGCCGTTCGTCTCGACAACGGGGACGAACTGCCGTGCTGGGTCTATGTCGCCGGTCCGCGGCTCGCTAGAATGCTGACGCCGGAAGCCGCGCTTACCACCGGCACGTGGTCAAGTTGACGAACGCGTGAACGCTGTCATGAGAGGATGACGAACATGTCGTTGAATTCGACGCCGGCACTCGAGCTGCGCGGTGTACGCAAGACCTATGGCGAATTCCAGGCGGTGAAGCCGCTGGATCTCGTGGTCCCGCGAGGCTCTACATTCGCACTCCTCGGACCGAACGGCGCGGGCAAGACGACGACCATCCGGATGATCCTGCGGATCGTCGAGACGGACGCGGGCGAGGTGAAGATCCTGGGCGAGCCGCAGTCACAGGCGGGACTCGACCGCATCGGGTACCTGCCCGAGGAACGCGGCCTGTACAAGCGCATGAAGGTGCGCCGCCTACTTACGTTCTTTGCCGAGTTGAAAGGGATCCCACCCCGCGAATCGAAGGCGCGCATTCAGACGTGGCTGGAGCGACTCGAGATCAGTGACCGCGCGGAATCGAAGGTGCAGGAGCTGTCGAAGGGAATGCAGCAGAAGATCCAGTTCATTGCATCGATCCTTCATGACCCCGAGATCGTAATTCTCGACGAACCGTTCAGCGGCCTCGACCCGCTCAACCAGCGCGTGTTGCGCGAGATCGTTTCAGAGCTCAAGCGCGCGGGCAAGACCATTCTGTTCAGCACCCACATCATCGAGCATGCAGAACGCCTGTGCGACCATGTCTGCATTCTCGCGCGTGGCAACAAGGTGACCGACGGCTCGATTGCGGAAGTGAAACAGCGCCACGGCGGCGAATACATTGCACTGACACTGGCTGACCGGTCGCCAGATGCGCTCGAGCAGGTGCGTCGTCTGCCGTTCGTCGCGAACCTGCGCGAGCAGGGCAACACCGCGGAAGTCGGGCTGCGCGAGGGCGTGGATCCGCAACAGCTGCTCGAGATGCTGATGCAGGCCAATATCAGGCTGCGGCGATTCGAGGTGACGGAACCGTCACTCGAGCAGATCTTCATTGAACGTGTCAACGCCGCGAACGAAGCAGCTGGCGACGAGGGGTACGACCATGTCTAGACTGAGCCCGATCATCAAGCGCGAGTTCACGGAGACGGTCGGCAAGAAGAGCTTCGTCATCATGACGATCATCGGTCCGCTTCTGCTGTTCTTCCTGTTCTTCGTTCAGTTCGCCATCCTCATGAAGTCGGGCGGTGGCGCGGTTCGCATGGCGATCATGGACGGCTCGCCCGACAGTGTCGGCACCCGTGTCGCGGCAATGCTGCGCGTGCCGCAGGGCCCGAGTCTGGGCGAACGCGCGACGTACGAGATCGATGTAAAGGCGACGCCCGAAGCACAGCGCGCGGGCGCGGAGGAGGGCCTAGCAGCACGGATCGAGGCGAAGGAGCTGGACGGGTACCTGGCGATTCCGGCCGACGTCGCAACCGGCGGCACCGCGCGCTATGTCGGCAGGAACGCAACGAACACACGCGTCATGCAGGAAATTCGCGCGTCCGTGCAACGCGTCGTGCAGTCAAGCCGGCTCCAGCAGGTCGGCATCGATGAAGCAACCCTGACCCAGGCCATGAAGCAGGTACCGTTCGCCGAAACCAAGACCGGCCGCAAGGGCACCGCGGGAAGTCCGATCGCAGCAAAAATCCTCGCGTTCATCATGGCGTTCGCGATCTACATTGTTGTGATCCTTTACGGTCAGGCCACGATGAGCGCAGTGCAGGAGGAAAAGCGCGACCGCATTGTCGAGCTCGTCGTCAGCTCCGTCCGCGCGCGTGACCTGCTCATTGGAAAGGTGTTCGGCATCGGTGCGGCGGGACTCGTGCAGATGAGCATCTGGGCTGCTGCTGCCGGCATGATCATATGGAAGGCCGGCGCGCTCGCATCGCTTTTCCACGCGAGCCCGGCCGTGGTGCAGGCGCTCACGCAGAAGACATTCATGCCGGATGTGCCCGCAAGCATGGCGCTCATCTTCCTGGTGTTCTTTGCCGGCGGATTCTTCATGTTTGCAACAATGTTCGCCGTGATCGGATCGATCGTAACGAACCCGCAGGAAGCGCAGCAACTCGTTTTCCCAGTGATGATGCCGTTCATCATCGGGCTCTACATAT
>JBDSPG010000399.1:0-3613 GCA_039912685.1 Longimicrobiales bacterium | reverse complement strand
TGTGCCAGTGCTCGAGCACGCGTCCAGTGATGAGGACGAACGGGTACTCGTCATCGGGTACTTCGTCGGCGTGCGTGAACTCGGCAGGCGTGAATCGAGCGCGGCCATCGGGGGTCGGAAAGCGGTCGACGAAGATGACCTCATCGCCGGGATCGCCCTCGACGAGGCACGGATACGTCACGGAGTCCTCACTCTCGAGACGTTCCCAGGTGATGCCGGCGCAGCTGGGGATGGCAAGGCGGATCTCGTTCCAAACGTCGCGTGGCGAGTCGTATTGCCAGTTGAGGCCCAGCCGGCGCGCGAGTTCCTGTATGATCCAGAGGTCCTGCCGCGTGTCACCCGGCAACTCGAGCGCGGCACGACCGATCTGAACGCGTCGGTCCGTGTTCGTGAACGTACCGGTCTTCTCCGGGAACGCTGACGCGGGGAGCACCACGTCCGCGAGCGCCGCGGTTTCCGTGAGGAAGAGGTCCTGAACGACCAGACAATCGAGAGCAGCCATGGCTTCGCGTGCGTGCTGCACATCGGGATCCGACATCGCGGGATTCTCGCCCATGATGTACATGCCGCGAATTTCACCGCGGGTTGCGGCATTCATGATCTCGACAACCGTGAGACCGCGATTGGGATCGAGCTTTGTCTGCCACAGGTTCTCGAAGAACGCCTGTATGTTCGGGTCCGTTACCGGCTGATAATCGGGATAGAACATTGGAATGAGTCCGACATCGGACGCGCCCTGCACGTTATTCTGTCCGCGGAGTGGATGCAGTCCGGTCCCGCGGCGACCGATCTGTCCGGTCATGAGTGCGAGGGAGATGAGACAACGCGCGTTGTCGGTGCCGTGCACGTGCTGCGAGATGCCCATGCCCCAGAAGATCATCGATCGCTTCGACGTGGCATACAGGCGCGCGGCCGCGCGGATCTCCGCCGCGGGGATCCCGACGACATATTGCATCGCTTCGGGGCTGTACGCGCGCAGTGTGCGCTCGAGTTGTTCGTAGCCGACGGTGCGGTCGCGGATGAACGTCTCGTTGGTCAGCCCTTCCTCGATGATGACGTGCATGATCGCATTGAGCAGCGCGACATCCGTATCCGGCTTGAACTGCAGCATGTGGGTTGCGAGACGCGACATTTCGGTGCGGCGGGGATCCATGAGGATAAGCTTCGCGCCGCGCTCGATCGCGTTCTTCATGAATGTCGCAGCAACCGGATGGTTCACAGTCGGGTTCGCGCCGATGACAAGGAAGCAGTCCGCGAACTGGACGTCACTCACCTGGTTCGATACAGCGCCGGACGCCACGTTCTCCATCAGTGCTGCGACGGACGATGCGTGACAGAGTCGCGTGCAGTGGTCGACGTTGTTGGTACCAAACGCGGTTCGAATCAGCTTCTGGAAGAGATAGGCCTCTTCATTGCTACCCTTCGCGGAGCCGAAGCCGGCGAGTGAGTTAGGGCCGGTGGTGTCACGGATCGACTTGAGTCCGTTCGCCGCGAGATCGAGCGCTTCCTCCCACGTAGCCTCGCGGAACGCAGACAGCGGGTCCGCGGGGCTCACGAGGTTGTGCGCATCCTTCGGCACATCACTGCGACGGATAAGCGGCTTCGTCAGACGCTGCGGATGATGCACGTAATCGAAGCCGAAGCGACCTTTCACACACAGACGCGACAGGTTCGACGGTCCATTACGGCCGTCGACCTTCACGATGTGATTGTCCGCGACGTGAAATTCGGTCTGGCAGCCGACACCGCAATACGGACAGAGCGAGTCGACAACGGTGAGCGGCAGCGGCACAGGAGCCGGAGCGGGTGCAGTCGCAGCGAGTTGTGTTCCGAGGCGCGTCCATTCGGGTACCTTGGGCATCAGTGCGCCGGTCGGACAGGCTTGCACACACTCGCCGCAAGCAACGCATGTGCTCTCGCCCATTGGATCGCTCATGTCGAACACGATGATCGCGTCGGCGCCGCGACCGGCAAACCCGATCACATCGTTAACCTGTACCTCGCGACACGCGCGCACACAACGCGTGCACTGGATGCACGCGTCGAGTCGCACTTCCATTGCGGGATGCGAGGAGTCGGCGGCCGGCTGCTGCCGCACCGGAAAGCGCGGTGTGCCGACATGCAGCTGCCTCGCCCAGTATTCGAGCTCGGACTCTGCATTATACGTGACGGACGAAGACGCGTCAGTCATGAGCAGCTCGAGCACGAGCTTCTGTGATGCGACGGCGCGTAGGCTGTTCGACTGGACCTGCATTCCCTCCGCAGGATAGCGGCAGCACGACGCCGCGAGGACGCGCTCACCATTCACCTCGACCATGCACGCGCGGCAATTACCATCGGGGCGCATGCCATCGGTGTAACAGAGATGCGGAATCTCGACGCCGTGCCGTTCCGCGGCCTGCAGGATGGTCTCTCCGGGTTCGGCCAGGCATGGCGCGCCGTTGAGTGAGAACGATACGGTGTCCTGTCCACGCCGCGGCCGATAGCCGAGGCGCGACTCGAGCAGTGCCACGGAGGTTTCGCCGTCCTTGCCGCTCACGATTCCAGCTCCTGCGGGAAGTACTTCATGACACTGAGCATTGGGTTGGGTGCGGCCTGTCCCAGACCGCAGATCGAAGCATCCATCATTACGCGGGCGAGATCATTGAGCAGTGGCAGATCCCAGCGTCGTCCTGCCATCAGGGGAACGGCCTTCGCCGTACCGGTGCGGCAAGGTGTGCACTTGCCGCATGATTCGTGGGCAAAGAACTGCATCAGGTTGTGCGCCGCATCTCGCGCACTGTCGTGCTGCGACAGGATGACGATCGCGGCGGATCCAATGAAGCAGCCATACTGCGCGAGCACCTCGAAATCGAGCGGCACATCGGCAAGCGACGCCGGCAGAATACCGCCGGAGGCGCCGCCTGGCAGGTATGCGTACAGCTCGTGGCCGTCGAGCATGCCGCCCGCGTATTCGTCAACGAGCGAGCGCACGCTGATTCCGTTTGGTGCGGCGTACACGCCGGGATTTTTCACGCGTCCGCTGACGGAGAAGAGACGCATGCCGGTGCGGCCACCGCGGCCTTCCGCAGCAAATGTGTTGTCGCGGTCCTCGAGGATGTGACGCAGCCAGTACGCTGTCTCCACATTCTGTACGAGCGTTGGACGACCGAAGATACCCTGGTTCGCGGGGAATGGCGGCCGCAACCGCGGCTCACCGCGCTTGCCCTCAATGGACTCGATCAGCGCAGTTTCTTCGCCACAGATGTATGCGCCGGCACCACGCCGCAGATGTATACGCGGCAATGCACACGGCGGATCTGCCTGCACTGCTGCGATCTCGCGAGTGAAGATCTCGCGGATCGCCGCGTACTCGTCGCGCAGATACACGAACACATCCGCAGCATCGACGATCCACGCAGCGACGAGAAGCCCCTCGAGCACCCGGTGCGGATCGCGCTCCATGCAATAGCGATCCTTGAATGTTCCGGGCTCACCTTCATCAGCGTTCATTGCGACGAGGCGCGGACCCGGCTCGGCGCGCACGAAATTCCATTTCCGTGCGGTCGGGAAGCCGGCACCACCGAGACCACGCAGTGTTGCGCTGTCCACCGCTGCAATGACGTCGCCAGCA
>JBDSPG010000374.1:0-3779 GCA_039912685.1 Longimicrobiales bacterium | reverse complement strand
CGTTTCCATCGGTATGATCAGCGACCGAACAGCGCGACAGACATGTTCATGCGCCAGAAACGCTCCTGCAGACCATCCCCTCGGAGTGCGGAAGTGAGACCATCACGGTGCGCGCGCTCAAGCGAGACATTGAACAGCGCCTGCGGGAATCCGATGTCGGACGACAGCTCGAAGCCTGCACCGAGTGCAATGCCGAACTCCGTCGGTGCATCCTCCACTGCGCCCGCATACGGCAGCTGCTGGTAACGCGCACCGATGCGGAAGGGAAACACG
Source organism: Longimicrobiales bacterium (assembly GCA_039912685.1). GTDB lineage: Bacteria > Gemmatimonadota > Gemmatimonadetes > Longimicrobiales > RSA9 > DASUXU01. The sequence continues at coordinate 3,506 of JBDSPG010000374.1, read as the reverse complement.
GTGTTGCCGCTGCGCAGTCCGCTGTACTCGAGACCGCCGCCATATAGCCAGCTGCTGGAGCGCGTACTCGCGCCCGCAGTGCTACCAGTCGACCCAACCACTGGATCACTCGCAATCTCTGGATACTTCTGATGCGATGTGCCGACGGTCGCCATAAGAACCGGCGTAACCTGCGCGCTTGCGCCCGCAGTCAGCTTCATCGAGCTACCATACTCGCGATCCTCGCCTACGCTGTCCTGCGCACTCGCCTTCAGCTTCGACGCCATGCTGAGGCTCGCGGAGATGCGTGTGCGGTTCGTCGGATCCCAGCGCGCACCGAATGCAACTTGCGGCGCGCGATAGGCCCAGCGCAGTCGCGACTCGAACGGCTCGAACGTCGCACTGTCACTGAACGTGCGCCTCACTGAACGGTCGAGGTTGCCGCTGAGCATGCCGATCGAGAGACCGAGTGCGAGACGATCCGTCGCCATCCATGATCCGCCGAAGCGAAGCTGCGCAATGCCGCCATTCGACCGTACAACGTCTGATGTTGCGACTGTGTCGGTGCCCAGTACTTCCTGTCCTGTGAAACGGACGCTCCAGGTCTGATCGAGGTATGCGCCATAGCCGAGACTCGCGACGACGCGCGGATTCACGGGATAGAACACGCGGATCAACGGGAACCGCGAACCACCGATCGTCTCGCTCTCGCCGTCCAGCTCCACATGGTTCCAGGACGGCATCAATGTCGCCGTTGCACCGCGACGGAGCAGGCCCGCTGCTTCCGCGGGGTTTTCCATCGAAAAGGAGTAGCCTCTCAGGCCTACGCCCACGCCGCCGAGCGCAGATGCGCGCGCGTCCGTCGCCGGGAGCGGAACGCCAAGGCCGCGCGTGGCAAACAGCGTCTGGGATGATGCGCGCGCCGGAACCAGCAGAAGCGCAAGTAAAAATAATTTACGCTGCATCATGGAAGTTGAATCTCCTGCGCAACCGAGAGGCGCAGCCGCAGACGTGGCTGGCTACGGAACGTCGCATAGCCGAATGTTGCGGTCCCACCTTGCAGCAATGTCAGGTAGCGGGACTTGAATGTGGTGGAGTCGACCGGTTGGACGAGCTCACGCACGAACTGGGTGACCGTCAATCTCGCGACGGTTGGACTCGTGCTGCGGAAGTCCGCATTCGAGACCGTTATGAATCCCGCACCCTGGCCGAGCGGTGACCGCACGAGCGGCAGCTGCGGTGTCGGAAGCAGAGTATACGCGAGCACAGTTACGGGGAGCTCCGGCGCGAATCCGGCCGGCGACGGGATCGGCTCGAACAGCAGGTCAGCACGCGCGATGCTCGCATTCTTCAGCTTTACCGTGCACGACGCCGAGAACGGACACGGCACCACGACACTGGCCAGGTCGGGGCGGACCTCGAGCACGGCGCGGAACGATGAGGGTGAACCACCGACCAGCGTGTTGCCCGACGTGATCGGTACAACCGGATCGGAGATGAACCGAGACACGAACGGGTTCGTCGACTGCGTTACGATTGTGTCGGAGAGCGTGGTGCGGAAGGCTACGCGCAATGTGGGACGCGCGGACCGCAGACGGCCGTTACCCGATGCAACCGTGAAGAGCACACCGAGATTAGGCTCTGTCTTCGATCGCCAGCGCGCGAGTACCAGAGTGTCGACCCGGAAGGCAACCGAATCACCCCCGAGATATGTCGCCGTGTCCAGCAGTGCGCCCGGCGTTCCGCCCGGAACACGCCACAATGCACCGGCCTCGTTGCGCACGCGCCACGTAACACCAACCGTATCCCAGTCTTCTGCGGCCTCATACATACGCAGCAGCACGGGGCCCGTGATCTTGGTCGCGACAGTATCGAACTTCAGAACAATGTGGCCGCGCTGCAGCTTTGGCGTGCTGTCGAACTTGAGAATGCCAGCCGCATCGGTGACACCGAGGAACGGGTCCACCGCGAACTTGGCCAGCGCGTGCGCATTGAGTGCACCCTCATAGTTCAACGCGAGGATGAGGAACGGAATGGTCGGGGACGGTGCGAACGCCGAGAAAGATGTGTCGCGAACGAGGAACTGACTCGCCTCGAGCGTTACCTCGAACGTGCGCACTGCACCGTTCTCGACCAGTGGCGCGCCGATCGTCGTCGGATCCTCGCGATCGCATGCGGCTACAGCAAACACACCAAGCAGCGCGAACATAAAACGCTTCATGAGCGGTACTCCGAGTCCGGCAGCACGAATGCGTCTGGCAGCAGATCGTTGATCGACCAGCTCTTCACGCCGTCAACGCTCCCGTGCGATTCCACCTCGAGGGACGGCCCGAATTCGCGCAGCACCTCGCGGCACGCGCCGCACGGACTCTCCGGCTGCGGCGCATCCGTCACCAGCACCAGACGCCGGAAGCGACGCTCCCCTGCTGCTACCACTGTACCAACCGCAACACGCTCTGCACACATCGTAAGGCCATACGACGCGTTCTCTACATTCGACCCTGTATACACCGTTCCACTCTCACCCTCCAGAGCACAACCCACACGAAACCGTGAATACGGTGCGTATGCATTCAGCAACGCCGACTGCGCTGCACTCCGAAGATCAATTTTCTGCATGCGTGTCCTGCTCAATCCGCGGGAGTCGCGGTGTCAGGCCCGTCAGAATTTCGTAGCTTATCGTTCCTGCCTGCTGCGCCACTTCATCCACCGTAATGCACTGGTCGCCATCGCGACCGATCAACGTTGCGACATCACCGGCGCTCACATTCGGCGCACCGGTAATGTCTACCACAGTCATGTCCATGGAGATCCGGCCGACGATCGGCACTCGCCGTCCATGCAGCAGCGCGCAACCTCGATTACCCAGAACGCGCGGCAGGCCGTCCCCGTAACCGATCGCGAGCGTCGCCCATCGTTCCCAGCCTCGGGCGACATGCGTTGCTCCATACCCCAGAGTGCCCCCTGGTGGTACATCCCGCACCAGCACCACCCGCGCCCGCACACTCGCCACCGCCGCCGGATCCGGGACGCCTTCACCGAATGAAGGATCCGTCACGCGCCCGCCATATAGAAAGATACCGGGACGAACGGCATCCGCCGCATACCCCGGCCACCGCAGCGCTGTCGCGCTGTTCGCTGCATGCACCATCAGGTCCTCACGGGACACCGGCAACTGCGCCAGCGAATCCTGGAAACGCTGCCACTGTGTCTCCGTCGCCATCGCGTCCGCCGCGTCGGCGCTGTGCATGTGCGTATAGATCCCCGTCCACTTCGCCCGCGAGGAACCGCTGCTCAGTACCGGCGCCCACTGTGACGTCTCGCGCCAGTCGAACCCTGCGCGACCCATTCCCGTATCTACTTCGACGTGGAAATCGAGCCCGCCGGTTGTTTCGGCCGCTTCTCTCCACCGCGCCAGACCCGCCAGGTCCGAGATACTCGCCGTCAGCCCCGCGCCAGCTGCTGTTGTTACGTCCTGCGGCGGGAGGGGGGACGTAAGCAGAATCGGGCGCGTCACGCCCGCATTT
>JBDSPG010000351.1:0-4108 GCA_039912685.1 Longimicrobiales bacterium | reverse complement strand
GGGTGGTGACCGTGGTACGCCAGATGCCTCGCGTCAGTGTGCCTTCGATGGCGGCGCGGAATCCCGCGATGCTGATGCCAAGCTGTGGCTGTACGCTGGCGGATGCCGTTGTCTGCTTGAAATCCACATCATTTCCGAGCTGCACGGCCGTGATGTATCCCAGGCCACTGGTTTGAATCCTGCCACCGATATCGAACATGCCGATAACGCGCGTGACATCATAGGCCGCGCGCGCATTCACCCAGCTACCGCCAGCGTTTTCGACGCCGCGTCCGCCTGTCGCCGCCGCTTCGAATGTAGAGCCGCGTGAATCAACACGAACGCGCGCACCGAGCAAACCATACGTTGCCGCTGCAGCATCGCTTGTGGGCGCGCGGCTGCGGGCACCACTCACGTCCACCCAATAACTGGACGTCTGCGCTCGCGCGGAAGGTGCGAACACCGTGACAAGCAGGAACACCGACACGCTCGTCACAGCGAGCCGCCGTGCGGCCTCACGTGTCATATGGTGCGCTCCGCCGGTGGACGTACAGAAAGAATGGCGTTCTTCATACCGAATCCGTCATCTGCATAACCTTCTGCGCGCGGATCGGTCACCCATTCCTTGCCATCGACGATGAACATGTACTTATGGACGCCTGGCTGGACGGGGACCATCCCGACCCATGTGCCATCACCATCGGCGTCGCGGAGCATGCCGCTGTCCTCGGACCAGCTGTTGAAGTCTCCAGCGACTGCAACCGACTGCGCACCCTTTGCAATCAGCGCGAACTGTACGTACACAGTGGACGCGGGCGCATTCGACACTGAACCTGACGATGTCTGTGCGACGGTTGTCACACCTGCGGGCGCATTCGAAATCGAAGTTTCATGCGACTGCAGACTGGGGATCAACACGACCAGCGTCACCGCAGCGGCAGCAAGTGCGAGTGGTGCGAATGGCGCAATCCGGATCGGGCGCGGCGTGACGAGCCACGATATGACGGTCTGCAGAGGCGACTGTCTTACCGGCGGCAGCGCACGCATGATGTCATTGACCATGAATGCCGGTGCTCGCTCGGCGCGTCGCTGTGCAACCATACGATCGAGCGACTCCCATTCCTGCAACTCGACAAGTGCTTCAGCGGACAGTGCCGAGCGGTCGATCTCGCCGTCCAGATATCTATGAACATCGGGATGCATCACAGCACCTCCTCCAGCGCAGTCTTGAGCGCTTCACGCGCGCGGTGAACTCTCATTTTCAAGGCGGGCACTGATGCATTCAGCACCTGCGCCATCGCTTCGTAACTTTTCTCCTCGACATGCTTCAGCACGAAAGCCTCCCGGTACTCGTCGCTCAAAGTCGAAAGCGCGCTGTCGAGCGATCGTCGCAGCTCGGCCCGATCCAGCGCAGTATCGGGACGGTCGCGCGACTGGAGCGACGCTGGCGGCGCGTCCTCGAGCGCCAGGTCATGACGACGCTGGCTCTTCAGGAAATCACGGCATCGGTTTACGCAGGACCGATAGGCCCAGCCACCGAAATTCGATCCTTCATCCAGCTTCCTGATATCCGAAAACGCCTTCACGAACGTCGCCTGCACCACGTCCGCGGCAACGTCACGGTCCTGCACCATCGATACGGCCGTCCGGTACAGAGAATCCTGGTACCTGTGTACGAGGACCCGGAACGCGTCCCGATCACCGTGCCTGACCCGGTCCACGACCTCCGTATCTGTCAGCACATCATTCGGCACAGTCATACCTTGAAGACGATTGAGGTCCCAATAGGTCACAAAAGACCCGTGTCACGGGACCCCGGCACGCCGGGCCGCGGGACCCGGCCACCCTCCCGCCCTGCTAAAATCGTGCGATAGCGGCCCGCGAGGGCGTTTTGCGGGGGGCGCGCCGGGGCGTTTTGGCTTGACCCCTGCCTCAATATCCCTAGCTTTCCCGGGCCGGCGACATTCAACGGACCATTCAAGAGCGGCGGGTTCTCAGAACCGCCAACTACGGAGAAAAGGCATCATGTCGAACGCGACACTCGAGCAGACGCAGACCAAGACCCTGGTGGATTACGAGGCCCGCGATGGCGTGGCGATCCTCACGCTGCAGGACCCGCCGGCGAACACGTACACCCACGAGATGATGCTCGACCTCGATCGTCAGATCGTGCGTGCGCGTTTCGACGAGTCGGTTTATGTCATCCTGATCGTTGGCGAGGGCGAGAAGTTCTTCTGCGCGGGCGCGAACATCAGCATGCTGAACTCGGTGACCCCGCAGTTCAAGTACTACTTCTGCCTGCACGCGAACGAGACACTCAACCGTCTGGAGCAGACGCCGAAACTGGTTATCGCAGCGCTGAATGGGCACTGCGTCGGCGGCGGTCTGGAGATCGCGATGGCGGCGGACATGCGGATCGCGAAGCGCGGCGGCGGCAAGATCGGTCTGCCAGAAGTATCACTCGGCGTTCTGCCGGGTACGGGCGGCACCCAGCGCCTGCTGCGTCTCGTCGGCAAGGCGAAGGCGATGGATCTGATGATCACGGGCCGCACATTCGAGTATGAAGAGGCGCTCGAGCTCGGCATCATCAATGACATCTACGATGCTGCAAACCGCGAGGAGTTCATGACGAAGGTCATGGAGTTCGCGACGCGGTTCACACCTCCGAACATGGCGTCGAAGGCGATCGGCAACATCAAGCGTTCCGTCCAGACGGGCGCGGAGCTGCCGTTCCAGGACGCGCTCGCAGTGGAGCGCGAGCTGCAGCAGCTGTTGTTCCAGAGCTCGGACGCAAAGGAAGGCATAGCCGCGTACGTCGAGAAGCGCAAAGCAGCATTCCAGGCGAAATAACAATGGCGAGCACAGCAAACGCCGCAGCCGGTCGTGCGGCGGGCGATGGACTGTTCATCGGCGGCGAGTGGGTTGCACCCGCCGCTGGTGGCAGCTTTCCTACTCTGAACCCGGCAACGGGTGAGAAGATGTTCGATGTCCCGGCCGCCACGGCGCCCGATGCCGATCGCGCGGTCGCGGCTGCGCGGGAAGCATTCGAGAATCCGAAGTGGTCGCGCATGGATGCGGCGGACCGCGGCACACTGTTGTGGCGCGTCGCTGATGCAATCGAGGCGCGTGCTGGTGAGCTTGCACGTCTCGAGACCATGGACAACGGGAAGCCGATCCGCGAAGCGCAGATCGACATCGCGATGGCCGTCGACACGTTCCGCTACTTCGCCGGATGGTGCACGAAGCTCGAGGGCGACACGATCCCCGTGCGCGGCAATGTGCTCAACTACACTCTGCGCGAGCCGCTCGGTGTCGTTGCGTGCATTGTGCCTTGGAATTTCCCGCTGCTCATGGCGTGCTACAAGATTGCGCCTGCGCTCGCATGCGGGAACACGGTGATCGTCAAGCCTGCAGAACAGACACCGGTCACGATTCTCGAGCTTGCTGCAATCATGCAACAGGTCGGCGTGCCGGCGGGTGTATTCAATGTGCTGCCGGGCAAGGGCTCCATTGTCGGTGCTGCGCTCGTGCGTCATCCCGGTGTCGACAAGATCGCGTTCACCGGGTCGACGGAAGTCGGCAAGCAGATCATGAAGGAAGCGGCGGATACGCTCAAGAAGGTATCACTCGAGCTCGGCGGCAAGTCTCCGAATATCGTGCTCGCGGATGCCGATCTCGATGCAGCCGCACGCGGTGCCTTCTCCGCGATCTTCTACAACAACGGCCAGTGCTGCACCGCGGGATCGCGTTTGCTGATTGCGGACTCGGTACGCGAGGAGGTGTTGTCGAAGGTGGTGGATCGCGCGAAGAAGATGGTGCCGGGTGATCCTCTCGATCCGAAGACACGCATGAGTCCCGTCATCTCGCAGGCACAGCTGGACAGTGTGCTCAGCTATGTCGAAAAAGGAAAGGCGGAAGGCGCCGATCTGCTCACGGGCGGTGCACGCGTGGAAGGCAACAATGGCTTCTGGATTCAGCCGACGGTGTTCGACAATGTCGGCATCGACTTCACGATCTCGCAGGAAGAAATTTTCGGGCCCGTGCTCGCCGCGATTCCTTTCACTGATGAAGCTGAAGTCGTGGCACTTGCGAACCGTTCCATCTACGGTCTCGCGGCAGCTGTCTGGAC
>JBDSPG010000327.1:0-3763 GCA_039912685.1 Longimicrobiales bacterium | reverse complement strand
TCGCGCTGCTCAGCGCTGGCCCGTTCGTCGGCTATGACACCCACCGACCAATTCCCTTTCCCCATGGCTTCCGGCGTCAGGCAGAGCACGATGAAGCCGAGACCATCAAGCGCCACCGTACCGTAATTCCCCCGCTCGATCTGGAACGCCATCGCGAACGTGCACGACCCGTGTGTAGGCTCAACCGCCATCTGCCCCAGAATGCACGGACACACATAATCACAGCTGCATGTTTCGTAATACTGCCCACTCGCCTTCCAGGATGTTGCAGTCATTTTCTCCCCCTGTCGTGAAGGTCACGTTGTGCCGGCCGCATCCCAAAGGTGCGCTTCATCTGCAGTGTTCGTCAGGTCTCACTGATGAATGACTCAGCTCTGCGATACCTTTCGGCGCATGGCGGGCAACAAGGGCACGATTGCGATCCTCACCGGCGGCGGCGACGTCCCGGGTCTCAACCCTGCGATCAGGGCGATCACGATCCGCGCTTTGCGCGAAGGCTATCGCGTCATCGGCGTTCGGCGCGGTTGGGCAGGAATCGTCGACTATGATCGGGAAGATGGCGCTGACAACTCGGAAAATGTGCAGGAGCTGACGGAGGCCATAGTGAATCGCGCCGGCCGCACTGGCGGCACATTCCTCCACACCTCCCGGACGCGGCCTAGCCACCTGCCGCTGGCTCGCGTGCCGGCGCATTTATCGGGGTACAACCAGCCGCTCAACGATGTCACCAAGGATGTCCTGCGAAACCTCGCGCACATCGGAGTCGACGTGCTGATTCCCATCGGAGGCGACGACACACTCAGCTATGCCAAGCGCCTGCACGACGAAGGAGTCAATGTCGTCGCCATCCCGAAGACAATGGACAACGACGTTTACGGCACGGATTACTGCATCGGGTTCAGCACCTGCGTTACGCGCACCATCGAGCTCACGCACCGGCTGCGCACTTCGGCGGGCTCACACGAGCGCTTTCTGGTCATCGAGGTGTTCGGGAGATATGCCGGGTTCACGGCGCTCCTGCCGACGATGGCGGGCGCGGCCGACCGCTGCCTGATCCCCGAATATCCGGCCGACGTCGAGCAGCTGACCGAGCTGATGACTTACGACCATAACAGGAATCCCAGCAAATACTCTGTGGCGCTCGTTTCGGAGGGAGCGGGCCTCAGGACGCAGGAAGGAATGAGCTTCGAGAGCGAGGAGACGGACATGTTCGGACACCGCAAGCTTGGCGGGATCGGTGACAAGGTCGCAGCCGCGCTCAAGGAGTACTCACCCAGGTATAACAACGGACGCAGGATCGACGTCGTGAGCCAGCGGCTCGGGTATCTCGTTCGCTCGGGTGATCCGGACGCGCTCGACTCGATCGTCCCGATGGCGTTCGGGAATCTTGCGCTCGACCTGATCCTCAAGAAGCAATTCGGCCGGCTCGTGAGTGTTCACAAGGGGTTTTACGACAGCGTTCCGATCACGAGCGTGACCTCGGAGAAGAAGGTCGTCGACGTGAAGAAGTACTACAGCACCGACCGCTTGCGGCCGATCTACGACTTCGACGGCGCACCGCTGTTCATCATGACGAGTGATTGACGGTTTCGACGGCCATGGTCCGCGTATGCATCAACCGCCGAATCGTAACTCTCGCGGATGTTCATCGAAAACACGCTCACGTGACTTGCCTGGTGGGCCACCCCGCAAGCGTAAGAATCTCCAGCGCTACCGGGCGGACAGGTCCATCTTCGTTCGTTACGGTGAAATCATAAAGCGGTGTTTCGTCGAAGATCTGCTGGAGCTCGACAGTACGCCGCAGATGCCACTCCAGGCTTTCACCGGCTTCGCGAGCTTGCAAGCGGGCACACCGCGTCGCCTCCGCGGCTGCCAGCTGACACACGGTGAGCCGCGCTCCCGGCACGGCACGCCGATAATCTTTAAGATCTTCCGCCTGCTCGACGACGCCCGCTATCACCAGGCGCTCCGCACCAGCAGCGCTGAAATTCGCCCACACCGCTGCGACATTCTGGAGGACGGCGTGCTGGTTGAAGGCACCGCGCGCGGGCCATGAGAGCGCGTACGCATCGCGGTCGATACACGCATGTGGAACACGCGCTCCGCTGAGCACATCGTGGACTTCGTTAAGAACTGTAGTCTTGCCGACGCCGACAGTGCCGGACAGGATGAGAACGGGGACGATCGGCTCAACCGGCATCGACTTTGGAAAAACGCCGCAGTATCGCCGCAGCCGCAAATGCACCCAGAAATGCCGGGATGGCAGTGAGCGCCGGCCACGCGACGAGAGCGAGCAGCCATACAGGCCGAATCGTTGACGCGCTCGACGACGAACGAATCATCCCCGCCAGTGCAAGCCCGAAACCCCCGATCGCGACTGCCACTGCAACATGCAACGCCGTCGTGCGAGGTGCGTTGCGCAATCTGAAATGCTCGTATCCGATATGAACCGCGTACACGATGCCGCTCACTACCCATGCCGCCAGTCGCCAGATACGCACATGATCAGCCGGCTGCGGAAACAATCTGCCGATAAGGAAGTAGACGACGCCGAAAACAAGTGCCGCTCGAAGCCAGACTTGACGACGTGATGCATCCATGTGACTCGCAACCTCATGTGGAACTATGGCCTCAATCACCAATTTTCCTCAGGAAGTACTTTATCGTTACAGGCCTGCTGCCGCCAATTCATGGTCACCAAACACGAGGACATCACGATGGCAGAAAAATGGCAACTCCATGGAAAAGTTCTCGTCGCGTGCAACTGCGATTGGGGCTGTCCCTGCAACTTCAACGCGCGACCGACCACCGGGAAGTGCGAAGGCGGCTGGACGTGGCACGTCGAGGCCGGCACTTACGGTAATGTCGTGCTGAACGGGCTGATTTCCGGGTTTCCCACGGCATCGAGTACGATCATTCAGGTCAGTACATGGCAGTCGCCCAGTTCGACTACGAGGGGTAAGTAGCCGGGCCGCACGACGGTGCGGCCGAGCTTACCGAGGCAACCCGGGACCATCGTAACGGGATACCGGAATCCCGCCCTCATCACTGAGCAAATGCCGCAGCTGCGGGTCGCTCAGGACCTTGTCGAATGGCCGCGGAATCCCGTCCACGCGCATCCACCTGCGAACAGGGCGGATGCCGTGACTGTAGTCGACATACCAGTCCACATGACCCGCATAAACGGGCTGGATGGGCTCACCATTCCTGTAGTGCCATCCGAAGATTGCCACTCGCTTCGGCCGTTCCAGAAGCCTGCTGCTCACGACCACATCCTTCTTGATGCCTGCTACAAACGTGCCCCGGGCGATCCCCTCGAGCTGCCCTTCGATGATGCGGTGATGCTCGAGGAACGTCATCGGCGACTCACGCTCGATCGTCAACGGCCGCGGGTCCAGGTGCGTGGTTGCAGCCGCCCAGATGTCGCTCACCATCTTGCGCGTTGGAAGCACGAAGCCGAAGGCATCGCAGAAAGCCTGCGCCGTATACGGATTCATTGGCATGCGAACGAAGTCCTGATTCGAACCAATCGCCAGATAGTCGGGCATTACATCGTAGGCGATCGTGTGCCTGACGCCGTCTGACCCGGCAGCGGTTACCTCGACCCCGCGAAGAGAGCGCAGAAACGAAGGGATGTTTCCCGCGAGCAGCTCCCGCCGAATCGCCGCCTCGCGTTCGTCGCGCGACAGTCCCGCCACCGACGCGATGAAGGCGCTGCCGGTGACCGCATTCGCCGCGCGCGCCGGAATGCCTGGCGGAGTAG
>JBDSPG010000282.1:0-4540 GCA_039912685.1 Longimicrobiales bacterium | reverse complement strand
ATGAGCGTATTCACCGAAGAACAGATCAAGCAGAAGGTCCAGGAGGGCTACATCCTGGAGTCGCCGGACGAGATGACGCCGGGTTATCACAAGGCCCTGACCATCCAACTCCTCGTCCAGGCCGATACCGAACTGATGAGCGCCCCGGCCTATTGGATGGCCGCCCAGGATGCTCCCTCCACCAACACCATGGTCTCCGCCGTCGCCATCATCCAGGACGAGCTCGCGCACGCGAATATCGCGTACCGCATTCTCGAGGATATGGGGCACGATAAGGAGCAGCTGATCTACGGCCGCGAGCCGCACGAGTTCAAACACCCTTATGGTTTTGACCAGCCGCTGGAGAGCTGGGCCGAGCTCGTCTGCGCAAATGGTTTCTTCGATCGCGCCGGCATCACGCTGCTTTCGGATGTCTTCCGCAACACATCCTACGGCCCGCTCAAGCGTGCACTCGTGAAGGTCGATCTCGAGGAGACCTTCCACTTGCGTCACGGCGAAGTGTGGATGAAGCGCCTGTCCGCGGCGGGCGGTGAAGCGAAGGAAAAACTGCAGCGCGCAATCGACTGGATGTTCCCGATGACCATCGAGTGGTTCGGGCTGCCCGACCACATGAAGCGTCACAGCGGACAGCTCGATTATCGTCTCAAGGGCATGACCAATGACGAGCTGCGCCAGACATGGATGGCGTCCACAGTGCCGCTTTGCGAAGGTCTCGGACTCAAGGTGCCCGCGCATTTCGATGCGCAGCAGCAGATGTATGTGCTCGACTTCCCGTTCCCGTGCTCGTATGACGATCGCGCGAAGCACTGGGACTTCGATGCCGGCGAGATCTCATGGGATGAGGTGTTCGCGCGCTGGAAGCGACGCGGTCCGATGAACAAGAACTATGTCGAAGCCGTTCGCAGGAGCCACGGCCCGCTCGCCCGCATGATGGAGCAGAACGCCGCGTGATCCGGATGGATGAGGTCGCGCGCGCAACATCGCGCACACACCATGAGCTGCACACGAACGAGCCGAGCACCGACCCGCGCTATCGTTCCGATGATCCCGCCCTCGACGCCATCTGGGTAGCACTCCGCGATGTCGCCGACCCCGAGCTCCCCGTCAGCCTCGTCGACCTCGGTCTCATATGTGACGTCCGACGTCACGACAGCACAGTGGAAGTCGACATCACGTTCACCGCCACCGCATGCCCCTGCATGGGCTTCATCAGACAGGATCTCGAGGAGCGGTTGAAAAAGGACGCCACGATCGAAACAGTGGTGATCAATGAACGCTGGGACCCTCCCTGGACCACAGAGCGGATGACCAAAGAAGGCAAAGCCCAACTCCGCTCATGCGGCGTAGCCGCATGACGAGCCCCCTTTGCCCTCCCACCCCCTTTGCCCTAACCCTGAGGGCTAGCCCTAACCCTCTCCCTGCGCATCGCCCATGATCTACGAAGTCTTCACACGCAAAGCCCGAGGCGATGCGCTCAAACATATCGGTAGCGTCAACGCCCCCGATGACGCCTTAGCTGGCGTCTACGCTTATAACACGTATGACGAGGAGAAGTGGTTCGACTTGTGGGTCGTGCCGCGCGACCGTTTCGTCGAAGTGTTCAATGTCGATCGCGGCCCCGCGCCTGGAGTTACGACATGAGTGATGCGACTGCAGCAGTGCGGGAGTCCGCACGCGCATCCGATCTGCCCGACGCGCAGCGCGAGTCCGTGCGTGATCTGATCCTCGATCTCGCGGACACCAAGCGCGTTCTCGGCATGCGCTACGCCGACTGGCTGCTCGGCGCGCCGGAGCTCGAGGCGGGAATCGCACTCGCCTCCATGGCACAGGATGAGTGGGGACATGCGCGTCTGCTCTATTCGCTGCTGAAGGAATTCGATGCGGATGTCGATGCCATCGAGCATGGCCGGCAGCCCGAGCAGTATCGCAGCATGCAGGCGCTCGATCGCGCACCCGAATCGTGGCCGGAGCTCGTCGCACTCAACACGTTCGTCGATGGCGCACTCTCGCTTCAGCTCGAGGCGCTTACTTCATCCGCATACCTGCCGCTGCGCCAGCGCGTGCAGAAGATTCTCGATGAGGAACAGTTCCATGCGGCGCACGGACGCGCGTGGTTCCTTCGCCTGGTTCGCGGTGGTGATGAAACGCGCAACGGTATTGCAGCCGCAACACACCGCTACATTCCTCTGATTCTATCCTGGTTCGGGCCGGACTCCGACAGCGCCCGCGTGCTGCATGACCTGAGTATTGTCGATGCAGTCGGCAACGAATTGCGCATGCGCTACCTGCAGCGCTTCGCGTCGCTCTTCGCGGAAATCGGTGACGCCAATTTCGTGCTCGACATCGAGCCCGACTGGTCTCAGTATGATGAAGCTGCGCGCCGCTCCACGGACACGGCGCCCGATGCGGAAACGATCGCAAAGATTCGCGGTGACAAGAACCGCGCATTCCTGATGGATTGATGATGGCTGAAAACGCGGCCGACTACGATCTGCCGCAGCAGGTGCCCTGCCCATTCTGCACGAAGCCGGATCACACCGAGCTGCATTCGCCCTTCGGACCGCAGCTCTCCGTCGCTACTTACTGGTGTCGTGCATGTCACGCACCATTCGATTACCTCAAGTGGCAGCCCCGGTCTTCGCCCACGTCATCGTCGTCGGAAGTCCCTCCGCAAGGCTCCGCGGAACCCAGCTGAGCTCTTCTGTCGCCTTCGCGTGCGAATGCAGCCAACGGTGACCCGCAACTGTATCGACGTTCTCGCGTGTGATCGGAAAACGCGCACCCGTCGCACGCGTCATCATGTCGAGCACACGACCCGTCATACGCGCAAGTGGTGCGGGGAACCGCAGGAACGGAACCCGTACACCTGCTGCGGCTGCAGCGCGCGCCGCGAAAACATTGATCGTCGCTTCCTCCCCTGACAGCACGTACGACTCGCCGGTTTCGCCGCGGTCCAGCGCCGACACAATGCCCGATACCACATCATCGACATGCACGAACGAAAACCACGCCGGCCGCGCCAGCAGACCCGGCACACGGCCACGCACGAGGTCGCGCAGAAAGCGACCGCCCGGTCCAGTATCACCAGCACCGTAGACATAGGACGGACATACGATGATCAGTGGGAGTCCGCTCTGCTGCGCAGCCAGTGCGCGTTCGTGCGCATCGACTTTCGTCCGCTCGTAGGCGGATCGGTAGGGTCCGTGGTTGCGCGTCGACTCGTCGCCCGTGCCGACACTCACTGGACCGAGCGCGACCGTCGTCGACACATGGATACAGCGCGATGTGCCCGCCTTCGCTGTCGACTCCAGAAACGCCTTCGTCCCCGCGACGTTTACTCGCTCCATCGCGGATTCGTTCACCACGCCAACATCATATATCGCCGCCAGATGAATTGCCGCGTCCGCTCCGGCGAGCCCGCGAGCCAATGCTGCACGGTCCGTAATGTCGCCTGCAATCAGTTCTGCCCCCAGACGCGCGAGTCCGCCAGCCCGGCTCGGATCACGCACCAGACAACGCACACGGTCTCCTCGCGCGCGCAGTACGCGCGCAAGGCGGCTTCCAATGAATCCGGTGCCGCCCGTCAGGAACACCGTGTTTCCTGATTTCACGACGTGACCGGTCCCGTCGCCAGCCATCCGATCTCGATCGGATCGCCGTCCCCAGCCGCGAGCGCGCCATCCACGATCACGTCTAGTTCACGAACCCGCTCCAAACGCTTCTGCGTCGGATTCCCGCCCGTCACCGAATGCGCCAGGATCGGCAGCTCGCGCGTAGATCCGCCCGGCGACGTCAGGTGCAGCACGCGACCGACCGCCAGGTCGCTCATCGATGGCGCCCCTTCCGTCAGACGCAGCCGCAGCATCTGTCCGCGCAGCGGCACCTCTACCGAATCTGATACCCGAAATGTGTACGGATCGCCGCTCGTCTTACCCATGGTCAGCCCCTGTACCCGATTTCTCGATGACGCGCCGGAACAGCGCATCATCATTCGCGCACGCTGCGTGCGCCTCGTATTGACGCTAGCAGGCCCCACGGCAGGCGTCAATTCGCACGCTGGCAGACTTCTTGACACAGGATTTTGCGGTTTCTATTGTACTCGGAGGTGCTCCGGTAGCGGGTCCTGCTGAAGCGGGTCCCGATTTTTTTGCTGCGCTAGCTGCGGGCGCATGATTCAACCGCAGCATCGGCCGATGTCGGGTACATCGCACCAGTCCGGCCGCCCAGTTCCAAAATTCCAGTCAGGAGTTCAGGCGATGGCTCGTACCAATGGTACCGTCAAGTGGTTCTCGCAGGAAAAGGGGTATGGCTTCCTGCAGCGCGAAGGTGGCGCGGATGTGTTCGTGCACTACAGCGCGATCGATGGCAACGGCTTCAAGGTCCTGTATGAGGGCGAGGAGGTCGAGTTTGAGGTCATCGAGGAGCCGAAGGGCCCGAAGGCCGCAAGCGTAGTGCGCCTCAATCCGCCAGCTGAGCCGCCGCGTAGTAGCGGCGGCGGTGGTGGGGGCGGTTACGGCGGCGGTGGCGCCGGTGGTGGTGG
>JBDSPG010000274.1:0-12202 GCA_039912685.1 Longimicrobiales bacterium | reverse complement strand
CGCACTTCGAGAAGATGGCGTACGACAATGGCGTCCTTCTCGACACGTTCGCTCGCGCAGCGGCTGCGTATGACAATGAGTTTTTCCGCTCCGTGGTTGCAGGGATTCTCCAGCACTATGTCGATGTGTCACCACAGCTGCTCGAGGCGGGCGGCTTCCCCGGTTCGCAGGACGCGGATTTCAGTTCCGAAGATGACGGCGACTACTGGACATGGACTGCGCAGGAGATCCGCGATGCGCTACACAGCGATGCGGCCGCGAGCGCGGTCATCGCAATGTATGGGCTCGACGACCGCGGGGGCGCCATGCACAACGATCCAAACCGCCATGTCCTGTTCCTCGCAAAGAACGTCGATGCAGTGGCGGCATCCCTCGACCTCGAGCGGTCTCAGATCGAGACGCTGCTCGAAGGTGCGAAGCTTACACTGAAGCGCGTGCGCGATGCGCGGCCGCGCCCGTTCGTGGACGAAACGCTGTATTCGGGGTGGGTCTCCCTCGTAGCATCGGGTCATCTCGCGGCCGCGCGCTGGACAGGTGAGACGGTTGCAGCGGGCCGTGCGCGGCGCGCGCTCGAGCGGATGTTCGCCGATGCGTTCCGTCCGGGTATCGGCTTACTGCACCGGTTCGGCGATGCCGACAGCGGCGTGCTGCTCGAGGATCAGGCGCATGCGGCGCTCGCATGCCTCGATGCTGCGGAAGTACTGCGCGAGGATGTGTGGCTGCGACGTGCGGGTGATCTGATCGCGATCATGAACGCGAGGTTCCGTGACGACAGCGGTGCGTATTGCGATCGCCCGCTCGATGCTCCGGTCATTGCGCGGCCTCTCGGCAGTGCGCAGCGGCCGATCACCGATGCACCGACGCCTTCCGGCAACGGCAGTGCTGCTCTGGCACTGATGCGATATGCAGCCCTGACGGGCGACAATGGCGCCGCCGAACAGGGAAGGGTCGTGCTGCGTGCGTTCGGGAAGGCCGCGGAACGACTCACGAGCGCCGCAGCAACCTACCTGAAGGCCCTGGCGTGGATGACAGAGCCCGTCACGATGGTCGTCATTGTCGGACAATCGCGCACGACTGCCGGACAGAGCCTGCATGCCGTCGCATTGAGTGAATACCGTCCGAGAACGGCGATCCGCTGGCTGGACGCCGACCGCGTGGACGGCGCGACCCTGCCTCCCGAACTGGCGGCCATGGTCTCGGCGGAGCCGGGGCGAGCGTATGTCTGCGTGGGCAAGGCATGCTCGGCGCCGGTAACAGACCCTGCCGAGCTGCGACGGGTCATCCGGGAGTTCCGTGGCTGACCCGTGCCGCCCGGTTTACAAGTGCCGTCCGGTGCGGCATCTTCCTCGCGTTCCACTGTCGGAGGATTGATGCTGTCACACGAAGAAGCCGTCCGCCTGCTCAGGGAGTGGGTCGAAAACGAGGGGCTGCGCAATCACATGCGTTGCGTCGAGGTCTCGATGCGCGCGTATGCCCGTCGTTTTGGTGAAGACGAGGAGAAGTGGGGTCTCGCGGGGTTGATGCACGATCTCGACTGGGAAAGATACCCGGACGAACATCCGCTCCGCGCGGTGGAGGAATTGCGCGGCCGCGGTGTCGGCGAGGATGTGTTGCACGCGATTCTCGCGCACCGTGCCGATTTTACTAGCACTGAGCCAGAGTCGCAGCTCGACAAGACACTGCTTGCATGCGACGAGATTACGGGTCTCGTCACGGCGACTGCACTTGTTCGGCCGAGCGGGATCTCGGATCTGACGCCGAAGTCGGTAAAGAAGAAGATGAAAGACCCCGCGTTCGCACGCGGCGTGGATCGTGAAGAGGTACGCCACGCTGTCGAGCTGCTCGGTGTCGATCTCGATCAACATATTCAGACGGTGATCGACGCAATGCGCGAGATCGCCGACGAGCTCGGCCTGAAGGGGTCGGCCGTCACTACCCAGGAGGAAGCATGATTGTATACCGCGCGTCTCGCGGTACGCTTTGCGGCGTGAGCCTGCTCACCACCGCGCTGCTGCTGACCGGTTGCTTTGATCCGAAATCGGATGACAAGCGTGGCTACACCAAGGCACCGCTCGAGCATGCCGGCTGGGTGGTCAAGGGCGAACAGCAGACTGCGATGAACAAGATCGGCGCACCCAACCAGACACGCGCTGATGTCATCGAGGTGGCTGATGCGCCCAAGGCGGTGACCGGACCGGTCAAGCCGGCCGTACTCGCCCCTGGCGTGACACAGGCGATGGTGGACGACGGCCGCAAGCTGTTCTCCACGAATACCTGCGTCGGCTGCCATGGCGCTGAAGGTGCCGGCACCGCGCTCGCGCCCCAGCTCTCCGATAAGACTTGGCTCAATATGAACGGCGACTATGACGCGATCGTAACCACCATCACGAACGGTGTGGCCGTTCCGAAGCAACACCCCGCGCCTATGCCGCCAATGGGTGGGTCCGCGCTTACCGCCGAGCAGGTCAAGAGTGTGGCGGCGTACATCTATAGTATCAGTCACTAGACGGCCAGTTTCACGCCCTCCGTTGCCCTCACCGAAGCAAGCGTGCCCAGAAGAGACGACCTACATACGATATTGATCCTCGGTTCCGGCCCGATCGTCATTGGCCAGGGCTGCGAGTTCGACTATTCCGGTACACAGGCGGTGCGAGCCCTTCGTGAGGAGGGCTACCGCGTCGTTCTCGTGAACAGCAATCCCGCCACCATCATGACGGACCCGGACCTGGCGGATCGGACGTATATCGAGCCGATCACACCAGAATGGGTGGAGCGCATCATCGAAAAGGAGCGTCCGGACGCGCTGCTTCCGACGATGGGGGGCCAGACCGCGCTCAACGTCGCGCTCGAGTTGTGGGATACGGGAGTCCTGGCGAAGTACGGGGTCGAACTGATCGGCGCCGATGCGCGCGCGATCCGGATGGCGGAGAACCGCGAAGAGTTCGCACAGGCGATGGGCCGTCTCGGTCTTCAGCTACCGCATGGTGGATTTGCGAAGTCGTTCGACGACGCGCAGTCGATCATTCAGGAGATCGGTTATCCGGCGATCATCCGTCCGTCATTCACGCTGGGCGGGACGGGTGGTGGCATCGCGTACAATCGTGACGAGTATGAGGCCGCGGTCCGTCGCGGCATCGATCAGTCACCGATTGGCGAAGTGCTGATCGATCGCAGTGTCATCGGCTGGAAGGAATACGAACTCGAGCTGATGCGCGATGGTCATGACAACGTCGTGATCGTCTGCTCGATCGAGAACTTCGATCCGATGGGTGTGCACACCGGCGACTCCATCACGGTTGCACCCGCGCAGACGCTGTCGGACGCTGAATACCAGATGATGCGCGACGCGGCGATCGCAATCATCCGCGAAGTCGGCGTCGAGGCGGGAGGTTGCAACATCCAGTTCGCCATCAACCCCGTGAATGGCGAGATGGTCGTGGTCGAGATGAATCCGCGAGTCTCGCGTTCATCCGCACTCGCCTCGAAGGCGACGGGCTTCCCGATCGCCCGCATCGGCGCCAAGCTCGCCGTCGGTTATCGACTCGACGAGTTGCCCAACGACATCACGAAAAATACACCGGCCTCGTTCGAGCCGGTGCTCGACTATGTAGTCGTGAAGATTCCGCGTTTCGCATTCGAGAAGTTCCCAAACGCGGATCCGACGCTGGGCGTGCAAATGAAGGCGGTCGGCGAAGTCATGGCGATCGGTCGCACATTCAAGCAGGCATGGCAGAAGGGTCTGCGCGGGCTGGAGAACGATCGCCACGGCTGGGAAGTCGGCAAGCGGCTGAAGGATGACGGCCTCGCGGATGATTCGATGGCAGTGCTGCGTGCAGCACTGCGCCGTCCGACCGAGTCACGGCCGTATCAGCTGCGACGCGCGTACTACGCAGGCATGTCGATCGCAGAGATATACGAGCTGACCGGCATCGATCCGTGGTTCCTGGCACAGCTCCAGGAGATGCATGACGCGGAGGTCGCGATCGAGCAGCGCGGTACGCCGCTCGATGCGGACTCAATGCGTGCCGCAAAGCGCCTCGGCTTCAGTGACCGCCAACTCGCGCATATGACGGGTGTCACCGAGCAGAAGCTGCGTGAGCAGCGTCATGCTCTCGACATTCGACCGACATACCACATGGTAGACACGTGCGCAGGCGAGTTCCCGGCAGCGACACCATATCTCTACTCGTCCTACGAATCCGAAACCGAAGCAGAACCGACCGGGCGCCAGAAGATCGTCATTCTCGGCAGCGGTCCCAACCGTATCGGCCAGGGCATCGAGTTCGATTACTGCTGCGTGCAGGCGGCGCTCGCACTACGCGAGGCGGGATTCGAGACGATCATGGTCAACTCGAATCCGGAAACGGTCTCTACGGACTTCGATATTTCCGACAAACTGTACTTCGAGCCGCTCACACTCGAGGATGTGATCGAGATCGTGGAGCGTGAGAAGCCGCTGGGCGTGATTGTTCAGCTTGGCGGCCAGACGCCATTGAAGCTCGCGAAGCCACTCGCAGCGCTCGGCGTTCCCATTCTCGGTACGTCCGTCGACGAGATCGACCGCGCTGAGGATCGTGACCGCTTCAACATGCTGTGTACCGCCATCGGCGCAACGGTCCCGCCCAACGGGATTGCCACCGACATCGGTCAGGCGGTCGAGATCGCGAATCGCATCGGCTACCCCGTGCTCGTGCGGCCGTCCTACGTGCTTGGCGGTCGCGGCATGGAAATCGTGTATGACGAGGAGTCGCTGCGCGATTACTTCGAGCGCGCAGTGCGCGCGTCACCGGACCATCCGGTCCTGATCGACAGCTTCCTCGAGGACGCATTCGAGGCGGATGTCGATGCGCTGTCGGATGGCAAGGACGTCGTAATTGCAGGCGTCATGCAGCACATCGAAGATGCGGGCGTCCACTCCGGTGACTCTGCGTGTGTCATGCCGCCGTACATGCTCAGGGATTCGGAAGTCGACGTCATGCGTGAGCTGACGCGCCGTTTCGCGAAGGAACTGGGCGTGGTCGGGCTGATGAACGTGCAGTATGCAATCCGCGATGGCGTCGTGTACGTACTCGAGGTGAATCCACGCGCATCGCGCACCGTGCCGTTCGTATCCAAGGCGACAGGCGTATCGTTCGCGAAGCTCGCAGCACTGCTGATGGCAGGAAGGACGATCGCCGAGCTTGATGTCCCGGACGAACCGAAGGTCGCGGGCATTGCCGTGAAGGAAGCGGTGTTCCCGTTCAATAAGTTCGATGTCGACATTATCCTCGGCCCGGAGATGCGTTCGACGGGTGAAGTGATGGGCTTCGACACATCGTTCGGGATGGCGTTCGCGAAGGCGCAAGCGTCGGCGAACATGACGCTCCCGACCGATGGCGTGGTGTGTGTAACGCTGAACGACCGCGACAAGGCAAATGCCACGCCGATCCTCCGTCGCTTTCATGATTCCGGTTTCCGAATCATTGCGACGGAAGGCACGTGCAATTATCTGCGTGCCCGCGGTATCCCGGTCGATCGCGTGCTCAAGGTGAACGAGGGACGTCCCAACATCGTCGACATGATGATCAGCGGCGAAATCGCGCTCCTCATCAACACACCGCTCGGCAAAAAATCCCAGTTCGATGACTATGAGATGCGTCGCGCTGCAATCGTGCGCAAGGTGCCGTATGTGACAACGCTGTCCGCTGCATCTGCGGCATGTGACGGCGCGATTGCACTGCGGTCACGACGACGGGAAGTCCTGTCCCTGCAGGAGCGGTTCCCCCGCTGAGCAGCATGCAACGCGGCGCTGCCATGACGTCGGCGAAAGCCGCACTGGTGATGCACTCGGATTGCGGTCGGCACGACACTGGCTGGAATCATCCGGAACACCAGGGCCGGCTGCCCGCGATTGTCGACGCGATCTACAAGGACACACCGGCGCTGCTCGACGATCTGCTGCAGGTCGAGGCAGTGCCTGCAACACGCGAGCAGATCCTGCGCGTGCACACACACCAGCACATCGATGCAGTACAGTCCCAGTCCGCACTCGCTGAATTGCAGGGACACACGCTGGTGGTCGAGTCGGACACAGGGATCTCCGGTGCGACATGGGATGCAGCGCTCGCGGCCGCCGGCTGCGCCACAACTGCCGTCGCACTCGTGATGAATGGTGATGCGCATACTGCTTTCGCGCTTGCACGTCCGCCCGGCCATCACGCGCTGCCCGATCGTGTCATGGGCTTCTGCTTCTTGAACAACGTCGCGATTGCGGCGCGCGCGCTGCAGGCCGAGCACGGCATCAAGCGCGTGCTCATCATCGACTGGGATGTGCATCACGGGAACGGCACGCAGGACATCTTCTACGCCGATCCGTCCGTGTACTACATCTCGCTCCACCTGAGCCCGCACTATCCGGGCACGGGCATGGAGTACGAACGCGGCGTCGGTGCCGGCATTGGCGCGACACTCAATGTGCCGCTGCCGCACGGCACGACCGTCGGCCAGTTCCGCGCCGCATTCACGGCCGCGCTCAATGAAGCGCTCGCATCCTTCGACCCGGAGTTCATCCTGGTGTCAGCGGGTTATGACTGCCTCCGGGGCGACCCGCTCGGCGGACTTCCACTCGAGCGCCAGGACATGCATGCGCTCACAACGGAGCTGATGGCGATCGCGGAGGTGCGGACGAACCGTCGCATGGTGCTGCTGCTCGAGGGCGGCTATGCGCCCGGGCCCGTGGCCGCCGCCGTTGTGGACACGATCCGCGCCCTCGTCGAGTTGCCACCGCGCAATTGACCCGCCGACGCGAAAGCCTCTACATTCCGGCGTCATGCGAACCCGTCCAGAGGATACTCGTGGCGACACTGCCCGCACGTGATTATGCCCGGCTGAAGCGCGATCTGCCTGAAATCCAGGCAGCTCTCGCCGAGATGCGTCTCGATGCCTGGGTTCTCTATGATCTTCACGCCCGCAACCCGGTCGCCGCGAACCTGATCGGCATGGGCGACCTGTCGCGTCGTTTCTTTGTGGTGATCCCGAAGCAGGGCGATCCGACGGTACTGGCCCACGGCATCGAGGACGCGCCATGGGCGCAATGGCCGTGGCAGAAGACGGTCTATGTCGGGTGGAAGCAGCTCGAGGAATCACTGGCTGTCGTGCTCGCCGGAATGACAACGATTGCCATGGAGTTTTCTGAAGGCGACGCCGTACCGGCCGTGGACTATATCCCCGCGGGTGTCGCGGAGCTGGTGCGTAGCGCGGGTGTAAGGATCGTGTCATCGGGCAATCTGGTGACGCGATTCTATTCGCGGTGGTCCGCTGACGACCTTGCATCACACCGTCGTGCTTCCACGATTCTCGCGCAGGTCGCGACCGCGCAGATGCTGCGTCTCGGCCGCGCGACTACCGCGGGCGACGACATCACGGAAGCACAGTTCGGCCAGTGGGTGGCGGAGGATGCGCGGCAGCACGGACTGAACTCGGGTGTTGACTGCATTCCTGCTACGGGACTGAACGCTGCGGACCCGCATTACGGGCCCGTCGGAAACGGCGCGACGTTTCGGCGCGGCGATGTCGTGCTGCTCGACCTCTGGGGCAAAGAGGAAGAGGATGCGGTGTTCGCCGACCAGACATGGATGGGGTACCTCGGCGTCGATGTGCCGGAACGAATTGAAACACTGTTCGGCATCGTGCGCGATGCGCGTGATGCCGCGGTTGCGCACGTCATGACCGAGTGGGGCACGGGTCGGGACGTTGCCGGCAGCGAGCTGGACGACGCAGCGCGCCGCGTCATCACAGACGCGGGGTACGGTCAGTGGTTCATCCATCGCACGGGTCATTCAATCGATCGCGCGATCCACGGGATGGGTCCGAACATCGATAATCTCGAGACGCGCGAGACGCGCGTGCTGATTCCGCGCATCGGTTTCTCGATCGAGCCCGGCATCTACCTGCCCGGTGATGTGGGCCTGCGCAGCGAGATCAATGTGTATATCAGCGAGTCGGGTCCGGAAGTGACGACGCCGGGCGCACAGCAAAACGTGCTGGCGCTGCTCGGCGGATGAGCGCATCCGAGCGTCGTGACGCGCGTCATCCGGACGAAAGCTCGGATGGCACTAAAGAGCGGACCCGCCTGGACGCGAACCAGGCGCTCTACTTCTACGGTGTCGCGCGTGCAAAGAGCTGGCGTGGCGGCCGCATCTCGAAGCTCGAGGGCGAGGACGTCGTACGGATCCGGTATCGCGACCTGGAAGCCCTCGTGCGGCCGGTGCCATATGAGATTTCCGGCCACTCGAAGGATCTGGTGGAAGCGCATCAGCGCGTAATTGAAACGGCCATGCGACGGAGCACGATCCTTCCCGTGCCGTACGGCGTTGTCTTCCGCGGACGGCGCCAGCTGATCCGCGTATTGCAGGAGCAGTATCTCATCCTCGATGAGGGCCTTTCGTTCGTCGATGGCAACTGGGAGCTGCGGTTGCACGTTTCCTCGACGGCACCGGGCGAGGTCGATGAGCAGCTCAGTGACATTGCGATGGAGTGTTACTCGGAACTGCGCCGCTACGCGCGCGCGGCGGTTCCGCTGCAGCGCGAGGGGAAGCGTCTCATGACCGCTGCATTCCTGGTCGACCGTTCCACATGGATCGAGTTCGTCGAGCGCGCGGATGATCTCGGCACGAGTCATCCCGAACTTTCGTTCGACGTGACCGGTCCCTGGGCGCCCTACGATTTCGTCCGCACCATCGTCTGATGCTCGTAGAAGTCGCTCTACCTCTACCCGTCCCGCGGACGTTCACGTACCGCGCGGCGGATGGACGGATCGCGCCCGGTACGCGCGTGCGCGTGCCTTTTTCCGGAAGAAAGCTTGTCGGCTGGGTTGTTGGTGAGACCGTTGTCGGCGCGACGGAACTGACGCGACTCCGCGACATTGAGAAGGTGCTGGAGACCGAGCCGAGCGTGCCTGCCGATCTCCTCGCGCTATGCCGCTGGATCTCCGAATACTATGTGACGCCGCTCGGCGTGGTCATCCGGGCAGCGCTCCCGGCGGCGCTGTCGGACAATGCTCGTATCGCGCCGCCTGCAAAGACACGTCGTGTACTGCGCATCGTCCGTTCGCTCGAGAGCCTGCAGCAGCGCGATGAAATTTTCGGTCGTGCGCAGCGGCAGCGCGAGTGCTACGAGTTCGTGGAGAGCGCGGGCGGCCGCGCGGATGTCACGCATCTCGTCGAGCATCTCAGCTTCTCGGCATCTGTCGTGCAGTCGCTGGTCGCGAAGGAACTCGCCGAGATCGTGGAGGAGCGCGTACTGCGCGATCCATTCGCGGACGCAGTTCCCGACGCGGCCACGGATCATACGCACACCGCGGATCAGATCGCAGCGTTGCGCACACTGCAGCAGGCGGCACTCGCGCGCGACTCGCGGCCGCACCTCTTGTTCGGCGTAACGGGTTCCGGCAAGACGCTCGTATACATCGAGCTGCTCAAGGAGGTCGTGCAGAAGCAGGGGCGTGGCGCGATTGTTCTCGTCCCGGAAATTTCACTCACGCCGCAGACGGTCGCGCGCTTTCGCGCGGAATTCGGTGACGTCGTTGCAGTGCTGCACTCGGCGCTGTCGGACGGCGAACGTTACGACGCCTGGCGCGCACTGCATGAAGGTGACCGCAGGATCGCGATCGGCGCACGCTCGGCCATTTTCGCGCCCGTACGTGACCTCGGCGCGATCATTGTCGACGAGGAGCACGAATCCAGCTACAAGCAGTCCGAATCACCGCGCTACCATGCGCGCGAGATTGCGGTCGTGCGGGCCCGGGAGATTGGCGCGGTCTGTGTGCTGGGCAGTGCCACGCCCGCGCTCGAGAGCTGGAGCAACGTGCTCAACGGGAAGTACACGCTGCTGGAACTGCCGACGCGCGTGGAAGGCCGGCCGCTTCCGCCCGTTCGTGTAGTCGACATGCGGACTGGCGAGCGGGGAGGAAGAAGCGCCGACATCCTGTCCGCACCGCTCGTTACTGCGATACAGGAACGTCTTGAGCGCCGGGAGCAGACGATCCTGCTTCTCAACCGACGCGGCTACGCCAGCTTCATGCAGTGTCGTGCGTGCGGGTATGTCTGGCAGTGCAGGGCATGCAACGTCTCGCTGACCTACCACCGCGGCCGGCGCCGTCTCATATGCCACTACTGCTTTGCGGAGGAGGCGATCCCGTCACAGTGCGAGCACTGCCGGTCCACTGATCTGTCGCATAAGGGCGTCGGCACCGAGCAGGTCGAGCGGTACGTCGCAGAGACATTCCCGCATGCGCGCATCGCGCGCATGGACGTGGACACCACTTCCGCGAAATGGGCGCATCACGAGATCCTCGACCGCGTCGCATCCGCCGAGATCGATATTCTGCTCGGTACCCAGATGATCGCGAAGGGACTCGATTTCCCGAACGTCACCCTGGTCGGCGTTATCAATGCCGACGTCGCAATGAACCTTCCTGACTTCCGCGCGAGCGAGCGTACGTTCCAGCTCCTCACGCAGGTGGCCGGCCGCGCCGGACGCGGGCCCAAGGGTGGTGACGTGTTCGTGCAGACGGCCCTGCCGCATCACTACGCGATCAAGGCGGCCATACAGCATGACTACCGCGTGTTCGCCGAACGCGAGCTCGCAGAACGTCTGGGTCCGGCGTATCCGCCACATTCCCGCCTGGCCAATATCGTGATCAGCGGGACTGACGAAATCGCAGTGCAGGAGGCGGCCGAAAATGCAGCACAGTGGGTCGAAGCCCTCATACTGAAACACCGCGTTCGCGATGTTACGCTCACCGGGCCGGCTCCGTGCCCCATTGATCGCATCCGCGGACGCTGGCGCTGGCATCTCCTCATTCGATCAAGGGCGCCCCGTTCGCTAGGCGCCCTGTGCCGCGAGCTGCAGCACAAATACACGCTCCCGCCGAATCGCGCGGAGCTCCGGCTCATCCTCGATCGCGATCCGGTGTCACTGCTGTAGCACACCTGTTGCTTCAGGGCGCTTGAATCTGGACGCACACCCGTGCATACTATAGGTGTCCAGCCGTTCTCCCGAATGAGCAGCGAGGCAATACAAGATGGGCGTACTGGCGTTGAATGCGTCGTTCGAGCCGCTAACGATTCTGCCCACCAAAAGGGCACTACGGCTCGTGATCGATGAGAAGGCCGAGATCCTCGAGGTCGACGAGGCTCGCGTCTTCCACTCGGAGCGTCGCGTCATCGCCTGTCCGTCCGTCATCCGTCTGAAACGATTCGTCCACGTTCCGCGCAAGTTCCGCCGTCAGGTCACCAACACCTTCCTCTTCGCACGCGACAGCTACCGTTGCCAGTACTGCGGCCGTCATCGCATGGAGCTACGCGGCCGCGAGTTCCTCACGCGGGATCACGTTACCCCGCTTTCGCGCGGCGGCCTCAACATCTGGCGCAACGTTGTCACGGCGTGCTCGCCCTGCAACAACCGCAAGGGCAGTCATCTCGGAAGTGAGCTGGGGATGAATCCGCTGCACGCGCCACATGAGCCGAACTACGTCGAGCTCGTATGGGCGGTGCGCAGGATTACGCAGGTGCAGGCCAAGTACATCCGCATGTTCTATGGCGAGGATGTACTGCGCGCGCTGCAGGCGAAGACGATCGCGCTCTAGGTCGGCATTCCCGGCAGACTGAGTCCGATCGCCAGCAGTGCGACCACGATCACCACGATAATTACAAGAAGCACGCAACCGGGCAGCAGAACCGCAGTGGCGGCGCGGCCGGTTGTGGACCGGTGCGCTTCCCGCAACCCGATGATCAGCAGTACCAACGTCCAGACTGCCGTGATGAGTATCCCGACATACGGGATCAGCATGAACACGAGGCCGGGGCTGTTGGAAAAACAGTACACGCGCAGTGTCCGGCCATATGGACCATGCTGCGGCATCAGCATCAGCACCATCAGGTGCATGATTCCTGCGCCTGCAAACAGTGCAATGACCTGAAGGAGCGGAGACAGGAGGAACTGCACGAGCGGTGACAGGGCCATCTCGGCCGAAGCCGATGCCATGCCCGGGAGCACCATGTTCCAGAAGAGGCCGATTGCCGCGATCGTGACGCCGACGATCAGGTAGTAGAGCAGTGACGGACAGAGACCCTGCTGCTCCGGCATTGTCGAATAGAACCGCGTTGGACTGAAAGTCGATTCCTTCCATGTCCGAACAAACGCATCAATACCCGATTCGCTT
>JBDSPG010000241.1:0-3253 GCA_039912685.1 Longimicrobiales bacterium | reverse complement strand
CCACCGACCGCCCAGCAGCGATACCCGTTCACCTCGAGCTTGCGTGCAATTTCCAGCACGCCGGCCGGTGGTGACAGCGCGACAGCCTCAGCCACAGAGAACAGATCCTCCGTTTACATTGAGGATTTCGCCTGTGATGTGGCGGGCGAGCTCAGTGCACAGGAAGACAATCGGACCGGCGATATCCTCAGCACTGGCTACGCGTCCGATCGGAATATTCGCCTCGATTCTGGCGCGCCCCTCACCCGCGTATGGCGCGATCGTCATCTCGGTGTCGATCCAGCCCGGTGCTACTGCATTGACCGTTATCTGGCTCGGCGCAAGCTCAATGGCCAGCCCCTTCACCATGGCGATCATTGCGCCCTTGGTTGCGGCGTAATCGACGTGCCCAGCCTCGCCGCGCTGGCCCGCGGTGGAGCTGACAAGCACGATTCGGCCATTGTCCTTCATGACGCGGGCCGCTGCGCGGGTTGTGTAGAAAATGGAATCGAGATTTACCTGCAGTGTTCGATGCCACTGCTCGTCCGACATCGTTGCAATCGGTGCGTGGCCGGGAATCCAGATGCCGGCGTTGCCGACGAAGATGTCGAGACCGCCGAACTCGTCGACCACCCGCGCAGTCAGGTCGTCCGCGACGGCGGCCTGAGAGATGTCACCCGCATGCGCCCATGCCTGGACGCCCTCCTTCTCGAGCTCGGCGACCAGCGCGTTCGCATCATCGTGGCGATTGTAATACGAAACCGCGACCTGCGCGCCCGCGCGGGCGAGCATCAGTGCGGTAGCGCGGCCCACGCCGCGCGAGCCGCCCGTCACGAGCGCGGTCTTGCCGCGCAGACTCAGTTCGATCATGCGTCCATCCACTTTCCGCCGAGGGACGCGGCGTGGTGTTCTTCAGCGACGAGAAATTCTGTCAGCATGTTCCGCGTATGCGCGTCCAGCTCCTGACCGATTAACGCCGTATAGCGATCGATCTCGACGTGCTCGCGCTCCCGCGCCAGCCCTTCCCATGCTTCCAGTCCGACTTCCGGCAGCGATGGCGGTCCCAGGTCGACGAGCTTTTCATTCAGCTCGAGCAGTCGCGCGCTCAAGCGCGAGAGATGATGCTGCTCATCCGCGTGCAACCCGTTCAACCGCTCCGCCAGGTCCGCATCCTCGCGCTCCTCCGCCATGCTCGCGAGCGCACGATAAAACAACGACTGTGATCGTTCAGCGGCGCGCGCTGCGTGCAGTTCCTCCAAGATCGCCGCATTCACGCTGTTACGTGCGCTTCGGCGATCTCACAGATCGCGTGGCCGATGGCCAGCTGAAGCTCCTGCGCATGTGCACTGGAGTCCGTCGGCATGAGGAGGCTGTGATCGACGAGATCGCGCAACGGACCGCCGGTTTTCCCGAGCACGCCGATTGTCGTGACACCCGCATCGCGGGCCGCGCGCGCTGCAGCAAGCAGATTGGGCGAGGTGCCCGATGTGGAGTGGAGGAAGAGAATGTCTCCGCTCCGGCCGTGTGCCTGCAC
Source organism: Longimicrobiales bacterium (assembly GCA_039912685.1). Taxonomy (GTDB): domain Bacteria; phylum Gemmatimonadota; class Gemmatimonadetes; order Longimicrobiales; family RSA9; genus DASUXU01. The sequence goes on along the minus strand of JBDSPG010000241.1, from coordinate 1,740 downwards.
CTGGCGCGCAAAGACCTGCTCGAATCCAAGGTCGTTGGCTGCTGCAGTGAGCAGCGACGTATCTGTCGTGAGCGCCAATGCCGGCAGCGGCCTGCGATCGCGGCGGAAGCGCACGACGTATTCCGTGGCGAGGTGCTGCGCATCCGCGGCCGAGCCGCCGTTGCCGCAGAACATCAGCTTGTTGCCGCGTTCCAGTGCGGCGATTACGACATCCGCGATAGCGGCAACGTCATCGCTCAGATCGGTGGCCGCCCGCGCGCTGGCATCGGCGAGACCGGCAAGATGCGCGCTGACCTGTCCTGAAAGGCGGTGCGTCACTGGACCCCCGTTACGAGCGCCGCGAGGCGGTGATTGCCGTAGGCGAGTGCAACTGCGTGGACCGCCGCACTGCCCTGCTCCGCGGCTGCTTCCATCGCGTATGTCAGCAATGCGTCGGCGGCGAGGAGGTCCATTGCCGATGAGCGGTCGTCGCATTTCTCGATTGCCTTGGCGAGCGCCGTGATGGCAGCTTCGCCGAGCGTGCTCGCAATGGCGCCTTCCGTTGTTGAGCAGTGCGCAGCGAGCAGTTCCACGAGTTTTTCACGCAGCGCAGCCGGCGGCTGCGGTGTGCGCGAGTCCAGCCACTCCATGAGCTCGGCCGGCAGCAGCGTGGGGCTCATGCCGCGAGCATGCTGCGCACGATGTCAACTGCGCGTGCGAGTGCGGCAGGCAGCTTCGCAGCATCACCGACGCCGCCCTGCGCCATGTGCGGCTTGCCGCCGCCAGTTCCACCCGTGAATACAGCCACCTCGCGCATCAGTGTGTCCGCGCGAACGCCTCTCTTCACCAGGTCATCGGTTACAACTGCCAGGAGCGATACGCGGTCCTGCAGTTTCGCCGCGATGATGGCAGCGCCGCTCTGCAACTGACCGCGCAGCTTGTCCCCGAGCATGCGCAATTCTTCTGCCGAGCCAGCTTCGACTTCCGTCGCGACGACGCGGACGCCATCGACAACCGTCGCAGAACGCAACAGCTCGCCGATGACATCGGACGAACCCTGCGTGCGTGCCTTTTCCAGCTGACGGCGCAACTCGCGATTCTCTTCATTGATCTGCTCGACGCGGCGCAACAGCGCATCCGGTGTGGTCTTGAGTGCGCCGCTGAGCGTGCGCAGCAGTTCTTCCTGTTCGACTGCACGTCGATACGCCGCCGAGCCGGTGACTGCCTCGATGCGGCGGATTCCCGCAGCGATGCCCGCTTCACCGGTAATCCGGAAGACACCAATGTCGCCGGTGTGACGCACATGCGTGCCGCCGCACAGCTCGATGCTGAGCCCCGGAATCGTCACAACGCGAACGACGTCGCCATACTTCTCACCGAACAGGGCCATCGCGCCACGCGCAACCGCCTCAGGATACGTCGACTGCCCGATGTCGAGGTCGACATCGCGCTGAATTCCTTCGTTGACGATCGCTTCGACGCGCCGGATCTCGTCCTGCGTGAGCGGCTTCGTGTGTGTGAAGTCGAAGCGCAGACGGTCCGGTGCGACGAGCGAGCCGCGCTGAACGACGTGCTCGCCCAGGACCTGGCGAAGCGCGGCCTGCAGCAAGTGCGTTGCCGTGTGATTGCGCTGCGTGTCGCGACGCGACGTGGACTCCACGGACGCATTCGCCTCGAACGGCTTCGCAGACTGTGGCAGCGAACCGATTACTTTTCCGACGACAGCACTGCGGCCACCGATCTTGCGAACGTCATCGACTG
>JBDSPG010000207.1:0-3197 GCA_039912685.1 Longimicrobiales bacterium | reverse complement strand
GGGGGACGACGCCGCGTTGCCTCGCGGGGTTCGGCGCGCCAGTCGGGGCGGAGCGCGCACCATCGCTGCAGCTACAGCGACGATCAATCGCGGCAGGGTTCGCTGATGTGCGGCATTGCCGGTTATGCGGGCTGGCCGCGTTCCGCCGAGAGGTCGGAGGCGGATCTCGGTGAGATGTGTGCCGCTATTCGCCATCGTGGCCCCGACGAAGAAGGACATCACGTGGGGACTGGCGTGGCGCTCGGCATGAGAAGGCTGAGCGTGATCGACGTGCTGGGCGGGTCGCAGCCGATCTCGAACGAGGATGGTTCGGTGCACGTCGTGTTCAATGGCGAGATCTACAACCATCACGCCATTCGCGCGCGGCTCGCGCCCCGGCATGTGTTCCGCACGCGCAGCGACACGGAGGTGCTCGTTCATCTCTACGAGGAGATGGGCGACGCGATGGTCGACGAGCTTCGCGGAATGTTCGCCTTCGCGGTCTGGGATGACCGGAAGCGTCGACTTACGGTCGCGCGCGACCGGCTTGGGATAAAGCCGTTGTACTATTGGCGGACGGATGATGGCATTGCCTTCGCGTCGGAGCTGCGTTCGTTCTTCGCGCTGAAGGACTTTCCGCGCGTGATCGACGCCGAGGCGGTGCGCGAGTATCTCGCTCTCGGGTACGTTCCCGATCCCTCGTGCATCATTCGAGGCGTGAGGAAGCTTCCACCCGCGCACGTGCTCACGTGGAGTGCGGACGAGGGGCTGGCGATCCGCGCGTACTGGTCGGCCGTGCGTCCGGAGTCGCCGATCGTGGACGAGCGCGAGGCAGTAGAGGAGCTGCGCCGCCTGCTCGCCGACGCGGTGGAATCGCACCTCGAGTCGGATGTGCGACTCGGCGCCTTTCTGTCTGGTGGAATCGACTCGTCCACAGTGGTGGCACAGATGGCACGGCTCTCCGGCACGACCGTGGAGACGTTCTCGATCGGCTTCGAGGAGCCCGAATTCAACGAGGCGCCGCATGCGGCTTCAGTCGCGCGGGCGCTGGGCACGAGGCACACGGAGCTCATCGTCCGACCGGAGGCCGACGCGCTGATCGAGCAGCTCGTGCATGCCTTCGACGAACCGTTCGGCGACTCGTCGGCACTACCGACGATGCTTGTGTCGGAGCTGGCGCGGCAGCACGTGACGGTTGCGCTCTCCGGCGACGGCGGCGACGAGCTGTTCGGCGGATATACGCGGTATGGAGAGATGGACGGCGTGCAAGAGCCGCCCGCCATGGCGCGGCGATTCGCGCGCGCGGCGGCGCTGCGACTCCCGCATTCGACCTTCGGCCGCAACCGATTGTTGCACATGTCGCGGGGCAGGCGAGGGCAGTACGCGGGCACGGTGGCGCAGGCGCTACCAGTGTCCGAAGGCGGAGTGCTCACCGAGGTGGACGACGCGCTATCGATGGACCGGCTGCTGGACCGCTGGTTCGACCCGGTGTCAGACCGTGACTTCCTCACGCAGATGACGCTGGTGGACCTCGGCAGCTATCTGCCGGGAGATATTCTCACGAAGGTGGACCGAGCCAGCATGCGCGTGTCGCTCGAGGCTCGCGTGCCGCTGCTCGATCATCCGCTGGTGGAGTTCGCCGTCTCACTACCAGGGCGATTGAAGCGTCGAGACGGCGTCGGGAAGTGGATCCTGCGTGAAGCGGTGAGGGGGCTCGTGCCGGACAGCGTGTTCTCGCAACCGAAGCGCGGCTTCGGCGTGCCGATCGCTGCCTGGATGCGGCGCGAGCTGCGGCATCGTCTGGACACGCTTCTGCGGCCGGATCGTGCTTTGTACGAGTACGCGGATCGAACGAGTGTGATGCGGCTGGTAAACGAACACGTATCTGGCCGGCGCGACCACAGTCACTTCCTATGGCGGCTCTTGGTGCTCGACCTGTGGCTGGCAGCATTTGCGCGCGGGGACATCGCCCGGGCACCGTGAGTCGGCGCACTACGAGCTGTTTCACGCTGGCTTGCATCGCCCCCGCCACGTTGTCAGGCCGGAGTAGTTCCTGGCTCCTCGCGAACGACGCATCCTATCGCGCAGCAGAGGCGCCTTCTTCGTGGCAGCCCCGGTACTCGGCATCACCTTGCGGATGCTGAACCAGATCACGAATTGCCATAGGAACTTGAGACATGGCTGACGCGCAGGCACATGGTAGCGCCCGGATCAGAGCATTCACGAAGGCCTTCGGCGTGGAGACCACTTTCGGGCAATGGGGCCTCGCACTCTTCGTCGGCATCGTTCTCCGATTGTACGTTGTCTGGGCGAATGAACTGGACGGCGGCGATTGGGTCGCACGGACGATTCGAGCGGGCGAATTTGTTCGCGGCGTCGCCCCCATTTGGGCGCAGACACCATGGCCTGAGGGAAATTATCTCCTACCGGCGATTCCTATTGCTCTCGGCGGAGACTCCTATTGGAGTGTCCGGGTCTTTTGTGCGCTCTTTGCCGCGCTCGCGATTCCTCTCATATGTCTGATCGGGCGACAATTCGGCGGTTTACAAGGGGGACGTACAGCAGCGTGGATCTTGGCACTTCTCCCCTTTCATATCTATATCAGTGCGAATGGTGCGATGACCGAAGGGCCATTCCTGGTCTGTGTGCTCGCAGCGATCGCGAGCGCCGTGCGGTGGGCCGAAAATCCTTCGCGAACTCGATGGCTCGTCGCGGCTGGACTATGTGTCGCTGCCGCTGAAGCGTTTCGCTTCGATGGCGTCTTCGTCGGAGCGAGCATCGGCCTTGTTGCCCTATTCGTCAAAGACGAACGGCGCCTCGTTGTTCGACAGCCCAGGATTCTTGGGGCGATTGCACTCTTCGGGCTGGTCGCGCTGGTATACCCAATCGCTCTGTTCTTGTCGTGGAAGCACCTTTACGGCGATCCCCTGTACATGGTGAAATTTGCAGAGGAGAACACGGCACAGTTCTACTCCGGCGGGGGGCATCAACGGTGGCCAAGATGGTTCTACATTCTCTACTGCCTCGGCTTCTGGCCGTTCGTCGGTCCGATCTTCGCGCTCACTCCACTTATCTGGGCTGTCTCATGGCTGGGAGTATGGCGGGCCCGCGCGCATGTTAAAACATGGATTCTCGTTCTCCCGATAATCGTGCTGACGGCCTTTTACATGAGAGCAGCACTGTCGTATACCCTGCTGAATCAGATCCGCTATGTCACG
>JBDSPG010000187.1:0-6875 GCA_039912685.1 Longimicrobiales bacterium | reverse complement strand
CTTCAAACTTCACCTCCTGCTACCCCTGAAGAGGGGCGTAATCAGATGTTGTACGAAGCCGTATGCACTGTACGCACCATGGGGTCGGGAAAAAGGGCCAGACTGGCCCGGGAAATGTAGCTGGCGTCGCATGATCGGGTACGGGGGCCTGGGACGGGCCGATTCAGTCTCGCTTGAAGAGGCGGAGGTCCAGGTAGCGGTTGGGCCGTTCGCGGATATCGGTGACGAGCGCGCGGATCTCACGCAGGGCCTCGTTCATCTCGACGTAGAGCGTGGAGTCGTTTACGAGGAGACCGAGGGTGCCGGTGCCGTTGTCGATCTTGCCCATGACGGAGTTGAATCGACCGAGGGACGTGTTCAGCGTTTCGGAGGCCTTCGCGATGTTGTCGCTGGCGACAGCGATGGCGCGGGCGCTGGCATCGACTTCCTTGATGGCGGAGGCGAGAGCGGGTCCGGCCTTGGCGTGTTCGAGTTCCAGCATGCTGCGCTTGAGGGAAGCGCTGGCCGCGCGTGCCTCCATGAGTGCGGCGCGCATCTCCGCTGCGCCCGCGGGCAGAATGGCGGCGGTTTCGCGCAAATCACGCACGGTTGCCGGCGAGAGCAGCGAATCGGCGGCGGTGAGCAGTGACTCGGCGCGGGAGCTGAGGCTCGCCGCGATGTCGGTGAGTTCCGGCGCGGTAATTCCCTGGATGGTATCGCGGTCTACCAGCAGTTTCATGGACTTGCCGGGCAAGAGGGCAACTGTGTGTGCACCGAAAACATCGCCGCGTACGAGTGCACGAGAGTCGGTTGGCAGGGCGAGGCCGTCATCGATGCGAAGCTTTACAACGACACCGCTCGCCTTGCGAGACAACTCGATGGATCGGACGGACCCGACGTCGACACCCTGCAGCTGCACACGATCACTGCGCTTGAGACCCGCACCATTCGACATCTTGACGACAATGTCCGTACCACTGCGGAACACGGGGTTCCCGAGCAGATAGTACAGCATCGTGAAGAAGATGATGACCGCTGCGATGGTCATTGCGCCGATGGTAATGATGTTGCGATTTCGTTTTTCCATGTGCTTTATCGGTTCAGGCGATGTCCGCTCGCATGCGACGCACGAAGCGGCTCACAATCGGATCCGTGTTTTCTAGAATGTCTTCCGGCGTCTGGTTTGTCCGGATCTTACCGTCCATAAGCAGCGCAATGCGATCCGCGACGTCGAACGCCGTATCGAGATCGTGGGTCACGACGATGCTGGTGACATTGAGATCACGCGCGAGCTGCAGAATCAACTCATCGATGTTGTCCGCATTCACCGGATCGAGTCCGGTGGTCGGCTCGTCCCACAGGAGATACCGCGGATTGCTCGCGATCGCGCGCGCGACGCCGACGCGCTTGCGCATGCCGCCGGACAGCTGGCTCGGCAATTTGTTAAGCACGGATGCGTCCAGATTCACGCGCTCCAGAAGAACGATGGCCGCATCACGGCAGTCTGCGATATTCGCCTGGCTCTCTTCGTCCACCTGCGCGAGAAAAAGATTCTCGGCAACGCTGAGCGAGTCGAAGAGCGCGGCGTTCTGGAACACGTAACCTAGCTCCTTGCGCACGCGCTTGAGCTCTTTGCGCGAAGCACTACCGATCGAGACATCGTCCACAACCACATCGCCCTCGTCCGGCTCGAGCAGGCCGATGGCGTGCTTGATGAGAACGCTCTTCCCTGTTCCTGACGGCCCGAGCAGTGCCAGCGTTTCACCCTCCTGGACTACCAGGTCCACGCCGCGCAGTACCTGCTGATCGCCGAATGCCTTGTGGAGGTTGCGGAACTCGATCATCAGAATGCCTTCAGGATCGGCGCGAGCAGCAGATCCAGCACCATGATCGCCAGCGTCGTCGTAACAACCGCCGTCGTTGTGGTCTTACCAACGCCCTCGGCGCCGCCCTTGCCCTCGAGGCCAATGAAGCACGCGATGAACGTAATCGCGACGCCGAACGTGCCACCCTTGATCACGGAGAAGATGAGGGACCACGGACGGAAATAGAACCGCATGCCGTAGACAATGTCGCTCGAAGATAATCCGTCCACGGCCACAATGCCGATGCCCCAGCCGGAGAGCAATCCCATCGCGTCCGCCAGGATGACGAGCGGCGGGAATACGATCAGACCTGCGAGCACGCGGGGGACGACGAGGAAAGCAATCGGGTCGCGCCCCATCGCCTGCAGAGCATCGATCTGTTCCGTGACCTTCATGGAAGCCAGTTCAGCCGCAATGGAAGCACCGACTCGCGCCATCATGACGATTGCAGTGAGGATGGGTCCGAGCTCGGTGAGCACGCTGGCAGCCAGGACGCTGCCGATCACCCAGAGCGGCAGGCCTCCCGTGAATTGCGCACCAGTCTGCTGGGAGGTAACGGCACCTCCGAGGAACGCCATGATGAGTACGAGTGGCAGCGACTTGATGCCGATGATCCAGGCCTGCTGCAGTGTCGCGGTCCAGTACAGGCGTGGCTTCGGTAACACGCGAATGATATCGCGTGCCATCAGCGTGGCCCTGCCCACATTGTCGAGACTGCGTCGTATGGTGCGTATCATCAGCATTTCGCGGACTTCAGTACCCCGCTTTCGGGCGGAGTTCCGTGCGACAAGGCGGGAAGATACAGCGGCGGCGCGGCGCTGACGAGAACGCCGCCGTCAGGTTTTACAGGGTGTGAAAATCGAGTCAGAGAATCGCGGCAACTGCCTGTATCTCTATGAAGCATCCGGCCTTCAGCTCAGCGACGGGAATGACTGCGCGGGCCGGCCTGTGATCACCGAGGAGCCGGGCATAGGTAACGTTGACGCCGGCCCATTGATCGCGGTCGGTGATGTAGATCGTGACGCTCAGGAGCGACGCAAGCGAGCCGCCCGCCGCTACGAGAATCGCTTCAACGTTGCGGAGCGTGCGCTCGGTCTGCGCCTCGAGTCCGCCGTCCACGATCTGGCCGGAAACCGGATCGATCGGGAGCTGGCCCGCGACATACACGAGCCCGTTGTGAACCATGCCCTGCGAATAGTGACCGGCCGCGGCCGGTGCGTGCGTTGTGCGCACAGGAACGATGGATTGATCAGCCGACACGCAGCGCCTCTTCTTCCGTGGTCACACCATTGGGGAATTTTTCCTGGTAGCGCAGCAATGAGATCATAATCTCCTGACACGCGGCGATCGACTGCTCCCAGCCGACGATCTCGATGTGACCACCCTCGAGCTCCTTGTAGATCTCGAAGAAGTGCTCGATCTCCTTCAATCGGTGACGAGGCAGGTCTGCAATGTCGAAGTAGTCCCGTTGGAGCGGATCGTGTGATGCGACTGCGATGATCTTCTCATCGAACTCACCGCGATCACGCATCCGCAGCAGACCGAGTGGCCGGCACTGCACGATGCAACCGGGGAACGTGGACTCCTTCAACAACACCAGCACGTCGAGCGGGTCACCATCTTCCGAGAGTGTGCGCGGCATCAGGCCGTAATCACCCGGATAATGGACAGACGAATAGAGCACTCGATCGAGACGGTACATGCCCGTGCCCTTGTCGAGCTCGTACTTGTTCCGGCTACCGTGTGGGATTTCGATGACGACGTTGATGTCCTCCGGCGGGTGCAGGCCGGGTGACAGATCATGCCACGGATGCATTCATTCGCTCCTGCGGAAACCTACAGACGGCCACCCGGCCGACGGGCCGATTCCCGTGATCCAGCGGCCAAAATAACGGATTTCGCGGGCAGAGTAAGCGGATATCACGGTCTCACGGGTCGAAGTCGCACCTTCCTCGGTGTGGCTCACTTCTGGCAGAAGCGTTGGGAGACAGTAGAATGTGGCGGGAACGGCGCACTTCCTGGCTTCGGTTCGTACTCATGCATTTCCATACAGCGCCGTCCAGAGGCTATATTTAAGGCGTTCCGCGCGATTTGCCGCCCGTCCAGGGCGTTACATCGATGGCCGGAAGTTGGCGACGGGTCAGACTTTGCGGGGTATAAGTCCATTCGGACTTCGGGCATGAAGCCGAGCCGCGGGGTGTCATGGAATCCAGGACAGGAGAGAATCCGTGAGGATGTTTGATTCGATGCAGGAAGCGGACGTCATGAATACCGGTCAGGCGGTGTTGCCTCGCGTAATCCAGGGTGGAATGGGGATTGGCGTGTCGAACTGGCGGCTTGCGCGCGCGGTATCGATGCGCGGTCAGCTGGGCGTGGTATCGGGCACCTGCATTGATTCCCTGTTCGTCCGTCGGTTGCAGGACGGCGACATTGGTGGACACCTGCGCCGCGCGATGGAGCACTTCCCTCTTCCCGAAGTCAGTGCGGATGCACTGCGCCGCTATTTTTTGCCGGCCGGCGAACGCGGCGACGCGCCGTATCGCCTGATCTCGATGTGGAAGGAAAGCATGAGTGCGGCGCGGCTGCAGCTCACCATGCTCGCCAGCTTCGTCGAAGTATACCTCGCCAAAGAGGGTCACGGCGGCGTGGTCGGTCTCAACCTTCTCACCAAGGTACAGCTACCGAATCTTGCGACGTTGTACGGTGCAATGCTCGCGAGTGTGGACTACGTGCTGATGGGTGCCGGCATCCCGAAGGAAATCCCGGGTATCCTGGATGCATTTGCACGTGGCTGCGCAGCACGACTCCGTTTCGATGTCGACGGCCTCGAGCGCGGTGCGGTCCGCGAAGTCGAGCTCGATCCTGCGCAGCACTTCACTGCGGGTGCTCCACCTCTGCACCGCCCGAAGTTTCTGCCGATCGTTTCGTCGCATTCGCTCGCGACAATGCTCGCGCGCAAGTCGAACGGCTCCGTCGAAGGCTTCATTGTTGAGGGACCGACAGCCGGCGGTCACAATGCACCGCCGCGCGGCAAGACAGAACTCAACGATGAGGGCGAGCCGATCTATTCGGACCGAGATGAGGCGGACCTCGGCGAGATGCGTGCGCTCGGCTATCCGTTCTGGCTCGCAGGCGGCACCGCTTCGCCCGAAGGACTCGAAGCAGCACTCGAGGCGGGTGCGGCTGGAGTTCAGGTCGGCACTCTCTTCGCCTACAGCGATGAGAGTGGCCTCGAGCCGGATATCAAAGGCAAGGTGCTCGATCAGGTCAGAGCGGATACGATCCATGTGAAGACCGACGCAAAGGCGTCCCCGACAGGGTTCCCCTTCAAGGTCGTAGAAGTCCCCGAAACCAACTCCGTCCAGATGTGGTACGAGGCGCGCAAACGGAAATGCGATCTCGGCTATCTGCGCACCGGTTACCAGCGCGATGACGGCCGTATCGGTTATCGCTGTCCAGCAGAGCCCGTCGATGAGTACGTGGCAAAGGGCGGACTCGCCGAGGATACCATCGGCCGCAAATGTCTCTGCAACGCGCTGTTCGCCAACATCGGACACGCGCAGATCAGGGACGAGGGTGTTGTGGAGCGTGCACTGCTGACTTCCGGCAATGATTTTACACCGGTCGCGCGGATGCTGAGGGAGAGGGAGCATTATTCGGCGGATGATGCGCTGGACTATCTGCTGCTGGGTGCGATGGTGGGGGGCGCGGCGGCGTAAGCGTCATCCGCTCCCCGGCCATCTGGTGTTGGGCATATTTAAGCCCCGCGACGACTTCGTTGCGGGGCTTTTTACACGCGCGCCTTGCGCGCTTAGTTATGACGAAAAAACCGCGCCGCCGATTAGGCGACGCGGTTTCCTATGGAGCGTAACGGGATCGAACCGTTGACCCCTGCCTTGCAAAGAAGGCCGGACACCCTATCAGTTCGGCGGTTTTCGCGTCTATGTAGTCACGGAGTTTCCTCCGGTGTTTATGAACGCGAGAACGGCCGCCCAACGCACAACCCTGTAGCTCGGCATCCCCGAACTCCGTCCGCCCCCTCCACGCGGCACGCGCGCTTTTACTGCTCCCTCGAGCAGCGCTGACTGTGCGTCGATGATGACGTTCCGCAGACCGGCGAGTGCGGATACGACGCACGTTCCATCCTCGCACGCATGCACCATCTGTGAGCGATCACCGTAGTCCGCTTGAACGACTTCAACCCCCAGCTCGCGCAGCCGGGCGACCTTCGCGGCGTCAGCACCCTGCCGTACGATCGCTCGCACGTCCGCGCCGCGACCCTTCAACTCGACAGCAATGTGATTGCCAAGGCTGCCTGTGGCGCCGGCGAGGATCACCAGAGGCGCCGCAGCGCTCATCTCTGCACGACCGGTCGGCCGGCAAGCGTGCCGTTGTTCACGAACGGCAGATTCGTCCGCGTGATCCCGTTGTTGTTCAAAACACCGCCCGCTGTGATCGTGAGCACGCGCGTGTCCACTATGCCGGTCGCGTTCACGGTCATAGTGCCGCTGATGGTGAACGTGTCGATGTAGATCACGTCACTCGTGCTTACGTTCGCACCCGCCGAAATAGTGAGATCGCCGAACCTGTTGCCCGTCGGTGTCGAGCACATCTGGATCTGCTGCAGAGCCGTGCCGTTCATCACGACGCGGGTGCCATTCGGTGTAAACTCCGTGTCGTTGTAACAGAGTGTGAGGAAGTTGCCGGAAACGCGTATCAGGCCCGCCAGCAGCTTGCCGGTTTCGTTGGTATTCCCGAATGCAATATTCCGGGTCACGACCACGTCATTCGGATTGTTCATGATCAGTGTGCCGCCGACAACGCTCAAATCTTCCCCCACCGTCAGTGTGAACCCGGACAGAGTGAGCGATGCGCTGTCCGGGATTGCCACGACACCGGTGGCGATGATCGCATTCGTCGCGACCGCCCTGCTCCGGACATTCAGGTTCGAGAACTTCCAGCGTACGGAAGTGGCGCCGCCGGAAAGCGTGAATGATCCGATGCCTACCGCATTCCCTATGACGTCGAACA
>JBDSPG010000162.1:0-25423 GCA_039912685.1 Longimicrobiales bacterium | reverse complement strand
CGTGGTATCCATCATCGTCGACCAGGCCCGCACAACGCCATTCCTCGATACGCACGCGCGCACTGTCAATGCGGAGCGCATTCTGCGGCGTGAAATACATGCGGCCGTGTGCAGCGCCGGCGCCGCCGTCAGGTGAGTAGTGCTCGTGAATGAACGACGGCTGAACCGGCACGCGCTCGAGGTGAGAGAGCACGCGCCGCAGCGTGGGCTTCTGGAGTTCGATCGCGTCACCGAGAGCGGTGAAGTCCGGCTCGTGCCCCGCTTCGACATATGCGCGCGCGAGGACATAGCCATAGTGCATGATGTCGGATGCAGTAACGGTGAAACCCCAGCGTTTGAGCGCGCGGCCGACGCTCGCCGTACCCGTGAACGGGTCGATGGCGTGACCATGCGGGATCGCCCGCGCACGGATGACACGGCGGATGAATCCGAGGAGTCGCGTTTTGTTGCCGATGTATCGCACTATCGCGGCGTATCCCCCGACGCGGCCGCTTCATTCAGCGTGTGCTCATTCTCCATCAGCGCCGCAATGGCATCGAACTCCGAAACTATGGCCGTTCTCTCGCCGGCCAGAAGCGCGCGCTCCCGCGAACGCATTAGGACGCGGGCGAACAGGTCGGCATCGGAGCGAACTCGCGCCCAGCGTTCGCGCCAGGCGATCGTAACGAAACCGAGAACAATGGCAGCGATCACTGCTGCGACGGCAATCACCGGGCCGCCGAGGATCGCCGCGGCTACACCAACGACGAGCAATGTCAGCGGCACGGCCGCAAACGCCGTCGCAAGCTTGTATGTCGATACCGAGTCGTAAGAGGGCTTTACCATTCGGAGGGTGATGTTCGGAGCGTAGTACGTGGGGTACCACAGGGTCGCGCCGATAACGGCGAGGGGAAGGCCGAGAAGCAGCACCAGCGTTTCGACTGCGACGTACCGCACGGTCGGCAGAAAGCTGTAGTGCGGTGGCACATCCCCATCGCCAGCGTGGAAAAGCTTCGCGTACCGGTGATATCGGCGCACTGCGCGTGCGAGCCGCGTATGGCGCTGCGGGTCGTGCGCGCGGAGCCACGCAAGTCCGTGCGCAAAGAGCTGTAGCCGCGGCAGGCGCTCGGACAGTGCGCTTCGCTCGCGCCAGCGCACCATCCCTTTCTCACGTGAGTACAGGCGCTCTGCAATATTGATGAGGTCCGCGTCTTCAGTCTGGCTGAGATTGAGTGTGACGGCTTCGAGACGCCCCGTCATTTCCGCGGTCAGCGATCGTACAGCGGCCTGTTCATCCGCCTCGAACTCCGCACGATAGGACGAAATGCCGAACGCCTCGCCTACCTGCGCAACCACACGACTGCGGAACAACGACTTCCCGGAGTACGTCAAACCGATTGGCACAATCGCCAGGCCGAGCGTCCAGCCGTGCTCTGCTTCGGCGCGAAGTGCGATCCGCGCGGCACCGGTGCGAAGTGGCGTCATGGATGGACCGGAATGGCTTTGACCCTCCGGATAGATCTGCACCGCGTCCCCTGCGTGCAACGCCGCGATCGCGGCCGCGAACGTCTCGTCATTGCGATGCAGCAGTGTGGGGTCATCCTTCGGTCGGAACACCGGCAGTCCGCCCATGCCGCGCAGCAGTGTGCCGACGAACAGCTGCTCGAAAAGAGGTGCTTTCGCAAGCGGACGCGTCGGCCGGCCCGCGATGTGGAAGATCATCAGCGGGTCGAGCAATGCATTTGGGTGATTTGCGAGCACCAGTACGGGACCGTCCGGAATCGGCGGTCCAACCCGCTCCACGGGCTGGAAAATGCTGGCCGCCCAGCCCACGGTGCTGGTGATAATGCGTTCAATTGCCATGTCCGCCCAAGATGCGACCACGCAGCCACCGGCCACAAGCGCGAAGAAGCGTCACGCACTACCCGCTGCCTCCCTGCATCGGTAACTTCGCGCGTGCGAAACCGTGAACGGATCTACGAGGCCGGGATGCGGGCGGCAGCGCCGCTCGTGCGACTCCTGGCCGAACTCCATCCCCGTGGTGGGAAGGCCATCGAGGGAAGGACTCGCTCCGAGCACATGTTCGCTGAGTGGGGCGCGACCCACCGCGAAGCATCCCGTCCTCTCGTTCTGCTGCACGCGCCCTCTGTCGGTGAAGCCCTGATGGCGCAGGCGATCATCCATGACCTGCGTATACTGCGGCCGGATGTGCAGATCGCTTTTTCGTTTTTCTCCACCTCCGCCGAGCGTATGGCAGAAACTGTCGGTGCGGATGTCAGCGGATATCTGCCGCTCGACTCCCGAACCGCGATGCGCGCCCTCGTTCGGTCGCTGCGCCCCACGGTCGTCGCGTTCGTGCGCACGGAAATCTGGCCAGTGCTCGGTCTTGAAGCCGCAGCTGCAGGCGCGCGTGTGGCATTCGTGAACGCCGCACTACATGAGGACTCCAGCCGCATCCGCAGCGCCGCCCGGTTCATGCTCGGTCCTGCATACCGCCGGCTCGACGCGATCGGTGCAGTCGATCACGATTCCGCGCAGCGTTTCTCGGCATTTGACGTCGACACGGATCGGGTGAAGATCACGGGCGATGCCCGCTTCGATCAGGTGTGGCAGCGCATCCGTGCGATCGATCGCGATAGTTCGCTGCTGCAACGACTGCGCGGCACGCGGCCGCTCCTGGTAGCTGGCAGCACATGGCCGGCCGATGAGGATGTCATTGCACGGGCACTCGCCAGCATCCCCGCTGAGCGACGGCCTCGCATTGTGCTCGCACCGCACGCACCCTCACCGACACATCTCAGTCGACTCGAAGCAGCACTCGACCGCGTGCAGTTGCGTCATATACGGCTGAGTGCACTCGAGACTTCGTCTGACTATGCGAAAGATGACGTTGCGATCATTGTCGACCGCGTGGGTGTGCTCGCGGACCTGTATGCTGCCGCATCGTTCGCATACATCGGCGGTGGCTTCGGTCGTCACGGATTGCACTCCGTTGTCGAAGCGGCCGCGCTTGGCGTGCCGACCATGTTCGGGCCCGCGCTCGGCAATGCGCAGGAGGCCGCGAGGCTTATCGCCGAAGGAGGTGGCTTCCTCGTGCACAACCATGACGACGTCGCCGATACCATCGAACGTCTCATGGCCGATGCTGCGGCGCGAGAGACTGCAGGCAGCGCCGCGGAAATGTTCGTCCGGGAGGGGCTCGGCGCTTCGCAGCGGAACGCCGAGCTCATCGCCGGCTTGATTGCGCCACCCCGGTGATGCCGGTACATTCGCAGTAATGCCATGACAAACCACGCAGCCCGTACTCCACGTCAGGACGTCGCCCGAACCGCCGTCACAGTGCTGCTTCCGCTTGCGCTTCGCGACTACACCGATGGCGCAGACACAGCGGAAGTCGCAGGCGACACAGTTGCGGCGGCGCTCACCGATCTCGTCAGAACATATCCGGAGCTTCGGCGTCACCTGTATTCTGATGCAGGACATTTGCGCGGCTACGTCAACGTCTTCCTGAACAGTGATGAAGTGCGCGGTCTCGATCGCGGCATGGATTCACCGATCACTCCGGGCGACACACTCATGATCGTGCCGAGTATTGCCGGTGGCTGAGCTCAACGCCGCCGAGATCCAGCGCTACAGCCGTCACCTCGTGCTGCCCGAAGTCGCACTCGAGGGGCAGCTCGCATTGAAGGCGGGGAGTGTCGCGATCGTGGGGAGCGGTGGCCTCGGCTCGCCGCTCGGCATGTATCTCGCCGCTGCCGGCGTCGGCACGATCGGACTCATCGATTTTGATGTTGTGGACGCGAGCAATCTTCAGCGACAGGTTTTGTATGCGACGTCTGATGTCGGTCGCTGCAAAGTCACGGCTGCAGCAGAACGTCTGCGCGCACTCAACCCGCACATCACGGTGAATGAGCACAATGTCAGGCTCACATCCGACAATGCGCTCGACATCCTCGCGCCTTATGATGTTGTGGTGGATGGCACGGACAACTTCCCGACGCGCTACCTGGTCAACGACGCGTGCGTACTGCTCGGCAAGCCGTACGTGTATGGATCGATCCTGCGCTTCGAAGGGCAGGTCTCGGTATTCGACAGCCGAATCGGACCCTGCTACCGCTGTCTCTTCCGTGAGCCGCCGCCGCCCGGACTCGTGCCGAGCTGCGCAGAAGGAGGAGTACTCGGAGTTCTGCCCGGCATCATCGGATCCATGCAGGCATTGGAAACGATCAAGCTGCTGATCGGACGCGGCGATGTAATGGTGAGCCGACTCGCCCTTTTCGACGCACTGCGCTTCAAGTGGCGCGAGCTCACACTGAAGAAGAACTCGGAGTGCGCCGCGTGCGGCACACATCCAACAATCACGCACCTCATCGACTACGATGATTTCTGTGGCATGAAAGGAACTGATATGGCTGATGATGCGCAGGCCGGCGTTCGCGAGGTGACCGCGGCCGAGCTGAAGGGAAAGATCGATGCGGGGCAGCCGCTCGTCCTCATCGATGTGCGTGAGGAGTACGAGTGGGACATCTCGAACCTGAGCAAGTTCGGAGCAAAGCTGATTCCGCTCGGCGATGTGTTGGAGCGGTCGGCTGAGATCGCGAAGTCAGGCGAGGTCGTGGTGTACTGCCGTTCGGGCAAGCGCAGTGAGAGCGCGATCCGTCACCTCCAGGCACAGGGCTTCAACAACCTGATCAACCTGAAGGGTGGTATCAACGGCTGGGCTTCGGACGTCGACCCGGCCATGGGTACCTACTAGTGCGGGGGGTTCTGTCGGGCGTGTTCCTCGCGCTGTGCACGAGCGGGTGCGTTGCGGAGCGCGTGAAGGATACCGCGGACGCCCCCGGCGCGACGCCGGTGTCAACGGACTCCGCCGTCGTGCGCTCGGCGCGGGCCGACAGTACCCTGTCCTCGGACAGCGGTGCAATCGCGGCACCGCCCGCGACGACTACAGCAGACGCCGCGGCGGTTACACCATCGGCCGCCGCTGCGGCACCCACAACCGGCCGTATTGCGCCGGTCGCGAAACCCGACGCCGTGCGGGGTCTCTATCTGAACGCGTGGGCCGCCGGATCCACGGTAAAGCTTCAGAAGCTCATCGACATTGCGAAACGAACGGAGATAAACACGTTCGTAATTGATGTTAAGGAAGGCGGCGAGATCAGCTACCGGTCCCGCATCAAGCTCGCGAACGAGATCGACGCTGCGCAGCCGTATATCGGAAACCCGCGACTGCTGCTGCAAAAGCTGCGCGACGCGGGCATCTATCCGATTGCGCGCATTGTCGCGTTCAAAGACAAGAGGCTCGTAGCGGGCAGGCCCGGCTGGTCGGTCAAGAAGGCGGACGGTTCGCAATGGAAGGATCGCGATGGCAATGTCTGGGTGGACTCTTTCAATCGCGATGTATGGAACTATAACATCGAGATCGCGAAGGAAGCGCTGGACATGGGCTTCGCGGAAGTACAGTGGGACTACGTGCGCTTTCCGGATGTTCCCGCTTCCCTAATGGCGACCGCGGTCTGGCCGCAGCGCAACGGTCGCACCAAGGCCGACGCGATTCGCGAATTTCTGTTGTACTCGGGCGCGCAGCTCGCATCGTATAACGTCCCGATAACGGCGGACGTGTTCGGTTTGACGGTATCCGTGAAGGGGGACCTGGGTATCGGCCAGCAGTGGGAGAAGATGCTCGACGCCGCGGACGCGCTGCTGCCCATGGTCTATCCGTCCCACTTCGCGCGAGGATCGTATGGAATCGCAGCGCCAAACGCAGCGCCATACGATATCGTGAAGAAAGCAATGGACTACGCCGTGAAACGCAGCAAAGGTGTCCCCAATGCTGCCGAAATCCGTCCATGGCTTCAGGACTTCACGCTCGGCCCACCGAAATACACTGCAGCGCACGTTCGCGCGCAGATCAAGGCGACCTACGACGCCGGCCTGAACAGCTGGGTACTGTGGAACCCCGGAAGCAACTACACCGTAGCCGCACTCGCATCAAAAGACGGCGTAGTCCCAGATCTTCGCATCCCCGCGAAGACGGCCCGGAAGCCGACCCCGAAGCCGGCGGTCAAGGATACGGTTGTGAAGATGCCCCCGGATACAGCAGACAACGGAAATATGTCTCGCTAAGCCGCTAAGCACGGAAAAGTAAAACAAGAAAATTCTGTTGTTCTTTTCCGTTCTTGGCGCCTTAGCGTGAGACAAAATCCGTTGTTGTTATGGTCGTTATTCGTCCGGCCGATTATTCGCATGTGACACCACCGTATTCGATTTTTCGATGGCGTTCTGCGAGTAGTGGGGGCGGTGGAAGAGGAAGCCCTGCGTGAGATGGACGCCCAGCTGTTTGATGGTGTCGAATTCCTCCTGCCGTTCCACGCCTTCCGCGATGACCATCGCGCCCTGACCGTTTGCGAAGTTCACCATCGTCTCGACGAGATTCTGCTTCAGGAAGTTCGAGTCGATATTCGCGATGAGCGAGATGTCGAGCTTGATGTAGTCGGGCGCGAGGTTGGCGATCGAGCCGAGGCCGGCATACCCGCTGCCCGCGTCATCGACGGCAAACTTGAAGCCTTGCGAGCGGAAGTCCGCCAGGTATTCCTGGAACCGCGGGTAGTCCTTGATCGCCGTACGTTCCGTGATCTCGAGCACGATCTTGCTCGGATCGGTGATCCCCAGGTCGGCCGGATCGAGATTGCGGAATGTAGGGTCATCGAAATCATGCGGATCGATGTTGATGAACAGGAACTGCCCATCCTTGAGGTCGCTCATGATGCCAGATATGGCGCGGCGCCGCAGGAGCCTGCTCAGCTCCCACACCAGATTGGCTTCACTTGCAACCTCGAACAACACCTCGGGCGAACGCAGCTCACGACGCACACCACGCGCGAGCGCCTCGAAGCCATAAACCTCTTCGGTGTTCGTCACGATGATCGGGTGGTATTCGATGAATACTGCACCATCGCGGATCGTGGACTTGAGGTCCGCCACCTTGCGCGTGCGCTCCCACTCTTCCGCGCCTCGCGCTGCATTCGAGGCCTCGCGAATGCCGCGGTAAATCAGACGCTCCGTGCGGATCTTCGGATTGCGGAAGACGGTTGCAGCGCCGACATAGATGCCGCACAGCGCAGCAATATCCTCACTGTGCGTTTCTTCGATGCGCGTGCGCAGCTCGGTTTCGAGCTTCTGCGACATTGTGCGAAGACGTCGCTCGGCAGCGTCCGCAGACGCCGACGCGTGCGTAAAGAGGATGAAGTCGTCGTCCGCCACGTGGGACACCATCATGATGCTCTCGGCGGCAGCATGCTCGCGGTCGTAAATCTGACGCACGGCGCCTGCAGTCGTCTCCAGCACGTCATCGAGCTTCTGCCAGCCGTAGATCTCCTCGATCTTCTCGTACCACACGAAATGGATGTACAGGACGGTCAGCTCGCCGCGCCGTTCGAGCAGTTCGCGCGCACGATCGATCATCACGGGCAATGTGGGGAAGCCCGTAAGCCGGTCGTAGAGGAGCTCCTCGTATCGAACCAGTTCGGCACCCTCGGTACCCACACGGTGGCGGGCGGAGCGACGTTCGTTTGCCGAGCGCAGCCGCACCACCATCTCTTCCACGGAAGTTGTGGGCAGAATCCAGTCATCGGCGTCGCCGAAGAAGCCTGCGCACTGGGAAGGGTTGTCACACGCGGAGATGAGCGCGGCACCGACGAGTCGTGCATACGCGCGCCAGCTCGCCCAGTCGGCATCATTCTCTGTCTGGATGATGACAATCTCGGGAGCGTGTCCGACGGCGGTCGCGCTGCGGTTCGATGTGCTGTCCAGCGTGACGACTTCGGCGCCCATCGATGCAGCAACTTCATCGAGTGTTGCTCGAAGGACCGGGTTGGATAATTGTGCGGCGATCTTCAAGCCGTGGTCTCTCTTGCCTTCAGGTTCCTCTGCACGCGCTCGCCGAGCTCCGCCAGCTGAATCGGCTTTACCAGATAATCATCCGCGCCCGCACGCAGTCCTTCGTGCTTGTCCGCGAAATCGCTCCGTGCCGTGAGCATCACGACACGTGTCGAACTGTAGGCCGGATGGTTCTTGATCAGCCGCGCCACTTCCCAGCCGTCCCGGCCCGGCATCATGACGTCGAGAAGCACCAGGGCCGGACGTACCTGGTCAAGCATTGTGAGCGCCTCGTCACCGTTCGTAGCCGTCGCGACCGTGTATCCCTGTGCTTCGAGATACGTCCGAACTATGTCGAGCGCATTCGGATCATCGTCCACGACCAGAATGGATGTGTTCATGACAGCCTCGCAACGAAATGCACGGTCTGATGTCCGGGGACGCCAGACGATTCGGCCGCCGCGGAACGATCCGGGGAACGGCCTGAGGAACCGTGGGGCGCAACTTCCGCGCCACCTACACCTTTGCTGATGGGGACAGCAGCCCGGTCCCGCTGGGTCGGTTTCCCGCTGCAAACTGCAGCTCATAGAGGCTTGCGTACAGCCCCTGCGCGGAGAGCAGCTGGGCGTGCGACCCCTGTTCGGCAAGCTGTCCGTGATGAAAGACGAGGATCCGATCGGCTCCCTGGATAGTGGAAAGGCGATGCGCGATGACGATCGCGGTTCGGCCCGCCATGAGCGCGAGGAGGGCGTGCTCGATGCGTTCCTCGAGCTGCGAGTCGACCGAGCTTGTCGCCTCGTCGAGCACGAGTACAAGCGGATCGAATGCGAGCGCGCGGGCGAACGAGAGCAGCTGTCGCTCGCCGGTGGAAAGGGATGCGCCCCGCTCGCCGAGGACTTCGTCATAGCCGCCGGGCAGCCGGGCAATGAAGGCGTCAGCGCCAACGCGCTCAGCGGCATCGTGCACGCGGGCATCGCTGATGTCATTCGTACCCAGCCGAATGTTGTATGCGATGCTGCGGCTGAACAGGAAGACATCCTGAAGCACCAGGCCGACACTGCGCCGCAACGCGTGCAGGTCATACGAATCGAGCGGCCGATCATCGAGCAGAATCTCGCCTCGCTGCGGCGAATAGAAGCGCATGAGCAAACTGATGAGTGTGGTCTTGCCCGCGCCAGTGTGTCCGACGACGGCGACACGTTCGCCCGGCTCGGCAATGAAGCTGATGTCGCGCAGCACCCAGTCCCACGCAGTGTCGCCATCATCTCCCCCATGATCGTCGCGCGCACGATACGCGAACCACACGTTGCGGAACTCGATGCGGCCTCGCTTCGGCCACTCATCATGCGCAACGCTCGACTCTGCATCACCGATCGGTGTGTCGAGAAGCGAAAAGATCCGCTCCGCTGATGCCATGGCGCCCTGCACCATGTTGTATTTTTCGGAAAGGTCCTGGATCGGTCGGAAGAAGCGCCGCGCGTACATAAGGAACGCGGTAATGGCGCCGACACTCAGCTCTCCAGTAGTAACATGCACGCCGCCATACGCGAGGATCAGCGCGAGTGAAACGGCGGTGAGCACCTCGATGATGGGGAAGAACATCGCGTAGTAGCTGATGGAACGGAGGTGCGCCTCGAGATAGTCGTCATTGATTTCATGAAACCGTTCGAGCGTTGCCGACTCACGTCCGAACAGCTGCACGACGGCCATGCCCGATATGCGCTCCTGCAGGAATGCATTGATGCGAGCGAGGCGTACGCGAATGTCGCGGAACGATTCGCGGAACTTTCGACGAAAGAATACCGCCGTCGCAAGAACGAGCGGCATGACCGCCATGGAGACGAGCGCCAACCGCCAGTCCATGGCGAACATGATGATGGCAATGAGAACGAGCGTGAAGACATCACCGAAGACCGTGACCACGCCGGCAGAAAACAGCTCATTGAGCACTTCGACGTCACTGGTGACGCGGGTCATGAGTCGGCCGACAGGATTGCGATCGAAGTACGAGAGCGGCAGCCGCTGCAGATGTGTGAAGATCTCGCGACGCAGATCGAACATCACCCGTTGTCCGAGCCACGTCGTCATCAGCGTCTGGGTCGCCTCGAAGATGAAGGCGGCGACGAGTGTGGCGAGGAACGCGATGGACAGGAGTGCGAGGAGGTGTGTATCGCCTGCCGGAATCGCCTGGTCGAGCGCGCGCTTGGTGAGGAGCGGGCCGATCAGCTCGACGCCGGCGCCGACGAGCAGTACCGCGATCGCGCTGGCTACACGCGGCCGGTGTGGGCGCAGATATCGGAGGAGACGCCTCATGAGGCGGGCGTCATATGCTTTACCGAGTGCTTCTTCTTCGTGCGTCTGTGCAACCGCTTCCGCCACCCGGCTCTACCTCCAATCCCGGCGCAGGCGCCGGTCCTCCTTGATTCGCCGCTTCGCATCCCGGGCGGTTTCGCCCGGCAGCCTGACCATGATCTCGACCCCACCCATGAGCGCGAACCCGTTGACGCGCAAAACGGGGCTCCCCGGGGCTGCGGGCGGGTTTTCGGCCATGTGGTCGAAGCCGCCCATCAGGGCGAACCCATGGGTCTCGACGGTGAGTGCAGGAGGGACGATGATTTCGCACCCGCCCATGCACGCGAACACGAATATGTCGGTGATCCCCGGCGGCAGTGGCGTCTCCCGGAAGTCGAGAGCGACCCCTCCCATGACTGCGAAGACGTAGTTCTTCGAGCCGGGTCGCCAGTTGCCTCGTCGGGTCACACCGCTCATGAGGGAGAGGACGAGGCGGGAGTCATCGCCGCCGTCCGACGCAGGGACATAGGCCGGAATGGGAGCCAGGGCGGGTGCATCAGGCACGTGGATGTCCGCCAGCAGCCGCCTGAATTCGTCCGGGACCACCGCCTTGTGGGCCAGATCGAGGCGCGTCTCGAATTCGTCCAGTGTGAGCCTGTCCTGTGCGAAATGGTCGCACAGCGATGCGATCGTGCGTTCCCGCAATTCGCGCAGACCTGGAGATTCGGGCAGCGATCCGGACATACCACCATATGGAGGAGGGCATTCAGGGGCGACGTCTAATGATCGAAGGCAGAGTTGACAGCCGCAAGCTCCGCGGCCTAGCTTTTCCCGATCCCGCCGTCCGCACTACTCCTGTAACTCCGATGCCGGAATGAACTGGCTCCGCACGTACTTCGCTCGAATCCAGGGACGCCTCTCGCTCGCGTTCGGCATTGGCGCGCTCGGCATGATCGCGATCTGGGGCGTCAGCACGATCAAGCTCGAGCGTTACAGCGCTCGGGTCGCGGATCAGCTCAACTCGCTGCAACAGCGCCTGTCCGCTGGCGCCAGCCTGCATGCTGCGGTTGTGGACCAGATGCTGGCGCTGCGCGAGTTCGAGCTAGCCGGCAATCCCGCATCGCTGCTGCTCGCCGACTCACTCGCCGGCGTCGCACGCCAGCAGCAGAAGCTTTACAACGATCTGATCGCCGACTCCACCATAGTCACAGTGATGGAGGAGGATGCGGTTGTCGCGGAGCGACAGGGTCTGCTGGATATCCTGCAGGGGCAGACAGATGTGCAGCGAACCCTCGATCAGGCGAAGGCGCGGCTGCAGCAGCAGGATGCGCCAGGGGCGCAGCAGCTTATCTCACAGGCGGGTGCCAGCCTGCAGAGCGTCCGCGCGCTCATTCGCAAGCTCAACCTGGACGAGCTGCGCAACGTGCAGCAGAGCGCAATCGTGTCACAACAGCAGCTCGCGAACCTGGGCAAGAAGCTCACGGTCATCCTGATCATCACACTCCTGATCATGCTCGCGTTCGCAATCTTCACGTTGCGCGCGATCGAGCGGCCTCTCAAGCGCCTCGTGGCTGCGGCGAACCAGCTCGGCACGGGAGATCTCAACGTGTCGATCGACGGCAACATGCCCGAAGAGTTCCACGTTCTCGCCAACGCGTTCATCGGCATGGCCGGTCGGTTCCGCACGATTGTTTCGGAGACCGTGGATACCGCGAACAAGATTGGCGCATCAGCGACAGACCTGTCGGCAATTTCGGAGGAGGTCGCCGCATCGAGCGGAGAAGTATCGACTGCGATGGTCGGGATCACGCAGGGCGCGGAGGAGCAGGCGTTGGGGCTGCGGACGGTAACGGACGCGCTGGATGTCATGCGGTCCCGCGCGCTCGACATCGACAGTGCATCGGAGCAGGTGCAGCGCTTGAGTCAGCAGATCGGCGAAGTGGCGGAGAGCAAGCGCGCAGAAGTCGCACGCGCACTTTCGATGCTGCTTGAGGTACGCGACCTGGTGCGCACATCCGGCAACGAAGTGAATGATCTGCAGCAGGCCAGCGAGTCGATCACATCGTTCGTCGAAACGATTCAAGGCATCGCACGCCAGACCAACCTGCTCGCGTTGAATGCCGCGATCGAGGCCGCGCGTGCAGGCGATCAGGGCCGCGGCTTCGCAGTGGTCGCGGACGAAGTCCGCAAGCTGGCCGATGGCAGTGCGCGAGCTGCGGACGAAGTTGCAACTGCGGTGAAACGCATCTCGTTCCAGATCGAGGCGGTCGTTGCGACGATTGAACGCGGCTTCGCCAAAGTCGCCGGTGTCGAAGAAGCATCGAAGAACGCGGAAGCCGCGTTCGAAGATATTGTCGCGGCTGTGTCGTCAGTACGCGATGCAGCTGCGCGCGTGGCGGTTGCCGCATCGCAGAACCGCGAAGCCGTGGGCACCGTTGATGGCGCGGTGCGCGAAGTGGGTGCAACCGCGGAATCGCACGCGGCGAGTGCAGAGCAGGTAAGTGCCGCCGCGGAAGAGCAGTCTGCTGCGACGGAAGAGATGAGCGCTGCGAGCATCGAGCTACTCGGTTCGGCTGACCGTCTGAAGGACCTCGTCGCCGGGTTTCGTACCTGATGGGCGTTCTCTCGTGGCTTCTCTTCGGCTTGATTGCCGGCGCCATCGCGAAGCTCATCATGCCCGGGAAGGATCCTGGCGGGTGTCTGATTACTTCAGTGATCGGGATGCTGGGATCTGGAATCGGCGGGTATATCGGAACACGGCTTTTCGGTATTGAGCGCGTCACGGGTTTCAACGGCCGGTCACTCGGGATCGCCATCCTCGGCGCGATCGTGCTGCTCGCGATCTATCGCCTCCTCATCAGCCGGCGCGAGCCGTCCGTGGTGAGCCGAAATAATGGGCCGCACGATTTCCGGGAGCCACGCCGCTAAGGCTCACATTCCGCGCTCCGACCGACGCTCGAGAACCCGCAGCACGTCAACGATCGAAACGCCCGAAGCACTGCACGCCACGAGTGCGTGAAACAACAGGTCGGCGGCTTCGTCGGCGATCGCCGCTCGATCTCCTGCGGCGCACGCAAGCGCGAGCTCAACCGCTTCCTCACCAAGCTTCTTCGCACGCAGATTGGCGTTCCCGAGGAGCCGCCGCGTGTAGCTCCCGTCGCCACTCCCAGCGGCGCGCGCCTCGATTGTATCTGCAAGGGCCGTGAGCGTCGACGCAGCGCCAAAACATGTCCTCGCACCCGTGTGACATGCGGGGCCGGCCGGATCGACGAGTGCAACCACCGCATCGCGATCGCAGTCCGCAAACAGCTGCGTGACATGCATGCTGTTCCCACTCGTCTCGCCCTTGCGCCACAATTCCTTTCGCGAGCGTGAGTAGAACCAGAGCACGCCTTCACGCAATGTGTTCTGGAAAGATTCGCGCGAACCGAATCCGAGCATGAGGACTTCACCAGTTACGACGTGCTGCGCAATGACCGGAACGAGTCCGCCGCTGCGGCTGAAGTCGAGGCTGTCGAGATCCTCCGATGTTGCGATGATCACGCGGGGCCCGCGATCAGCGAACGGATCTCCCGGCCGAGGCCGGCGTTCGTTGCGACGATGTTGCCATTCTTCCAGCTATCCCGCCCCGCCCAGTCAGTGATCGTGCCGCCCGCTTCCTCGATGATCGGCACCAGCGCTGCGACGTCCCAAATGGAGACAACGGGATCAAACATCGCTTCGGCGCGACCGGTCGCAACCAGTGCATAACCGTAGCAGTCGCCCCACGTGCGCACCGTGCCCGCACCCTGGCAGACCCGAGTGAAGCCCGCGTCGTACCCGTGCCGCGCAATGTTCGCGCGATCGGTCGTAACGATGAGTGCGTCGCTGAGACGAGTGGTATCCGACACGAGCGCACGGCGGCCGTTCCACCAGCAGCCGGCACCGCGTGCAGCGCCGACGGTCTCGTGCAGGACAGGGAAATGCAGGACGCCTGCGACGACGTCGCCATCGGATTCAACGCCGACCATGACGCCATAGAGCGGAACGCCGCGGATGAAGCTGCGCGTTCCGTCGATCGGGTCGATGATCCAGCGGCGCCGCGCGCCAGTGCGTGTCTCGCCAAACTCCTCCCCGCAGATGCAGTCTTCAGGGAATCGCCGTGAAATGAGATCGCGCATGATGCGCTCGGCCTCCCGGTCCGCCCGCGTTACGGGCGAGTCGTCCGGCTTCGTCTCCACGGTGATGTCGGTCTGAAAATGCGCGAGTGTGGCAAGGCCCGCGCGCCACGCGACTTCCGTTGCGAATGCGAGCAGGTCCTTTGGCGTTACAGAGGTCATTGAAGAAGTACCTGCTCCATCGACATGCGTACGTTGATACCGCTCTTCTGCAAGAGGCGTTTGACCTCCGCAACGGTCGCGGTTCCGTCATGGAACATGCCCGCGGCAAGCGCGGCGTCCGCGCCGGCCAGGAGGAATGCATCGCGCATGTGCTCGGCCGCGCCAGCTCCACCGCTCGCGATCACGGGCACGCTGACAGCTTCCACGCACCTCGCGATCAGCTCGAGATCATATCCATCCCGCGCGCCGTCCTGGTCAATACTCGTGACCAGCAGCTCACCCGCACCGAGTTCCGCACACTGGCGCGCCCACACGACCGCGTCGAGCTGTGTCGCCGTGGCACCACCATGTGTAAAGATGCGGAACCAGCTGATCGGTGTCGGACCGTCGGGAAGATCTGTCGTCGAGCCTTCCGGCCGGGCGAGAATCTCAATCTGCCTGCGTTCGACTCGCGCATCGATGCTGGCAACAATGCACTGTGCGCCGTAGCGCTGCGATGCTTCGCTGATCAGCTCAGGGCGAAGCACGGCTGCCGTATTGATGCTCACCTTGTCTGCGCCCGCGCGCAGCACATTGCCGATGTCCTCCACATCATTGATGCCTCCGCCGACCGTCAGCGGAATGAACAGCCGTTCGGCGGTACGACGTACCGCATCCAGCATCGTTTGCCGCGATTCCGACGTTGCGGTGATGTCGAGGAATACGATCTCGTCGGCATCTTCCTGCTCGTAGCGGGCGGCAAGCTCCGCCGGATCGCCGACATCGCGCAGGTTCCCGAACTGCACGCCCTTCACGACGCGGCCATCGCGCACATCGAGACACACGACCACCCTCTTACGAAGCATCGACCGCACCCTCCCGCTCGATCTTGATTGCACCCTTCGTGCTGAACACTGCGTCTCCGGGTTTGAGCGCAACCCGCAAGGCCATGCCCAATGCCTTGAAGGCGGCCTCCACAATGTGGTGCCGGTCCCGTCCGCGGATAACGCGAACGTGCAGCGTGAATCCGGCGTTGATCGCGAAGGACCGGAACACATGTTCGTACAGGTTGGACGGCAGGCGTCCTTCGTAGTGAGGCCGTCCACCAGCATCCACAACGACCTCCACCAGCGCCTCATCCATCGGGATGACGGCGTGGCCGAATCGTGCGCAGGATTCAGGCATCTCGTCACGCAGTGCCAGACCGAGTGAAATTGCGACATCTTCGAGCAGGTGATGCTGCAAGTCTCCCGACGCCTCGACGTCGAGCCGGAAACCAGCGTAACGCGCAAGCGTGTTCAGCATATGGTCGAAGAAGATGTCTGTCGTCGCGATTGTACCGGTTGCGTCGTCCGCCTGTGGTGCAAGGGAGCAGCGCAGCGCGACCACGGTCTCACGTGTCGTCCGTCGCAGACCGGTCATCGCGCATACTCCCGCGCGACTGCCGGTAGATCGATGCGCCCGGTGTACAACGACATGCCGAGCACAACGCCGGCGGCACCGTGTGCTGCGAGCGCCTCGAGATCGTCCATACCAGCAACCCCTCCGGAGCAGATCAGCGGATGTGCGGATGCTTCAGTGGCCGCGGCAAAGAGTGCCGTATCGACACCGAGAAGCTGGCCTTCCCGTGAGATGTCGGTGACGAGCACACCTGCAACCGGAAAGTCGTTGAGCTCCTGCAGGTACTCGAGCATCGGAATCGGCGTCGACTGCTTCCATCCGTGTGTTGCAACGAAGCCGTCCCGAACGTCCGCCGCGACAATGATCCGATCGGGATATCGCGCGGTTACGTCACGCAGCCATTCCCGATCCTGCAATGCGCGAGTCCCTATGATGACGCGTAGAACGCCGGCAGTGATCCAGTGTTCGAGCGCTTCATCGGTCCGTACGCCTCCGCCCACATGGACGGGTACGTCGACGGCAGCGAGAATGGCGTCCACGATGTCACGGTTGTCGCCGGTACCTAGCGCCGCATCGAGGTCGACGATATGAAGCGCCGCAATTCCTGCGTCGACCCATGACTTCGCGACTGCGACGGGATCATCGAGCTCGACTCGCGCCTCATCCGTGTCGCCGCCCACCAGCTGCACAACACATCCGTGATGCAGATCGATGGCTGCATATGCGATCATCCGACCCGCACCGCGTTGAGGAAATTGCGCAGCAGCCGCAAGCCCGTGCGGCCGCTCTTCTCCGGGTGAAACTGCACGCCCCAAACCTTGTCGCGGCGGACCGCGGCGGGAAAGTGGTCGTGACCGTACGTGCTGTACGCGATGGTCGCCGAATCATCCGCCGGTTCCACCACGAAGCTGTTCGCATAGTATACGACGATCGGGTCAGCGCCGTCGAAAAGAGGATCGTCCCCGATCGGCTCAACGTCATTCCATCCCATCTGAGGAAGACGGGGCGCGCGAACCCGCCGGGAGGTACCCCGTAACACGCCGAGACCCTGGCCGGCACCCTCTTCGCTCGAATCGTACAGCAGCTGCATGCCCAGACAAATGCCCAGGCAGGGGAGTCCGCCCGCAAGAGCAGCGCGCAACGCCGGCGCCCCGGCGGTAAGGCGCTCCGCGGCCGCACCGAATGCGCCGACGCCCGGGAGGACCAACGCGTCGGCCGCGGCCGCGGCTACGCAGTCCGACTCGATAATGACCGTGGCGCCCTCACCCTGCAGTGCCTTCGCAAGGGAGTGCAGATTGCCAGTTCCGTAATCGATAATGCTTACGTTCATACTGTCGCCAGTGCAGTCATGAACCGTTCCATCAGAGGCCAGGGTCCGATCGTGACTCGGATTGCGTCACCGATACCGGGCAGGTCAGGGAATGCCCGGACCGCGATACCTTGGCGGCGGAGCCGTGCCACAACCTCGACAGCGCCCAGCTCGACCGGCACCGGTACGAGCAGAAAGTTTGCGGCCGAGGGGATGGGTGGGAAGCCCATTGCTGCGAGCGCTGTGAATAACCGGTCGCGATTGAGCAGGACCTCGCCGACGTGCGCATCCACCCACGAACGGTCATGGCGTAGTGCCGCAATCGCTGCAGCCTCCGCAAGGCCGCCGACCTTGTAAGGCCCGCGAGCCTTCTCGACCTCGAGTGCCAACCGCGGCGAGGCGACCGCATACCCGATGCGCAGCCCCGCCAGACCAAAGGCCTTTGACAGGGTCCGTACCACGATCACCCGCTCCGAGCTCATCGCGAGATCGATCACATCCTCGCCGGCGTAGTCCGCGTACGCTTCATCGATGACGAGCACACCGTGCAGAGACGCGGCAAGCAGGTCGATCGCGCCACGCTCATACACGATGCCTGTGGGGTTGTTGGGCCGGCATACATAGGTGACCGCCGCGCTGGCCGCTACGAGCCGTTGGACATCGAGCGCATGGCCGGGCAGGTGCGGCACTGTAATGGAGCGCGCGCTGTTCATCCGCGCGAAAAGGTCGACGACTCCGAATGTGGGCGTTGCGAAAGCGACGGCATCACTGGGATCGCAGAATGCACGCATGATGGCGTCAAGGATATCGTCGGATCCGCAGCCGTTGACGATGCTCGCAGCGGGAACACCGTGACGCTCGGCGAGCGCAGCCGTGAGATCACGACCGTACACCGTTGGATATCGTGTGACGAGCGCCGGCGCGGGCGCGGCCAGTACGTTTGCCGCCGCGGGCGGTATGCCGTGCAGATTGGTGTTATCGCTCAAGTCGACGGCGCACGGCGAGCGGCCGGGTTCGTACGGCCTGATGTCGCGATACGCGGTGCGCAGCCGCGGCGTCCGCGAGGATGAGGCCGGCATTGCGTCACCCATGTCACCGGCTCCGCCTCGCAACTCGGCAGCATAGGCGTGCGCCGGAAGCCCCTCGGCATTCGCCAGCACACGCGCCGGCGCAGCGAGATCTGCGGCCGCAAAAGCACTCACCTCCTGGTACGTCGCGAAGCGCAGAAAATCGAGCGTGGACAGGCCCGAATAGGACCTTGCGAGCCGGTTCGTGGGCAGCACGTGATTCGCACCGGTGACGTAGTCCCCGAAGGCGACTGAGCTCGACGCGCCGAGGAAGATCGTGCCGGCCCGCCGCACTCGAGGGAGCGCAGCACGCGGCGCTTCGATCATGAGCGAAAGATGCTCGGGCGCATACTCCTCCGCGAACGCGAGTGCCGCATCGAGTGTCTGCGCGTCGAGCAGAGCGCCACGCGTCGACAATGACATTCGGATGATGTCCTGACGCGGCTGCAGCGGCAGCAGACGCTCGATCTGCGCGAGGACTGCAATGCGCAGCGCCGGCGCATCGATGATCACAGCGACGGCTGCGGCATCCGGATCGTGCTCCGCCTGAGCAATCAACTCTGCGGCAATCAGCTCCGGATCGGCTGATGTGTCCGCGATGATGAGAACCTCAGACGGTCCGGCAGGGGAGTCGATCGCGATCACGCCGGTAAGCTGTCGCTTCGCTTCCATGACGTACGCGTTACCCGGACCGATGACGCGCGCCACGGCAGGTATGCTTTCCGTTCCGAGCGCGAGTGCGGCGACCGCACCCGCGCCGCCCACCGCGAATACCCGATGCGCACCAGCGATCACGCAGGCAGCAAGCACTACGGGGGAGGGGAATCCGTCCGCACCCGGCGGCGAGCATACGATCACATCAAGAACGCCCGCAACACGTGCCGGGATCACACCCATGAGCACACTGCTGGGGTATGCTGCGCGTCCCCCGGGCGCATACACGCCGACGCTGTCGAGCGGCTCGGCCCGCCGACCGAGTCGTACGCCCGGCTGCACCTCGATCTCGAAATCGGCAGGCATCTGCGCACGGTGAAACGTGGCGATCGAATTCGCCGCATATTGCAGTGCCGCGCGCACGGCCGGATCGATGGAAGCCAGTGCGTCCTCACAGACTTTGCGAGGCACCTCGAGCTGTTCGAGCACGACCCCATCGAAGGATTCAGCCATGGCCCGTAGTGCCGTGTCCCCGCGGTTGCGCACGTCTTCAATGATGCCGCGAACGGCAACTTCGACATCGACTGCGTTCGAGCCTGCGCGTTCGAAAAGCGCAGCGCGCAATGACGGCGTGAGCGACTCGATGCAGCCTGTCGCGATCACGCTCATGGCACCAGCCGTTCGATGCGCGTAACCAGGATACCTGAAGCGCCCAGATCCTCGAGCTGTGCGATCACGCGATAGACAGAACTGCTCGGAACGACTGCATGCGCCGCGACGTGGTCACCGCCATTCAGGATATCGACAATGGTAGGCCCGTTGATGCCCGGCAGGATATCGCGGAGACGCGGCAGCGCGGAGCGCGGAATGTTGGCCATGAGGTAGCGCTGGTCCCGCGCGCGCAGCACCGACTGAAGCGCAGTGCGCAGCTCACGGAGCGCTCGCGCCGCATCAGGGTCCGCATCGACTCCCGGTCGTGTGATCAGCACGGCCGATGACTCGAGAACGGTTTCGATTTCACGCAATCCGTTCATGCGCAATGTCGAACCAGTCGATACCAGGTCCACGATGATGTCAGCGACGCCGAGATATGGCGCGATCTCTGCCGCTCCCGAGATCGGCACGATGTCAGCAGCGACCCCCGCATTCTCGAAGAAACGCCGTGTGACGTTGGGGAACGTGGTCGCGACACGCGTGCCTGGCTCGATCTCCCGCGCCGCATGGATGCTGCTGTCATCGCGGACCGCAATGGCGAGGCGGCACTTGCCGAATCCGAGATCGAGAACCGTCTCGAGCGCACGACCGCTCTCCGCTACGAGATCGCCACCCGTGATACCGAAGTGAGCGGCACCATCCGCCACAAACTCGGGAATATCGTTCGCGCGGACGAAGATGGCGTCGAAGGCACCCGGCCCCAGCGTAGTTTGCAGCGATCTGGTGTGGCGGGCCTCCGGCGCGAGTCCCGCGAGTTCAAGCAGCTCGAGCGCCTCTTCGGCCAGACGGCCCTTGTTCGGTAATGCGATGCGCAGCACAGGCAGTTTCCGGTTGAGTGGACACAAAAAAAACGGCCCGTCGTTAGGGACGGGCCGCGAAGGCAGACGATCAATCGAATGTGCAACATCGAACCGTTACACGCGTGACACGCCCTTCCCGCGACCCGATGGGCCGTGATGATGAACGTGATGGCGATGCTGGTTCGTTGGGCGCATGGCCAGATACTAACGCAGCGGTCTCGGAACTGTCAACTGCACCGCCAGAAACGCCGCGGCCTGTTCCTCCGCCCAGAAGCGCGGTCGCCATGGCGACCCCTCGATAAACCCGACATGCCCGCCCTTCGGTGTCACGACAGCCGTGACCATCGGATTGGCTGCGATCGCGGCGCGTGGGAATGCGGAAGGCGGGAGGAACGGGTCATCCGCGGCGTGCAGCAGGAGCACCGGCACCCGGATCGATGTAATGAACCCGGCCGAGCTCGAGCGCGCATAGTAATCTTCTGCGCCGTCGAAACCGTGCAGTGGGGCAGTGGCCGCATCATCGAAATCGCGGAAGCTCGTGGCATTCCGGATCCGCTCGATATCGCACACACCGTCGAGCTGCACACGCTTCGTCTCGGCCTTTGCAAGAAGCGATTTCACAAAAGCGCGCGTATAAAGCCGTCCCATGAAGGAGCTGTCCAGCGCGTCCGCGCCCGCACTCAGGTCGTACGGCACGGAGACCGCGACTGCAGCGGCGAACGGCGCCGCCGCGCCTTCTTCTCCGAGAAATTTCAGCAGCGCGTTCCCACCGAGTGAAAAACCGATCGCGCCCAGAATGGCCTCGGGGAATCGGGCGCGAAGCAGCCTTGCGACCAGCCGGATATCGCCTGTATCCCCTGAATGATAGAAACGAGCGGCGCGGTTGATCTCGCCGCTGCAGGACCTGAAGTTCAGCCCGACCCCGCGCACGCCGCGCTGTGCCAGCGCATGATACGTCTCGATCGCATACCCGCGTCTCGCCGAGCCCTCGAGGCCGTGCAACAGCAGAACGAGAGGCGCATCGCCAGGGAGGTCGGAGGCCGGCGCGAAGTCGAGGTCGAGGAAATCACCGTCCGGTGTATCCACGCGCTCCCGACGAAATGGGACCGGTGGATGACGTCGCAGATAACGGCCGGCAATCGTCTGGCCGTGAGGACTGGGCAGCCAGCCCGCTGGTTGATACGGCCTGGCCTCGAAGATCGTTCGCAAAATTGCTGCCGTGCTCTTTTCTTCCATTCGACTCCGCCCGATCTTGCGTCTGCAGGCTTCGGCACACCTTCACGGAAGTAAAAAGGTAATCGAATGAGCTTCGACCCGCAGACCTGGCGCCTGGACACGACCGCCGCGAATGCCGGCCGCATCCACCTGAACAATGCGGGTGCTTCGCTCATGCCGGACCCGGTCGCTGCCGAGATCCACCGTCACCTCAAGCGCGAGGAGCAGCTTGGCGGATACGAAGCCGGGGATGCCGCCG
Organism: Longimicrobiales bacterium; assembly: GCA_039912685.1. Taxonomy (GTDB): domain Bacteria; phylum Gemmatimonadota; class Gemmatimonadetes; order Longimicrobiales; family RSA9; genus DASUXU01. Next base: position 3,557 of record JBDSPG010000162.1, on the reverse strand, counting down.
CTGCCGACATTCATGAGACCTATAAAAGCCTCGGCGCGCTTGTTGGTTCACATGCCCGTAACATCGCGATTGTAGAAAACGCGACTGTCGCATTCTACGGCGCATTGAGCGCGTTTGACTTTCGCAGCGGCGATGTACTCCTGACGACGAAGAACGATTACATCTCGAATCAGATCGCGTATCTCTCACTTGCGCAACGCACCGGACTGTCCGTTGTGCGCGCGGAAGACCTCCAGGAGGGCGGCGTCGATCCGGATTCCGTGCGCGCATTGATCGAGAAACACCGCCCGAAACTCGTCGCGCTCACCTGGGTGCCGACGAACTCGGGACTCGTCCAGGATGCCGCCGCTGTCGGCACGCTGTGCGCTGACGCGGGCGTACCGTACCTCGTCGACGCGTGCCAGGCCGTCGGCCAGATTCCCATCGATGTAACACAACTGCATTGCGACTTCCTGTCAGCGACCGCGCGCAAGTTCCTGCGCGGACCGCGGGGCATCGGGTTCCTGTATGTATCGGACCGCATGCTTTCGACGGGCAGCCATCCGCTGTACCTCGACATGCGCGGCGCGAGATGGACGGATGCCGATGAATTCGTGCTCGCCGATGATGCGAAACGCTTCGAAAACTGGGAATTCGCCGTTGCGCTCGTCCTCGGACTCGGCGAAGCCGCGCGGTATGCACTGCGTGCGGATGTCGAAGCCTGCGGTGCGTATGCCGCTGATCTCGCGGCCTATGCCCGCGAACGGCTCGCTCGCTTACCCAATGCACGCGTCCTCGATCGAGGCGGCCGCAAGTGTGCCATCGTAACCGTACATTTTCCAGGTCACCGCGCGCACGACATCATGATGGCGCTCCGGGGGGAAGCCATTAACACAACGGCAACGCTGCGGGAGTATGCAGTACTCGACATGGACGAGAAGGGAGTGCCGGACGCGCTCCGCATCTCGCCGCACTACTTCAACACCCGACGCGAGATCGACATTGCCGTCGGCTCCCTCGAAGCCTGGGGTGGTGAGCCGCAATGACTACGAAATGAAGGACCGCATTCTCATCCGCAACGCGCGGCAGCACAACCTCAAAGGCATCGACGTCGACATCCCCCGTCGCAAGCTCGTGGTACTCACGGGTCCGAGCGGCTCCGGGAAGTCGTCGCTCGCATTCGACACACTCTACGCCGAGGGTCAACGCCGGTACGTCGAATCACTTTCGACTTACGCGAAGCAGTTCCTCGACCGGATGGAAAAGCCAAATGTCGACCGCATCGAGGGCCTGAGTCCGTCAGTCGCCATCGAGCAGAAGAACCCGACCAAGACCAGCCGTTCGACTGTAGGCACCGCGACCGAGACATACGATTACATGCGGCTTCTGTGGGGCCGCGCCGGTCGCGCCCATTGCCCCGAGTGCGACCGTCGCATCATGCCCGACACGGTGCAATCCGCGACTGATGCGCTGCTCGCACTGCCCGATGGTGCACGCATCATGGTCACGTTCCCGCTGCCGCGCAGCGCGCGCATCACCCATGCCCGCATTGTCGAAAACCTCCGCGCACTCGGATTCCTGCGCGTCCTGGCGGGTGGCGACATGCTGGACCTCGATGATGCCGCGATGGACACGCCGGAAGGCGCGGGTCATGACCTCGCAACGACCGATGACCTGCTCGTTGTCGTGGACCGCCTCGTCGTGAAACCGGATGCAACCGATCGATTCGCCGACTCCATTACAACGTCGTTCCGTGAGGGCGAAGGCGAGGTCGTCGCGGTGGAAGCCGGCACGAATACGCGGCACCGGTTCTCTGAGCGCTTCGAGTGTCCCGACCATCCCGAAATTGCGTTCGCCGATCCATCGCCGCGCCTGTTCTCCTTCAACAACCCGTATGGCTCGTGCCCGACGTGCACCGGTTTCGGCGCGACACTCGAGTACGATGAGATGCTCATCGTGCCGGTGAGGAAACGCACGCTCAAGCAGGGTGCTGTCGATCCGTGGGAGAAGCCGCGTTACAAGAAATACCGCGCGAAGCTGCTCGCATTCGCGAAGGCTCAGAAAGTGCCCGTTGACGCGCCGTGGGAGGATCTGCCGGCGGCATTCCGCAACGTAGTGCTCGAAGGAAAACGTAAAGTTTTTCAGGGCGTAATTCCGTTCCTGAAGTCCCGCGAAGAGAAGCGCTACAAGCAGTACATCCGCGTATTCCTCCGCCAGTACCAGGCAGCACACGAATGTGTTGAGTGCGGCGGTGCACGCGTGCGCAGGGAGGCGCTCTACGTTCGCGTCGGCGGCACCACCATCGCCACGGCCAGCAACCTTCCCATCGGCGAGCTTGCTGAATGGGTTAACAAACTTTCTAGCGACGTTGTCGCAGAGCCACTTTCGCCCCTGGAGCACGGCATTGCCGAGCAGATCCTCATCGAGTTGCGTGCAAGACTCAGCTTTCTCAATGATGTCGGGCTCGGGTACCTCAGCATGCACCGCCAGATGCGCACGCTTTCAGGCGGCGAAGCGCAGCGCATCGCGCTCGCCAACTCATTGGGATCGAGCCTCACCGACACGCTTTATGTTCTCGACGAGCCTACAATCGGACTCCATCCGCGCGACACCGATCGGCTGCTCGCCCTCCTCGACCAGCTGCGCGATCGCGGGAATACCGTTGTCGTCGTCGAACATGATCCTGCCGCAATTGCAGCTGCAGACCACGTCATCGAACTAGGGCCCGGCAGCGGAGAAAAAGGTGGAACCATCGTGTTCCAGGGCTCGTTCGAAGAACTCACTGCCGCGAGCACGGGCACAGGTCGATTTATCGCCGGCCTCGACCCGCCGCCACCGCAGCCGAAAAAAGTGCAGAAGGGCGAGCGGCGTCTCACGCTCCGCGGCGCACGACTCAACAACGTGAAAGACGTCGAAATCGAAATTCCCATTGGCTCGATGACTGTCGTCACCGGTGTCAGCGGATCAGGCAAGAGCACGCTCGTGCATGACGTGCTGTATCGCGCGATCGAACGACAGCTCGCGGGCGGCGAGACAAGTGCGAAACTGCATCTCGGTGAACAGGTCGGTGCGTACGATGCGCTCGAGGGACTTTCGCATGTCGATGCAGTCGTACTCGTCGATCAGGCGCCCATCGGCAAGTCACACCGATCGAATCCCATTACCTACATCAAGGCTTTCGATCACGTACGCGAAGTCTTCGCCGAACAGGAGCTGGCGCGCAAACGGAAGTACACTGCGGGCCATTTTAGTTTCAACGTGAAAGGCGGCAGGTGCGATGCATGTCTGGGCGAAGGTGTCACGCAGATCGAGATGGTGTTCCTCGCCGACGTTTTCATTCCATGCGACGTCTGCAATGGCGCACGTTACAAGCGCGAAGTGCTCGAGGTCACATTTAAAGGCCTCAACATCAGGCAGGTCCTCGACCTGACGATCGATGAAGCCATCCGCTTCTTCATCCGCGAGGATCGTCTCGGTCAGATGCTCTGGCAGCTACAGCAGGTCGGTCTCGGATACCTCCGCCTCGGCCAGCCCGCGCCGACACTGTCCGGAGGCGAAGCGCAGAGACTCAAGATTGC
>JBDSPG010000120.1:0-3081 GCA_039912685.1 Longimicrobiales bacterium | reverse complement strand
CGAGGTCGCCTCTCAAGAGCAGAACATCCCCCCTGCGTTTTACGGATTTACCACGCTCCTTCAAAGCTTGGAGGTGAACGATCGCAGCGTCGCGAATGGCCGATTTGGCCTTCGCACGTGTATCTGCCGCTGCATACACGCCCGGTAATCCCGCAACCCAGGCGCTGAACGTGCCATTGGATTCCTCTTCGATTACCACGGGAAAATAATCCGTCATTTCAGCCCAGCTTCCTTCAAAATCCGATTTGCCAATCCGGAGCCCACTTCCTTTTTAGTATGCATGGCAACCGTGATGACGTGTCCGGTGCCGGGATGGACGAATTGGTGATGGCTTCCTTTGCCGGTGCGCTGCTCGACATACCTCGCAGCCTTCAAGCGCCGGATTAGCTCACCCCACGTCACCCAGAAAAAGCATAAACCTAACGCTGGGTTGTTGTCAACCCAACGATGGGTTATTGGTGGCGTGAGCGATCAACAAGGCGGCGCGGTACATCTGGATCAACTACGGGGCCGCACTCTCTCCCGGCCGGCCAGGGAGGGGTGTAATGCTCTTGCCGACAAGCTCGGAGTTTAGGCTCAAATCGGCGACGGGACGACCTCCCTCGAAAGCGTGACGCTTCGTTCCTTTCCCAGGTTAGGGCCACCGGCTATCGGCGGCCGCGGACCAGCCGATGATGGCTATGAAAGCAAGGCGTCGCCGCCTGCATCGAGGAACGCCTTGCTGGCGAACTCGTGCCGCGCGAGCGCGGTCTCGAGCACGGGCGTGAATGCCGTGGTGCCGCGCACGCTCTCGAGCCACGGGTCGGAGGCAAGCAGGCGGCAGCAGTAGTACCCCTCGTCTACAACCTGCCGCAACAATGCGAGCGCGGCATCATGTGCGGCAAGATGGGCGAGGCTGCGCGCCACGTAGTACTTCGCCTCGGGATCGGCCAGGCCGTCGACGGCGCGATGGAGGGCGGCCAGGCTTTGATCGCTGTGTCCCTCGAGCAACGCGCGGAGCGAGATCAGAAAAGCGCGCGCGCGGTTGTCGCGGGTATCACGCTCTCGCCACCGAAGCGCCGCGATGGCATCGCCGTGCCGGCCGAGCGAGGCGAGCGCGAGCCCCGGCATGTAACCGATGTCGCCGGCCGTTTCCCGCAACGCGTTCTCATAGTCGCCAAGCACCCAGTACGTATGCGCCACGCTGGTCATGATCGCCGGATCCAATGCGCGCGCGCGATGATGGACGGTGCGAGATGCCTCGAGCAGGCCGCAGAATCGCAGGGCATGCACGAGGCCTCCAAACGCCGCCGCATCGGGACCGTTGCGCTGGATCAGACGCAATAGACGGACGGACGCGTCGGAGGCTCGGCCAATGTCGACCTCAAGCTGCGCGTACAGACTGTGTGTCAGCGGCAGCGAACCGTCGAGCGCCAGTGCGCGCTCGAATGCAGCCTCCGCCTGAGAGAGGGCGACGTCACGCATCGTTCCGGTCGCGGTGTATTTCGCGATGAGGCGATGGCAGCGCGCGAGCCGCGCCCATGCTGGCGCAAAGTCCGGCACGTCCTCGACGCAGGCCAGGTAGAGATCGCGCGCGGTTTCCCAGTGATCGGCTTCGTTCGCCGCCTGATTGGCACGCGCATACAGCTCCTGCGCCCGCGCGGTGGGAAGCCTCTCGGGTCGCGCATCGAGCGGCGCCTCGGTCTCGCGTTCGACCTTCACGCTCCCCACAAAGCGGTAGCCTCGACGTGGAACCGTCTCGATGCAGGGCGTCGCATCGCCGTCTGCAAGGAGCCGGCGTAGCGTCGACACGTTGACGGTCAGATTAGCCTCCTCGACTGCGGTGTTGGGCCACACCGCCTGCAGCAGTTCCTCCTTTGTCAGCAGCTGTCCCGCATGGCGGAGCAACACGACGAGCGTGTCGAACACCTTCGGCGTGATCGGGATCAACACGCCATCGCACGTCGTCAACCGCTGTTCGCGGGTGTCGACCCGAAACCGGCCGAAACGGTAGACGGTTGCAGTCCGAAGCATTTTTCGAAAACTTTTAGCGCCGCTTAAGGATCAGCGGTCGGGCGGAGGCGTATCTTCGTGCCAAAAGCGAAGGAGGCCCCATGACAATTGCGCCGCAGACCACTGGCATTCACCATCTCACGCTCCGTGCGACCGATCTCGCCCGTGCCCGCGCATTCTACGGCGGAACGCTCGGTCTTCCAATCGTCCTCGAAACACCGGAGCTGTTCGTCGCACTGGCGGGCGGCACCGCAGTCGCGGTGCGTGGTCCTGACGCCCGAACGCCCGCAGGGGATCGCTTCGATCCGTTCCGCGTCGGCCTCGATCACGTCGCGCTCGCTTGTGGACTGGAGGCCGAGCTCGAACGCGTCGCGGTAGCGTTGGAAGCCGCGCGCGTGCCATCCACGGGGCTCACGTTCGATCCCGTGCTGCAGCGGCGATACGTCGCCTTCAAGGATCCGGATGGGATCGCGTGGGAGTTCTACATGGCGCCCAACGTGGCGATCGAAGTCGTGGAGCGATATTTCGACGCGCTGCGGACGGGAAAGCTGACCGACGTCCCGTTTGCGGCCGACGTGACGTTCGAGAGTCCGCTGACCGCCCAGGTGACGGGGCGCGACGCCGTTCTGGAAGCGCTTCGCGGCATCCTACCTGCGGTCCTCGATGTGATCGTCCGCCATCACATCGCCGACGGCGAGTTCGTGGCGTCGCGATTCGAGCTGAAAACCCCGTTCGGGCCGATCGAAGTGTTCGACCGGTTCCGGGTCGTGAACGGCCTCCTGGCCGAGATTCGGCCATTCTACGACCCGCGCCCGATCACGTCAGCAATGGCGGCGAACTCGGCGTAACGCGCCATGGACGAACACGGACGAGTGCGCCGCGGTCGAGTCCCAGCGTTTCTCCAGTCGGCCGTGGCTCTACGGCCGCAAGTGCAGCGCGATGTCCGTGTCACACAAGGGCCTTTCAATCTCAGTCATGCGGCAACGTTAGGATGTCGTTAGGCCAAATACAGAATTCTGCGATGTTGCTCGGAAAACAATGGCACTGCGCGTCGGTTCGGGACCGAGGGGTCGGAGGTTCGAATCCTCT
>JBDSPG010000104.1:0-3044 GCA_039912685.1 Longimicrobiales bacterium | reverse complement strand
CCTCCATGCGTCCAGGTCCAACCTGAAAGCGACGCAGTCGGCGCGGTCACCTCGCCTGATGCGACGAGATCATCCAGAATCTCTGCAATGGATTTTACGCCGACCGTCGGATGAACGGTCGCGCCGGGCGGACGTAGCTCTGCGACGACCGTGTCCCGGTCCGTCACGAGAAATGCCTCGCCCTGCCGCGCTGCCCTGACATACTCCGAAAGCCGCGCTTTCAGTTGCTTGATGCCCACCGTTCTCATGGGAGAAAGGTAGTCACCGGTAGTCACAAGGTCAACACCTTCGTGCGCGATGCGTGTCTTGAGGGGACGAAGAGGGGTGCCGGCTGATCACCGCGGCCCTCTTTCCGTCGCCTGGTTTATTGCGAGGCCCGCGAACGCCTGATCTTTTCGAGAAAGGTCAGCTGCGCTTCGTAATACCGCTTGAGATTCCTCTCGCCCATGACGCCGTGTCCTTCGCCGGGCATCTCCAGGAGCGTAACGTCCTTCCCCGCTCGCCTGGCCGCTTCGACAAACTGCCAGCTTTCCTCGATCTGCACGCGATGATCACTTGTGCCGTGGATCAGCAGGACGGGCGCGTTCAGGCGATCGATCTGGTTGAGCGGGCTCCGGTCCATCAAAGTCCGGCGTCCCTCGTCGGTGTCTGGGTTGCCGGTGGCGATGATACTCGGGCTCTCGGTATTGGTGTGCTTCAGGATGGTGAGCTGGCTCGAGTACCCTGCTTCGGCGATGGCAAAGCCGAAATCAAATGTCACGTTGCGGTTGTTGGTCTGGGGTTGGAAGGTCATGAGTCTGAGCGCGTTGAAGCCGCCCTGTGACGTGCCGTATGTGCCGACCTGCGTCTCCTGGAGGCCAAGGCGCCCTTGCAACCACCGGGCGGCATACAGCCCGTCGGCGATTTCGTTGCCGCCGCGATCCCCGTACGTGTTGCGGTTGATGTCGGGCGAGAGCGTGCTGATCCCTGCTTCGCACCAGAGCGCGATGTTGTAATCGTACGTGCTCCCGCCGCCATAGTACGCCACGACCACGGCAAGGCGGTCATTCACACGGGGCAGCGGGTTGCGGGGCGTGAAGAGCAGCGCATTTACATCGCGATCAAACGACTTGTACGTGATTTGCTCGACATTGCAGGTCTGTGGAGCATCGGTGTTGTACGGCAGCTCCTTGACGTCGAACGAGAGCGAGTCACCGACGAACTTCGAACGCAGCAATGCGTGGCGCCGGGGCGCGGTGGCGGAATCGAAGGAAAGGAGGGTGAAGGCGCCGGACGCGCCCGCAACGGTGCCCGCCGGCAGGGTTGTCGATCCGATCCGCTTCGATGTCATCATGTCGAACGCGAGGAGCCTGCGAGCACCGGAGTCGGCGAGGATCACCTGCCGGCCCGCGATGTTTCTCACGTCGCCGCGCAATGCATAGTTCGTCGGGAAAGTCGTCACGGGCACGGTCTTCGCCGCGGCGATCTCATACTCCACGACATTGCGCACGCCACCGACGGCAGTGATGTAACGATAGGCAGTGGAGTCGCGCCAGCCGAGCGGAGCGCCGAGGGGCACCGATTCGCGTGGCATGGCGGTGTCACCCACGATGTGGAAGAGTCGCCGCGAGCTTACGAAGGCTCGACCATCGGGCCGCCATGTCACCATCGGCGAGTAGCCGGCAAATGACCCTGCGCATGCGATCGTGGTCGTGACGCCAGTACCCGTGTTCACCAGGCGCATGCAGCTCGAGTACGGCTCCCGGGTGCCGACCTCCTCGACATATGCAACGCGCCCGCCGTGCGGGAAGTAATTCTGGATTCGGCCGCTCGCTGTAAGGCGCTTGAGTTCGCGGCCGCCGTTCGAGGCCAGGAACAGATCAAAATGCTCGTCGTTTGCGGTGTCCGCGAACACGATGTCGTCGCCAGTCAGCGGGTCGCGACGTCCAATGTTGGCGAAACGCTTCGAGAAATCGAGCCATGGATACAGGTGTGTGCCCTTGTCGATGTCGATGGGGGTATCGGACGCGAGCGTCGCCTCATCGAAGAAGCGGACCTGGATGGCGCCCTGCGTACGAACCCGCGCATACAGGCCTGGTACATCGGCCTTGAGGTTATAACCCACTACGCGATGCGAGTCGACGTACTTCGCTACATCGATGCTACGATCGGCATACTGCTGGGCTTGAGCGGGCGACGGCCGGGTTGCCGCGGCCACGCCGGCGAGCGCGATTGCGCCAAGGACTACAGCAATGCGTTGGCGCAGCGCAGTCGCATGTCGCATCAGGGTAGTTCAGCGTCGGGGCGGAGTTTCGCGGCGCGCAGATCCCGGTTGAGGCGCGCAATATAGTCCACGGAGATATCCTTCGGACACGCTGTCTGACACGCACCGTGATTGGTGCAGTGACCGAAAAGTTCGGTGTCGTGCTGCATGATCATGTCCACCACACGCGTGTAACGCTCAGGCTGACCCTGCGGCAGAGCCCCGAGATGCGTGATCTTGGCCGACGTGAACAACATTGCCGATGCGTTCGGACACGCGGCAACACATGCACCGCACGCAATACATTCGGCGGCATCCATCGACAGCTCTGCGTTCGTCTTCGGCACGAGCATGGCGTGCGCGTCCGGCGCACTGCCTGTGCGCGCGGTGATGTAACCACCCGCCTGGATGATGCGGTCGAATGCGTTGCGGTTTACAACCAGGTCCTGCAGCACCGGGAACGCGCGCGCACGCCAGGGCTCCATCCAGATCTCGTCGCCATCCTTGTAGTTCCGCATGTGCAACTGACACACGGTTGTGCTGGGCAGCGGGCCGTGCGGCTCGCCGTTGATCATGAAGCCGCACATACCGCAGATGCCTTCGCGGCAATCGTGATCGAATGCGATGGGCTGCTTCCCCTCCGCGATGAGGCGCTCGTTCACCATGTCGAGCATCTCGAGGAACGACATGTGCTCATCGACACCCTCGGCAGCATACGTCTCGAAGCGGCCCGCATCCTCGCCGCCGGACTGGCGCCATACGTGGAGTGTCAGGTTCACTTGTAGCTCCGCTGCGCCAGATG
>JBDSPG010000059.1:0-14619 GCA_039912685.1 Longimicrobiales bacterium | reverse complement strand
ACCGCTGACGCGGGCAAGGCACTCGCACATGTCGTCGCATCCGACACCGCCGGCATCTATCACTTTGTCGGTGTCGGTACGCTGCTGCAGAACGAGGGAGTCGTCGACCGTCTGAAGGAGGCCGCGGAGAATCTCGGAGCGCGGCGCGGCGCGATCATTCTGAGCGGCGATGATATCTCGCCGCCGCCATCGCTTTCGCGCCTGATTGCTACAATGCGTCTGCCGAAGCCGGATATCGAGGAATTCCGGGCAATGCTGCGCCTGGTACAGCGGGACATGAGCCGGAAGAGCGACATCGAGGTCGATCTCTCGGAGTCGGATGAGAACAGGCTGCTCGCGAACCTCATGGGTCTGACGATGCTGGAAGCATCGCGGGTCCTCACTCGCGCGATCGTCATCGACAACAGGCTCGCGGCGGATGACATCGAGGAAGTGATGCGAGCGAAGAAGGAGATCGTCGAACGCGAAGGCATCCTCGAGTATTATCCCGTCGAAATGACCATGTCGGATGTTGCCGATCTCGCCGGCCTCAAGGCTTGGCTCTCCAAACGCAAGCTGTTCCTCAGTGATGCGGGCAAGGCGCGTGAGTTTGGGTTGTCGTTTCCGAAAGGCGTCATGCTGATTGGTGTGCCGGGCTGCGGCAAGAGTCTCTGTGCCCGTGCGGTCGCATCCGAATGGGGACTGCCGCTGCTCAAGCTCGATACCGCAGCGCTCTACAACAAGTTCGTCGGTGAGACCGAGCGCAATTTCCGTCGCGCAATGGAGACGGCGGAACGGCTGGCGCCGTGCGTCCTCTTCATCGATGAGTTGGAGAAAGCGTTCGCGGCAGGCGGTACCGAGGATGGCGGCCTTTCGCATCGCGTGCTCGGGTCGTTCCTGTCGTGGCTGCAGGACCGGTCCGGTGATGTGTTCACTGTCGCGACTGCGAATGACATCGAGCGGCTCCCGCCCGAGCTGCTGCGGAAGGGTCGCTTCGATGAAGTGTTCTTTGTCGATCTGCCGGATGCGCAGGCGCGCACAGACATCCTTGCCATTCACATGCGCCGTCGCAGGCAGAATATGGCAGGCATCGACGGGGAAGCGGTGGTGCACGCGACAACGGGATTCAGCGGCGCGGAAATCGAGCAAGTTGTCGTTTCGGCGCTCTACACGGCATTTGCCGGCAGTGCGCAGGTGACGACAGCACTGTTGCTCAGCGAAGCGGCGTCAACGCGCCCGCTCTCCGTAACCATGGCAGAAAAAGTTGCGGCCCTCCGCGAATGGGCGAAGGACCGCACTGTGTCAGCCAACTGAAGAAAGTCGTTTACCAGCCCGGCATGAGCTGGAACCCGAAATGCGCGCCGCGCCCGGGACGCTGGAACGGATAGGCGTAGTACGCCTCAAGCACGACATATCCTAGAATGTTCGCGCGTGCGGACAGGCCCGTGCTCATCACCGGCTTGCGGTCCACGCCACTCGAATCGAACCCGCCCGTGCCGGTACCCGCAGTCGACCCGTAGTCACCCCATGCATAGCCGATGTCGAAGAACGGTGAGATCTCGACGGGCAGGTATGGGAAATTGATGAGCCCCAGCTCCGACACGCCGAGCAGCGGTATACGCAGCTCCGCGCTCGCCGCGGCAACGCGAGTGCCAAGCAGACGGCTGTACCCGGAACACGACGTACTGCTCTCGCATTCGTCGGTTGTGAATGATTCCCTCGCATAGCCGCGGATGATGTCCTCATAGCCGAGGAAAATCGGTGAGAGAAGCCGTTCGTTGCCGCGGATTCCAGCAGCATCACGTCCATACCGTCCATAGTGCAGACCGCGCACGGCGAACGTAACGGGACGCATCAGGAAGTAGCGCCGATAGTCCGCGACCAGCGTCTGATACGTCAGGTCGCCCAATGTCGGTGTCACCTGGAAACGGTAGCGCTGACCGGCCACCGGCGATGTAAAGCCGAAGAACGAGTTGTCGCCTACGAGGGCCGCCGTACCTTCGAAGAAGCCGATCGGTTCCGGTGCATCGAGATTGGTTCGCGTAGGTTGCTCAAGCAGTTGTGTCAGCGATGCGTCGTAAATGGATGTCGTGAGCTCACGATCGAACGAGTAACGCGTGTATCCCGCACTCAGCTCGAATCGGCGCGTCGTCGAGAACCCGTACCGCGTCCCGATTTCCGCCTGATCCACAAAGATCCGTTCGAGCACTTCGCTGTACTCTGCCGTCCCCGCTGCGCGGCCCGCCTGCAGTGACTGATAGCCCGTCAGGTACGGGATATGACCAAGGGTGCCGCCATAGCTCCAGCGATGTTCGGCGTTCAGGTATTGCGCCTGGCCGCCGATATCCTTTAGCGTTCCGTTCGCCTGCACGGCGACACCCAGGTTGTGATCGCCGAGCATGTCCGAGAAGAAGCCCGACACCGCGCCACCCAACTGCGCACCACTGCCGAACGAGCTCGTTCCGACACCGATCGACGGCGCACCGAGATAGTCCAGCTGAAGACCCGGCCGGTAGTCATGCGTCGCAAATGTCACGTCACTGCCGGGCAGACCCGTCGCAGGGTCGCTCAGATACTGTGCAACGAGTCCGGTGCCGAATGAATTCACGGGCGGCAGTACGGCGGCCCGCGCGATGGTCTCGGACGTCGATGGCACGGGGACGCCCTGCGCACGATCCGCATCGAGGCCGTACACGTTGTTACCGGCGTTCTGGAAGACCGAGAACATCACACGACCTGTTCGCACGGCGACAGACATCGCAGGCGAGAGCGCCGTAATACCGCTCACGCCCGTCGCCACATGAGTTACCTGGTAGATTTGATTCGTCGTCAAGTCGGTCCGGAAGATGTCGCTGAATCCATCACGGTCCGCGATGAAGTAAAGGCTCTTGCCGTCCGGCGCGAACTGCGGGTTGATGTGCTTCACGGAGCCCGGGAACAACGTCAGCGGTCGCGCTGTCCCCGTCGTAACATCGATGAGCGCGATACGCATCGAGCCGAACGTCAGGTTCTGCAGGTCTGTAACGGAACGATCCGTCGCGATGGCGATTGTACGGCTGTCGGGTGACCACGTCGGCTCCAGCTCCGCATATCGGTCGTTCGTCAGTGCGCGCGCAACGCGCGTCTCCACATCCATCACGTAGAGATCCGCGATACCACCCTTCTGTCCGGTAAACGCGATGCTGCGTCCGTCCGGTGACCACGAGGGGTTCTGGATCGCACCGACCTCGTTTACTGTAAGCTGACGATCCACGTGTCCGCTGGCCACATCGAGAATCGCGATCTCGTTGTCACCCTTGTTGAACACCACAAACGCGAACTTGCTGCCGTCCGGTGACCACGTGCCCGCTGACTGGATGAAGCTCAATGCGTCGAAATGCGCGTTACGATTCGGGCTCGTCAGTTTCTTCACGATCCGGCCGGTCTGCGCGTCCGCTACATACAGATCGATTGTGAAGATCTCGCGTCGTCCGAAGAACGCCACATACTTGCCGTCCGGACTCACTGCCGGCGACAGGTTCATGGCGCCCGCTTCCTTCTCAACCAGCACCGGCGTTCCCGCATCCTCGGGCCGCTGTCTGCCCTCGAGCAGCGGCAGATACGTCTGCCGGATCGCAACGTGCCAGTCGCTCGACAACTGCTCGCTCGTCACACCCAGCACACGCTGCAGCGCCGCTTCGAAGCCCGACTTCGTAGCATATCGGAACACATCCGTTACGGAACGGTCTCCCCACCGACCCGCCACATAGGCCCACAACGCCTGGCCATATCGATACGGAAAGAAACGCGAATCCGTCGTAAGCTGCTTGATTGTAGGAAGCTCGCCGCGCAGTGCTGCATCACGAAGCCACATCGCCGTGTGCGCATCTTCCCGGCCGAGTGACAGATATTCCGCCATCCCTTCCACGAGCCACAATGGAAGGTTGTTCAGACCATTCATTCCGCCACCCGCGCTCGCCGCGAGATCGTACTGGAACACATGCACGAGCTCGTGGCCCAGCACATGGTTGTTGTCTTCATACACGCCCGTGAACGGCATGATCACGCGATTCTTCAGTCCTTCCGTAACACCGCCCGTTCCTTCATTCAGCATCCCGCCGATCACGTTCGTCTGCTGAAAGTCCGGCTGATCCGCATACAGAATCAGTGGCTTCTTCTTGAACTCATGCTGAAATGCCAGCGACAAACGCGAATACCAACGCTCCGATTCCCGCGCGGCATCCTCGATTGCGACTCGTTCCTGCGGATAGAAGTGCACATCGAAGTGATTCGTCTGGAGAACCCACCAGTCGAAGTCCTCATACTGCACCTTCTGGCGCCCGAAGTACTGCGCCGACGCCAACTGCGGCACCGATAACACCACCAGTGCCAGCGCGGCTGACCTTCCCACACACTTCATCCAGCCTTGCATTTTGGACCGTCCTCGAAGCTTTCAGTATTGAGACCGCGCCCCACCCCGACCGTCCGTTCGAGGGCAAGTGCCATACCGTGTCCCTTGCGGCACAGTCGATTACTGGTACCCGCCGTGCACCGCGTGGAGTTCCGCGCCAGACGGTCAGCGGTTTTTGCAATTCGCAATCCTTGCAAATTGCAAGACGCCCGCCTATTTTGGGGCCGTTCAACCCGTGAACCGCCCCCTCCCCGGCACGGACGACTCCACACTCCCAGACAAGGACGGCATGGGGCGGACCCTCTGGATGCTGCGCTGGCTGTATCTCGGCCGGATGGCGGTTGCCGCTGCGATTTTCGTGGCGGCTGTTTCCGTGACGGTTCAGACTCACCTGAATCCAGGCAGCGTCGATCAGCTCGATACGCTGATTGCAGCGACCGCGCTGATCTCCGCGTTGCTCGTGACCGCCGGAAGTTGGTGGTGGACATCCATCGTGAAGCGGCCGCCCAGCCACAACTTCCTCTACGCTCAGGTTCTGTACGACGTCCTGCTGGTGACGTTGGTGGTCCACGTCACGGGCGGTGCCAACAGTCATTTTGCTCCGCTCTACATCCTTGTGATCGCGTCGGCCGCGCTGCTGCTGCCGCTGCCGGGCGGCATGCTGATCGGGGCCGTCGCGAGTCTGACGTATTTCGTCGACCTGATGTTCCTGCAGGGCACTCCGCCGTCGACTTTCAACATCGTGCTGCTGGTCGGGTTGATGGTGTTGATGGCGATCGTGACGGCGGCGCTGGGCGATCGTCTGCGCCGCGCCGGCGTTCTGCTGGGAACCGTGGAGTCCGAGCTCCGTCAGCTGCGGCTCGACCTGAACGAGATGTTGAGTGCCATCGACACGGGTCTGATCACGGTGGATGGAGCGGGCCGTCTGATGCACTGCAACGATGCCGCGGGCAGGTTGCTGTCCTTACAGAGCAGCGAGTGGGCGAACCGGCCGGTTCTTGAAGAGCTGGATCGCACGGCACCGGGCCTGGGGACGTTGGTGCGTCGCACGTCCGCGACGCGCGTTCCGGTTCGCCGCTTCGAGATCCGCCAGCCCGGCGTGGAATCGGACAAGTTCCTCGGTGTTCGCACCACCGTTCTGGATCGCGCGGGGATGCCGTGGGTGACGGCGGTGATGCAGGACATCACGGAAGGCAAGCAGATCGAGGACCTGATCCGTCGCGCGGAGCGGCTGCAGGCGGTTGCGGAGCTGGGCGCATCACTGGCGCACGAGATCAAGAATCCGCTGGCCTCAATCCGCAGCGCGGTGGAACAGATCGCGGTGGATCGAGTGGAAGCGAAGGACCGCGAAGTCCTGCGTCGTCTGGTGGTCGTTGAATCCGAGCGTCTGACGCGCCTGCTGGCGGAGTTCATGGAGTTCAGCCGTGTGGAAATGCGTCGCTGGACAGTGGTGGATCTGCGCCGAGTCGCGACGGACGCCATCGATCTGGCGAACACGCACCCGGATCGTCATCCGGAAGCGCGCATCCTGCTGAATGCGGGAGACGAACCGATCGAAGTGGATGGCGACCCAGACTTGCTGCATCGCGCGATATTCAATCTCCTGCTGAATGCGCTGCAGCATTCCGGCATTGATGGCAGGGTGCGAGTGGACATCGCGCGCGCATCCGCTCACGAGATGCCGAGCAGTGTACCGCTGGAGCGTCCGATCCGTCTGTCGATCCGCGACAACGGTCCGGGCATTCCGGAAGAGGAGATCCCACGTCTGTTCGACCCGTTCCACACGACACGCACGGGCGGTACGGGTCTTGGCCTGGCCCTCGTGCATCGCGCGGTCGAAGCCCATCGCGGCGCGATTTTCGTCGATGGCGCGCACGGCGGCGCCAGCTTTACCGTGTACCTGCCTGCACGCATGGGAAATGGAGAGGAGAAGGATGCACGCATCGCCGACTGATCACAAAGCAAATGGCAGCAGGGACAGGTTCCGCGTGCTTGTTGTCGATGACGAGCGCGCGATTCTCGAGACCGTTGAGATCCTGCTGCGCGGCGAAGGATTCGATGCGTCGATCTTTCAGAACGCGCGGGAGGCGATCGACGAGTTCGACAAGGTCAAACCGGATGTAGTGCTGAGCGACATCCGCATGCCGGGGATGACAGGCCTCGAGGTGCTCGCCGCGGTACGCGAGCGCGACCCTGAAGTGCCGGTGATCCTGATGACGGCACAGGCGTCGCTGCAGTCCGCAGTCAAAGCGGTAAACGAGGGCGCGTATTACTACCTGCAGAAGCCGTTCAGCAATGACGAACTGGTCGCGCTGGTGCGGCGCGCTGCGGAGACACGGCACCTTTCGCGCGAGAACAAGGCCCTGAAAAGGGAGATGCGTCGTCGTGACGATTCCACCGCGATCCGGCCGATCGGACGAAACCGCGAGTTCCTCCAGGTTTTGACACTCTCAGAAACCATTGCCCCGACCGATTCCACCGTTCTCATCACGGGAGAAAGCGGCACGGGTAAGGAAATCCTCGCGCGTTTCATCCACAACCTGTCCGATCGCGAGACCGGTCCGTTCATCTCCATCAACTGCGGTGCGTTGCCGGAGAACCTGCTGGAATCGGAGCTGTTTGGTCACGTGAAAGGCAGCTTCACCGGTGCGCACCGCGACAAGGATGGCCTGCTTGTAGTCGCGCGAGGCGGGACGTTCATGCTCGACGAGGTCGCGGAAATGTCGCCCGCGCTGCAGGTGAAGATGCTCCGGGCGATTCAAGAGCGTGAGGTGGTGCCCGTGGGTGGCACGGCACCGATCCCGATCGACGTTCGCATTATTGCAGCGACGAACCGCGACCTCGAGCAGGAAATCCGGCGCGGCGCATTCCGTAGCGACCTCTACTACCGGCTGAACGTCATCACGCTGCACCTGATGCCGTTGCGCGAGCGGCAGGATGACATCCCGCTGCTCGCGGATCATTTCCTCGCTCGCTATGCCGCGACGGTGAACGGCAGGAAACTGCGGCTCAGTGATGAAGCGCGCGCGGCGCTGCAGGCGTACGAATGGCCCGGCAATGTGCGCGAGCTTGAGAATGCGCTCGAGCGCGCTGCCATCCTCACGCGCGGCGATATCATCGCGGTATCGGCACTGCCGTCCCGCGTCACGGAACCGGCCCCGGCGTCGCTCGTGAGCGAACGTCCACCCGCCAATCCCACACTCGAACTGGTGGAGCGCGCCTACATCCTGTACGTACTACAGGCAGAAGGCGGAAACAAGGCGAAGGCCGCGGAAGTGCTCGGCATCGATCCATCCACGCTTTACCGCAAGCTGACACGTTACGACATGAGTGAGATATGACAAATTCCCGGGAGCGGACTTGCCGCCTCTCCGTCGTCATGCCGGTATACAACGAGGAACGCACGGTCGATGCATCGATTGCACGACTCCGCGCGGTTCCGCTCAACATCGAACTGATCTGCATTGATGACGGATCGAGTGACAACACGCGCGACGTACTGACACGGCTGAAGAATGAAGGTCAGATCGACGAGCTGATCTTCCAGCCGACAAACATGGGGAAGGGCGCTGCCGTACGGCGCGGCATTGCGGCAGCAACGGGCGATGTGCTGGTCATTCAGGACGCGGATCTCGAGTACGATCCGCGCGACCTCCCGGCGCTGCTGGATCCGATCCTCGAGGGCCGTGCGGACGCCGTGTTCGGCAGCCGCTTCCACGGCGGTCCGCACCGCGTTCTCTACTTCTGGCATAGCGTGGGCAACAAGCTGCTCACGCTCGTCTCGAACATGTTCACAGATCTGAACCTCACGGACATGGAGACGTGTTACAAGATGGGTCGGCGCGACCTGATGCAGAGCCTGCCTCTCAAGACAGACCGCTTCGGCATCGAGCCCGAGATAACGGCGAGGCTGTCGCAATCACGCGCGCGGATCTACGAAGTGCCGATCAGCTATGACGGCCGCACCTATGCCGAAGGCAAGAAAATCGGGTGGCGCGATGGCGTTGCGGCGTTCTGGCATATCGCGCGCGCGAACATGAGCGGACCGCGCGCAGCCGTATATACAGGCGCCGCGCGCAGCCGTGAAACGATCGAGGCGAATGCGCTGGCATCGGAGTCCGCGCAGGCGCTGTCCCCGGGGAAAGCGTCCTGGTGAAGATTGCCGTAACGGGCGCGACGGGGATGCTGGCGCGCGCGGTCATGGCGGCCGCACACGACAGGGAACATGACGTAATCGCGCTCGACCGGGCAGCGCTCGATATCACGGATCGCGCACGCGTCCGAGATGTGATCGCGCAGAACAGCCCGGACGTGATCATCCATTGCGCGGCGTATACGCGGGTGGATGACGCGGAGGACGAGGCGGATGCAGCTGAGTGTGTGAACGGTGAAGCGACAGGCCATGTCGCTGAAGCAGCGGCGGCGGCGGGCGCACTCTTCGTCTACCCGAGTTCCGACTATGTGTTCGACGGGAGTGCGGCACGTCCGTATCGCCCGCATGATGAGACAGCGCCGCTCGGTGCATACGGCCGGTCAAAGCTGCTTGGGGAGGTTGCTGCTGCTCGCGCCGGCCGGTACCACGTCGTGCGGACGAGCTGGCTGTACGGCTTGGGTGGCCGCAACTTCGTTTCGACCATGCTGCAGCGCGGGCGTGCACGTCAGCCGTTGCGCGTCGTCGCCGACCAGGTCGGCACACCGACGTGGACCCATGATCTGTCCACCATGATCCTCTCGCTCGCGGAGCGTGCCGCGCCCAGCGGGATCTATCATGCGACCAATGCCGGACACACCACCTGGTTCGATTTCGCGCGCGCGATTTTCGAGTTGGCGGAGATTGACGCGAATGTCCAGCCGGTGGCGTCCTCGGGATATCCGCAGAAAGCCCAACGACCGCAGTACTCCGTGCTCGACTGCAGTGCGACATACGCGATCACAGGCGATGCCCCGCACTGGCGCGACGGCCTGCGGACCGCGTTGCGCGAGCTCGCATGAACGAAGCCCAACAGGATTTCTCGCGACACCTGTGGCGCTTCACTGGAGCCGTCCTGCTGGCGCTCGCGCTGATGCCGCTCTACACCTGGCTGCGCGACGAACGGACCGGTCTCGCCGGTGCCGTCACCGCGGACATGGCTGCTTCGGCAGCTTTACTCATCTGGTCGGGCGCACTGATTGCCACAGCCGTCGGCATCGCGACTGCACGATTTCTGACGCCGGAACGCGCACTGGCATGCATCTCACGCGTGCGCGGGTTTCTGATTTCGCTCGACGGGCGCGCCTTCGCAGCCGTGACTGCATGCGTTGCCGCGCTTGCCGCTGTGCTTGCCGGCGCGTTCGTATTTCACCGGCAGCCTGTTCTCATCGATGCGACCGCCCAGCTGGTGCACGCGCGCTACCTGGCTGCGGGCGTGGCAGTCGCACCTGCGGATACGGTCGGGTTTTTCCGGATCCTTCAGACTGTACCCGTCGGCGCAGGCTGGATCTCGCAGTATCCGCCGCTGCACCCACTGCTGCTCTCGTTTGCCGCGCGTCTCGGAGCCATGTGGCTGCTCGGTCCGGTCGCACTTGGGGCGGCGGTGTTCCTCACGGCGCGCGCAGTAGACCGCCTTATGCCGCAACGCGCAGCGGCGCGCGCAGGCCTCGCGCTCGCCACGCTGTCCCCTTTCATGATCGCACACGCCGCAACATTCATGAGCCACACTACGGCCGCGGCGGTCATGAGCATCGCTTTGTACGCTGCCGCGCGCGCGGGAATCGGCAGGGACGCGCCGCTGTCGTCGGTGTGGGTCGTGGTATGCGGTCTCGGCGTCGGCGCTGTGTTCGCGGTCCGGCCGCTGACAGGACTCACTGTCGGACTTGTCCTCGCAATCGTTCTGGCGTTGCGCGCGCACGAGACGGCGCTGCACCGCATGCGCGCCGTCGCCATGATCATCGCGGGCGCACTGCCGTTCGTGATCGGTGTGGCCCTCTACAACGCACATTTCTTCGGTAACGCAACCACATTCGGGTACGACGTCGCACTCGGTCCTTCGGCGGGACTGGGCTTTGGCATCGACCCGTGGGGCAATCAGTACGGCATCCGTGAAGCGTTCGCATATACCACGGCGGAGCTGGTTACTTTGTCGTTGCAGCTGTTCGAGATGCCGCTGCCACTCGTTGCCATGACCGGCCTCTATCTCATGACCGCATCTGTGTTGTCGCGTGCAGAGCGCATCCTTGCCGCACTGGTGCTGACGCCGCTGCTCACCAACCTGATGTACTGGCATCACGGGCTCTTCATGGGGCCGCGCATGCTGAATGAATATGGAATCCTCTGGGCGATTGTGTGCACTATTGCTCTCGCAGGCCTGCTGCGTGCTGCACCGGCCCGCCTCCCTGGCGCGGCCGCTGCATACTCACCACGCTCGTTCCTCACTGGCGCATATGGAACTGCGTTTCTCGTTGCCACGGTGCTCGTGCCACAGCGACTGATGAGCTACAGCGCACCGCCATCGCGCGCGCTGGGTGCTGCGGCGATCGTTGATGCGGGGTCGCTCGTGTTCGTGCACGGCGGCTGGACAGACCGTCTCGCGATGCGGCTCGTTGCACACGGCTGGCGTCTGGACCAGGCCGAAACTGCACTGAGGCAGAACTCGACGTGCGCGGTGCAGCGTGCACTCGATGATGGATCGCTCACGACGCTCGATCTTCTGCCGCGCGCGACAGGTCTGCCGGAGCGTGTGGATGCGCCGGCCGGCAATGGTCTGCGCATTGTCAAAGGGGAGGCGTGGCCGGTGAGCTGCTTCCGCCAGCTCGCAGCAGACAGCGCGGGCGTCATGGATCCGGCCGCTCTCATCTGGCGCGGATCACTGCCGGGACTGCCGCCATCACACCTTCCGACGTTTGCACGGGATCTCGGCCCCGAAATCAACGCGTCGCTCATCGCATTGCATCCGGATGCGCACGTCCTGATGCGTGACGCCAGCGGCCCGGTTCTCGTTTCATACGACGTCGGGATGCAGCGGCTGTGGAGAGGCGCCGCGCAATGAAAGACATGATTACGCTGAAACGACCAGGGTTGTGGCTCGCTGCAATCATGATCGCCAACCTGGTGCTCACGGTCGGAGCGATGCGGCGCACGTCGACGACGTTTGACGAGATCGTGATGATGGCGGGCGGCGCGCGTGGCCTCCACACCGGCGATTGGGATCTGGCGCCGGAACATCCACCCTTCGTGCAGTACATTTACGGCCTGCCTGTATTCCTGGCACATCCCGACTACCCGGACGAGTCGGGCGTGCTGCCGCAAACAAAGCTGCACATGGGTTACCGCTACGCCTACGCGAAGGAGTTCTTCTTCAAGGATGGCGTGCACACACGAAAGCTCACATTTCTCGGTCGCCTGCCCGCGGCACTTGTTGCGCTCGCACTTATCGCGCTCGCGTTCTTCTTCACGCGGCGTGCCGCCGGCGACCGCGCCGCTCTGCTCGCCGCGCTGCTCGTCGCGTTCCTGCCAGACCTGCTCGCGCATGGCGGTGTCGCCTACAATGACGTGCCCGTCGCCACCACCGTGTTTGCAGCCGTGTGGCTCACTGATCGAGCGATCCGTTCGGCAACGATACGCGATGGAATCATCGCAGGACTCTCGATCGGGCTGGCCCTCGGCGTGAAGAACAGCGCTGTTGCTCTGGGTCCGATTGCCATCGCCTTGCTACTGCTCCAGATCGTCGTGAGTTGGCGCGATGCGGACTGGCGCAGACGCATTGCGCCCGCGGCACTTGCAACCGCTGCAGGCACGTACCTCGCCCTCGTCATCATCTATCGCGGCGATTTCCTGCTCACCGAATACCAGTACGCCGTGAAGTTCGCGTTCCGTCACGTCACGGGACGAACGCCAAGCTACCTCCTTGGGACGCGCAGCCTGGACGGCTGGTGGTACTTCTTCCCGCTGGCGTTCCTGTATAAGACATCGGCCGGTCTGCACGTCCTCATAGCCATGAGCCTCGTATCGCTTGGTTCGGCGATCCGGGCGACGCCCGCGCGCGTGCTGTCCTCACCGCTACGCGCACCTCTCGTTGCACTCCTCGTATTCGGAATGCTGCTGCTCACGGCAAGGCTCAACATCGGATTCCGGTACGCGCTGCCCGCCATTCCATTTCTGTTTGTGCTGACAGCTGCAGGCATTGCGCGGCTCTGGGACGTCCCAAACCGCGGCATCCGGAGCGCGATCGTGGCCGCTACCGTGTGGATGATCGTGCAGACGGTATCGTACTATCCGCATTTTCTCGCATATATCAGCGAGTACGGACCGGATCGCGACGAGAACTACACGATCCTTGCCGACTCATCGCTCGACTGGGGGCAGGGCCTCATCGAGCTGTCCGACTTCATGCGCGAGAACGGCATCAGCCGCGTGTATCTAAGCTATTTCGGATCCGCTTCGCCGCAGGCGTACGGCATCGACTACGTACCAATGTCGAGCTTCTTCCCGCTCGACAATCCGCCGCAGGCGGTGGCTGCAGCAGCACCGGAGTGGGTCGCGATCTCCGCGACCAATCTGACCGGCACCTATTTCAATGCCGACCCGTTCGCGAAATTCCGCAACAGCC
The DNA here is from genome assembly GCA_039912685.1 of Longimicrobiales bacterium. GTDB lineage: Bacteria > Gemmatimonadota > Gemmatimonadetes > Longimicrobiales > RSA9 > DASUXU01. The sequence goes on along the minus strand of JBDSPG010000059.1, from coordinate 1,665 downwards.
GGCCGAACCATGTGATCGGGCACAACATGTATCTCTACCATCTCTCTGCCGACTCTACGGAGGCACAGCAGTGAAAGTGTTCAAGACGCCGCGAGAGCTCGCGGAATGGAATGACGAGATGGTGCGTCGATATGACATCGAGCGCTACTACGAGCGTTCTCATCCGATTACGCGCTGGCTCGAGCAGCAGCGTTTGTCCGTCCTGCGCCGCATGGCACAGCCGAAAGAGGGCGAGCGCATGCTGGAAGTGGGATGTGGTGCCGGACATGTGCTCGAGAAGTTCGACGTGTGCAGCCGCACGGGTGTCGACCTTTCCGCCATCATGCTGGCGCGCACAGCCCGGCGCCTCGGGAACTCCATTCCCCTGGTTCAGGGTTCGGCTGATGCGCTGCCGTTTCCCGCAGCCGCATTTGATATCGTCGTGTGCACGGAAGTGCTCGAACACACGACCGACCCTGCGTGTGTCATCGAGGAACTGCTTCGAGTTGCCGGTCCGGGCGGACGCGTCATTGTATCCGTACCGAATGAAGCCATGATCGACCGCGCAAAGGCCACGCTGCGCCGGGTCCCGGTGCTCCGAAGCATGCTCCGGTCCCTTGCGGCCGAAGGGAATGAATGGCACCTGCAGACGTTCGACCTGCCTCTACTGCTCGAGTTGGCAAAGGGCCGCGCGCGCGTGACGCAGGTGCGGCCCATACCCAATCGCATTGCACCCATTCGATTTGTCGCGGAGATGCGCGCATGAGTACAGGAACGGATGCATACGACACGACCGGCGCGATCAGGATTTCCGTGGTGATCCCGGTGTTCAACGAAGAGCTGAATGTGGAGGAGCTGCACCAGCGCATTGCGGCGGTCCTGACTACGGCCGACGTGGAGTTCCTGTTCGTCGATGACGGCAGCACGGACGAGACGCCTAAACGGCTTGCTGAGCTCGCTGCATCAGACAGCCGCCTGCGGCTGATTCGGTTCCGTCGTAACTATGGTCAGACAGCCGCGCTCTCTGCCGGCATCGACCACGCGCGGGGCGAGATCATTGTGCCAATGGATGGCGATCTCCAGAACGACCCGGCCGACGTGCCGCGCCTGCTGGCAAAGCTGGATGAAGGATATGACGTCGTGAGTGGCTGGCGCGTCGACCGGCAGGATGCGTTTCATCGCAGGCTACCGTCGACGATTGCGAATCGCATCATCTCCTGGATCTCCGGCGTCCATCTGCACGACTACGGCTGCTCGTTGAAGGCGTACCGCCGCAGCGTGCTGAAAGAAGTTCGGCTCTATGGCGAAATGCACAGATTCGTGCCGATCTATGCCAGCTGGCAGGGCGCGCGCGTCACGGAGATGCCCGTGCAGCACCATGCGCGCACGCGCGGGAAATCCAATTACGGAATGGAGCGCACGTTCAAAGTCGTGCTCGACCTCATTGTCGTGAAGTTCCTGTCATCCTACGCAACCAAGCCGATCTACGTGTTCGGCGGGTTTGGATTCGCTTCGTTCCTGCTTGCTATCGGTGCGTTCGTGATGATGATCTATTACAAGTTCCTGGCCCTGCCCATAGACAGGAAGTCGTTCATACAGACGCCGCTGCCAATGGTTGTCGTCATGTTCACGCTGGTCGGCTGTCTCAGCATCATGCTGGGTCTCGTCGCCGAGCTTACTGTTCGC
>JBDSPG010000019.1:0-26698 GCA_039912685.1 Longimicrobiales bacterium | reverse complement strand
GCGACGAGCGCTGCGAGCTTGCAGGCTCGGCAATATCAAATCGTGATTGGCGAGGGCCAGGCGCTGCCGCCGATCGAGGATGCGATCTGCACGTTGTCGCCGGGAGCCGAGTCGGAGTTCACGGTTGATCTGCCTGAGTCGGAGTCGGAGTCGGGGGTGGGCGCGGGTGGCGCAACGAAGAAGCACCGTCTGCACATGCGCATGGTGAGCCTGAAGGAAGCGCAGCATCCGACGGTCGATGACGCGTTCGCAAAGAGCGTCGGCGCGTTCGAGTCGCTTGCCGACCTTCGTGCGCGAGTCCGCGAGGATCTCGAGAAAGAGTCGGAGCGTGACTCCGAGCGTCGTGTGCGTATGCAGCTGATCAATGCAGTGATTTCTGCAAACCCGTTCGAGGTCCCGACATCGATGGTCAAGCAGTACGTGGAGTCGGTGATCCCGTCACGCGAAGGCGCGGACGCGGAGCGTGTAGCTGCGGCGCGAGCCGAGGCATTTCCGGAAGCAGCGGAAGCGTTGCGCCGCATGATGGTTGTCGAGCGGATCGCGGAAATGGAGAGCCTCGAGGCGTCGGGCGATGAAGTGGAAGCGCGAGTCGACGATCTCGCGACCCGTCTCAACCGCCCCGCAGCCGAAGTCCGTTCGACGCTGCGCAAGAGCAATCGTCTCGCGGAGATCGAGCGCGAGATTACGGAAGACAAAGTATTCGGTTATCTGAAGTCGCTGTCCACGATCGCGTAGAGCGTCGGGGCAGCGGTCTTCACGGAATCACATCGGGAAAGGCACGAATGGCGATCTACCCGCCGTATGTAATCGAGCGAAGCAGCCGCGGAGAGCGGAGCTACGATATCTTCAGCCGTCTGTTGATGGACCGCATCGTGTTTCTCGGTGCACCGATCAATGACGACGTAGCGAACATCATCATTGCACAGCTGCTGTTTCTCGAAGCGGATGACCCGGAAAAGGACGTATACCTGTACATCAACTCGCCGGGCGGCTCGGTATACGCAGGCCTCGCGATCTATGACACGATGCAGTACATGCGTGCACCGGTGAACACGATGTGTATGGGCATGGCCGCATCGATGGGTTCGTTCCTGCTGGCGGCCGGCGTCAAGGGCAAGCGCAGTGCGCTTCCGAACTCGCGTATCATGATCCATCAGCCGTCGGGTGGCAGCCAGGGTACGGCGGCCGATATCGAGATTCAGGCGAGGGAGATCATCTACGCACGTCAGCGCCTGAACGAGCTCTACGCGAAGCATACAGGTCAGACTGTAGAACGGATCGCGGACGATGTCGATCGCGACCGTTTCATGAGCCCCGTCGAGGCGCAGGAGTACGGCCTCATCGATCACGTCGTGACACACCGCGGCGATCTGGTCGGCGAAGGCGTCAAGGAGCTCAAGAACTCCGGGAGGTAGTCCATGCCGAGCGACAAACATTTACGCTGTTCGTTCTGCGGTAAGTCCAAGGAGTCGGTGAAGAAATTCATCTCCGGCCCCTCGGTCTACATCTGCAACGAGTGCGTCTCGCTCTGCAACGAGATACTTGCGGAGGAAGAGGAAAGAGAAGCCGCTGATGCGGTACCTCGCATACCTACGCCCCGTGAGATCAAAACCATCCTCGACGAGTATGTGATCGGCCAGGAGGACGCGAAGAAGTCCCTGTCCGTCGCGGTGTACAATCACTACAAGCGCATCAATCATCACGGTGTTCTGGACGACGTCGAGATCGAGAAGCGCAACATCCTTCTGATCGGCCCGACCGGTGTCGGCAAAACACTGCTGGCCCAGACACTGGCCCGCGTGCTACAGGTCCCGTTCACAATTGCAGATGCGACGACACTGACGGAGGCCGGCTATGTCGGCGAGGATGTCGAGAACATCCTGGTGCGTCTGCTGCAGGCCGCGGACTTCAACATCGCAGAGTGCGAGCGCGGCATCGTTTACATCGACGAGATCGACAAGATCGCGCGCAAGTCTGAGAACCCGTCGATCACGCGCGATGTCTCGGGCGAAGGCGTACAGCAGGCTCTGCTGAAGATCCTCGAGGGCACGGTCGCGTCGGTACCGCCGCAGGGCGGGCGCAAGCATCCGCAGCAGGAATACATCCAGATCAATACGCGCAACATCCTGTTCATCTGCGGTGGTGCGTTCGACGGCCTGGACAAGATCGTGGAGCAGCGCCGCGGCCAGCGTCGCATCGGATTCTCCGAGGAGCTGGCGGGCGTGCCCATTCACGACACGTTCGACCGGGTGAACCCGCTGCGCAGCGTAGAACCGGAAGACATGCTGCGGTTCGGCATCATCCCGGAGCTCGTCGGCCGCCTGCCGGTGCTTGTGACGCTCGACTCGCTCGACGAGTACGCGTTGACGCGCATCCTGCAGGAGCCGAAGAACGCGCTGCTCAAGCAGTACGAAAAGATGTTCGAGCTCGAGGGCATCCGGCTGGTTTTCGATTCCGATGCGGTTCGCGCGATTGCGGCGAAGGCATTGGAGCGCGGCACGGGTGCGCGTGGCCTGCGCGCAGTGATCGAGACCATCATGCGTGATGTCATGTTCGAGATCCCATCTCGCGAAGATGTCCGCGAAGTGGTGGTGACACCGGAATGCATCACACAGCGCATTCCGCCGCTGCTCGTGCTGCACCCGGAATCGAAGAAGAAGGAAGCCTAGGCGCCGCTTGAAGATCAAGCGGGTCGAGTTCGCGGGAGCGATGGGACGTCCTGATCAGCTGCCGCCGGGGACGCTGCCCCAGGTTGCATTTTCAGGCCGGTCGAACGTAGGCAAATCCAGTCTCATCAACCGCATTATCGGCCGCACACGCACGCAGCTCGCACGCGTGTCGGCTACGCCCGGCAAGACCCAGGAAATCAACTTCTACAGAATCGTGAGCGAAGCGGCATCCGTGCAGGGTGGCGGCATTCCCGAGGAGCTGGAGTTCTTTCTCGTCGATCTGCCAGGCTACGGTTTCGCGAAGGCGCCGGTGGAGCAGCGCATGAAGTGGCGCCCGCTGATCGAGGGATACCTAGGCGGACCGCACGATCTTCGCGGTGTAGTGCAGCTCATAGACGTGCGTCAGGGGCCAACGCCTGATGATCACCGTATGATCCAGTACCTGAGCGCAACCGGACTTCCCGCGCTGTTTGCGTTGACGAAGGTAGACAAGCTTAAGAGCAATGAGCGAGAGCGTCAGCTGCCCAAGGTTGCCGCATCACTCGGTGTTGAAATCGATCAGGTCGTTCCCTTCTCTTCACTCAACGGTGAGGGGACCGAAGACCTGCTGGACAGCATTGCAGCCCTGTTGCGGGAGGAAGACGACGAATGAACGCGGCAAAAATGTCGAAGCGCTGCACACTGCTGCTTGCGGTGTTGAGCATGGCAGCGTGCGCGAGCGGCGGCGGCACGCAGCCGGTGGCAGCGCAGACGCCGGTGGACACGACTCGTACGCTGGCCTCAGCGCGCGACACGATACCGGTCGGATTCGGATCGCTCAGGCAGGACGAGCTCACGATCGCGATCCGTACGGATGCGCTTCTGTTGAAGGTCACACCGCTGAACGAGCGCGTGATCCGGCTGATGGCTCCCGACACGTATCGCAGGCTGCACGCGCTTGTGGAAAGCCGGCGCAATGAGGTTTCGCGCGGCATTGGCACACGTGAGCTCTTTCTCGTTTCGTTCTTCAGCTACCAACCCGACGTAACGTATCAACCGGAAGACGTTCAGCTCTCCCATCTCGGCCGTACCCTGCGTCCCGAAGCCATCGCTGCACTCACGCCCGGCTGGGGCAAGCAGCAGATGGCGCAGCAGGCGACGGAGAGCGCCATCTATGCGTTCGAGGGACCGATCGATTACGAGCAGGATATTGGGGTTCGTTATGGTACCGAAGAGTCGCAGGCGTGGCATACTATCATCGCACGCATGCAGGTTGAACGGGCTAAGGTGAAGGCGCGCGCCGGGAAATAGTCCTCGCTTCTCGTCGTAACGATTAAGCGCTTAGCAACAACCACAATCGGATCGGGATGCCTAGAGCGGCAACCCGTACTCTTTGATCTTCCGATACAACGTCCTCTCCCCCATCCCCAACATTTCTGCGGCTCTGCGGCGGTTGCCGGCGACTTCTTTGAGAGCGGCGAGGATGGCGTTCTTCTCGAGCTGTTCCAGCGTCATGCCGGGTCGGAAGACCACGACTTCGTGCTCTGCATCGAGTGCATCATCATCGTGATCGACAATGCGTGCGAATTCGGGGATGTGGATGTCGCGGGCCGCGGGAAAGCTCTGCGTAATCGGCTGACCCAGTGGCAGTGCGGTTCCGAGGTCAGGCCTGTCATGGCTGTAATCGTCGAACTGCCGTCGCAAGTCTTCCACGTCCATGCGCAATTGCATGAGTGTGCGGAAGATGAACTCGAGCTCGGGCGCGGGTGCGACCGCAGCGCGCGTGGTGCCCGCGTCATCATGAATGATCGGTACGGGCAGCAGCCGTGAGCGGCCGCCAATCGCGAGACGGATGTCGGGTGGCAGATCCTCGGGGCGAATCAGGGGGCCGTGCGACAGCACGACGATCGATTCGACGAGATTCTTGAGCTCGCGTACGTTGCCTGGCCAATCATACTCCATCAGGATCGCGAGCGCTTCCATCGAGATGGTCACGGGCGGGCGGTCATGCTCACGGCTTGCATCGCGAATGAATGCATCGATCAGGATGGGAATATCCGCGCGCCGTTCGCGCAGCGGCGGCAGTTCGATGTGCAGGACATTGAGACGGAAATAGAGGTCGCGGCGGAACCGCCCGATTTCGACGAGCTGGCGCAGTGGTTGATTGGTCGCCGCAATTACGCGCACATCGACTTCGATCTCGATTTCGCCGCCGAGTCTGCGAAAGCGCTGCTCCTCGAGCGCGCGCAACAGCTTCACCTGCGTCGCGAGCGGCATCTCGCCGAGTTCATCGAGGAACAGTGTGCCCTTGTGCGCGAGCTCGAAGAATCCCTTCCTCTGCCCTACCGCTCCTGTGAATGCACCCTTCTCGTGACCGAACAGCTCCGACTCCAGCAGTGTTTCGGCCATTGCTGCGACGTTCGTTGCAATGAACGGGCGGTGACGACGCGATGAGAGCGCGTGGATGCCGCGGGCGACACGTTCCTTGCCGGTGCCACTCTCGCCTGTGAGCAGGACCGTCGAGCTTACGGGAGCAATCTGAACTACGCGCTCCAGTGTTTCAGCAATCGCATCCGTCTCGCCGATGATGCCGGTGACAGTCTGGAGATGACGTCGCGCGATGAGCCGCTTTGCGAGGTGCGCGAGCTCATTGGGGTCGACCGGTTTGAGCACGGCCTCGGTGAAACCAAACCGCGCACGTGCCGTCGACAATGGTCCATCCTCAGCAGTGATGAGTCCGATCACTGGCAGGTGTCCGTGCTCCGACGCTTCTGCGAGTAACCGGCGCGACTGCTTGTCCGCGGGCGGTCCTGTGATAATGAGGATACAGGGGTCGGTGACGTCCGAAAGGCGCTCACCCGGCGTCAGCAGTTCGATGGCATAGTCTTCATCACGCAGTGCGTCACGCAGCCGGACTGCGGGTTCGAGGTCCTGCGTCGTAATGACGACTGTATCAGGCATTCGGTCCGGGGTGTGTGCCGGTGTCGATGCCACGTAGCAGCTGCACCGCGTGTGCGAGAACGTCGTCGAGAACGGCGAGCCCATCACGAACGCCGCCGTTACTGCCGGGCAGGTTGACGATCAGCGTGCTGCCGCGTGCACCTGCAATGCCGCGCGAGAGTGACGCAGTCTTCTTGTGATGCGCACCCCGAGTGCGGATCGCCTCCGCGATACCGGGCACTTCACGATCGATGACAGCAAGCGTCGCTTCCGGTGTTACATCGCGGGCCGTGAGCCCGGTGCCGCCAGTAGTGACAATGACATCAGAGTGCGGTGCGAGCGTGAGCAGTGTCGCGACAATCGCATCCGTGCTATCCGGTACAACGGAATGCGAGTACAGGTGCATGCCGGCAGCTCGAGCCCAGTCATTGATGATGGGCCCGCTCGTGTCGACGCGCTGACCGCCAGCGACGCCGTCCGACACAGTCAGTACGGAAATCGTGATGTCAGCCACGGCGTTACTTGCGGACACTGCCTTCCTTGTAGAACGGCGGTCGTGCGACAACCGCCATCACACCCTTGTCACGCACCATGATCTCGATTTCGGTGCCGGGCTTGGAGGACTCCGTCGGGACATACGCCATACCAATGCCCTTCCCGATACTCGGACTGTGGATGCCGCTTGTCACTTCACCAGAAGGCTCACCATTCACGCGTACCGTGTAGCCGTGACGCGGGAAGCCGCGATCCTTGAGCTCGAAGCCGACGAGCTTCTCGCGAATGCCATCCGCCTTGAGCTTCTCGAGCGCAGCGCGACCGACGAAGTCACCCTTGTCCATTTTCACGACCCAGCCGAGTCCGGCCTCAAGCGGTGTGCGACGATCGTCGAGATCGTTGCCATACAGCGCATAGCCCATCTCGAGACGCAGCGAGTCACGCGCGCCGAGACCGGTCGGAATGATTCCTTCCGGGGCGCCCTTCTCCAGCAGCATGCGCCAGATGCGCACAGCGTCCCCCGATGCGATGTACAGCTCGAAACCATCTTCGCCGGTGTAGCCAGTGCGGCTGATGATCGCTTCCCTGTCCGCGACTTTGCCCTGCGCGAAGTGGTAGTACTTGATTGCGTCCAGGTCGGTCTCGGTCAGACGAGCCAGAATCTCCGAGGCTTTCGGTCCCTGGATGGCGATCAGCGCGTACTCATCGGAATTATCCGTGAGCTCGCAGTCCGCGAACTGCTCATGCTTATGACGCTGGATCCACTCGAAGTCCTTGTCCTTGTTGGACGCGTTCACCACGATCATGTAGCGATCCTCGAACCGATAGACGATGCAGTCATCGACTGCGCCGCCGTCCGGGAGACAGATCACAGAATACTGTGCCTGCCCGACGCCGAGCTTCGACGCATCATTCGTCGTGACGTGCTGCACGAGATCGAGCGCCTGCGGCCCCTTCACGAATACTTCACCCATGTGGGACACGTCGAACAGACCGCATGTCTTGCGCACGGCATTGTGCTCAGCGACGATGCCCGTTGGATACTGCACAGGCATGAGGTATCCCGCGAACGGGATCAGCTTGGCGCCCGCCTTCTCGTGCTCTTCGTACAGCGGGGTGCGCTTCAGATTCTCGTCCATCATCCCTCCGTGACGTTGCCCAGCAGCCGCGCCATCAGCGCCTTCTGCACGTGCAACCGGTTCTCAGCTTCATTGAAGACGCGCGACTGCGCACCTTCGATCACTTCCTCCGACACTTCCTCGCCGCGATGCGCGGGCAGGCAGTGTAGAAAAATCGCGTTTTCTGCGGCACGGGACATCAGAGCATCATCGACGTGATATCCTGCGAACGCCCTGATCCTCGCCTGGGACTCCTCTTCCTGACCCATCGACGTCCAGACATCAGTGTTCACGACGTCCGCGCCTTCCGTCGCAACTCGCGGATCGTCCGTAACGACGATGTTCGCGTTGGTCTTCGCGCGCTCGAGAATCGCGGCGTCCGGGCGATACCCTTCCGGGCAGGCGAGACGCAGCTCGAAGCCGAAGCGATACGCTGCGTTGATCCACGAGTTCGCCATGTTGTTGCCATCACCGATCCATGCGACGCAGCGACCGGACAGGTCGTCGCCGAACTCTTCCTGGATGGTGAGCACGTCCGCCATGACCTGGCAGGGATGCAGCAGGTCGGTGAGCCCGTTGATGATCGGGATCGTTGCAAACTGCGAGAGCTCCTCGACAATTTCATGACCGAATGTGCGGATCATGATGCCATCGAGATAACGCGACATGACGCGCGCCATGTCACGGATGGGCTCGCCACGGCCGAGCTGGATGTCACGCGACGACAGGAACAGTGCGTGACCACCGAGCTGATATGTGCCAACCTCGAAGCTCACGCGCGTACGCGTGGAGCTCTTCTCGAAGATCATGCCGAGGGTTTTTCCCTCGAGCGGACGGTCCGTGTAGTCGCCTGACTTCATACGGCGCGCAAGCGACAGCGTCGCATACAACTCATCCGTTGTGAAGTCCGGTATGGCCAGGAAATCGCGCTTGCTCATAGGATATACTTTCGCAGGTCCTCGTCCTCGACAATGGCCTTGAGTCGGTCACGAACGATATCGGCATCAATGGTGACCGGTGCCGTGGATTCCATCGGCAGATCGTACAGCAGATCATCGAGTAGCGTGGTCAGCACTGTGTGCAGACGCCGCGCACCGATGTTCTCCATCCGCGAGTTCACTTCCGCCGCGATGCGCGCGATCTCCGCGACGCCATCAGTGGTAAACGTAAGCGTGACGCCCTCCGTCGCAACCAGCGCCTGGTACTGACGGAGCAATGCATTCTTCGGCTCGGTCAGGATGCGTACGAAATCCTCCTCGCGCAGCGGCTTGAGCTCGACGCGGATCGGGAATCGGCCTTGCAGCTCGGGGATCAGGTCGCTCGGCTTGGAGACGTGGAATGCGCCCGCGGCGATGAAGAGAATGTGGTCCGTGCGGACCATGCCGTACTTCGTCTGGACCGTGCTGCCCTCGACGATCGGCAGGAGATCACGCTGCACGCCTTCGCGTGACACGTCCGGACCACCGCCGCCGCGCTCGCCCGCAACCTTGTCGATCTCATCGAGGAAGACGATGCCCATGTCTTCCGTGCGCTCCAATGCTTCATTCACAACTTCATCCATGTCGACGAGCTTGTCCAGCTCGTCCTGCAGCAGGATGCGGCGCGCTTCGGCTACTGTCACCGTGCGGCGCTTCTTCCGCTTCGGCATCATGTCCTGCAGCATCTCGGACAGATTGAAATCGATGCCTTCACCGCCGACCGGGAGCATCATGTTCTCCATCGGCTGTGACTGCGTCACTTCAATATCGACCGTGCGCTCCTCCAGCTTGTTGTCGCGCAGCAGTGTGCGCAGCTTTTCGCGCGTCCGCTCGCGGCGCTCCTTCAAACGCTGCGCTTCGTTTACTTCCGTGTCATCACCTTCGTCAGCAGGCGGACGCACGCCTTCGCTACCCACAATAAAGGCTCGTGGCGACGGCGGTGCTGCCTCTTCTTCCGGCGCGTGCGAATCGGGACCCGGCAGGAGCAGATCGAGCAGGCGCTCCTCCACTTGCTGCGCCGCCAGCTCCTCGACCTCCGCTTCGCGCTCTTCGCGAACCATGTTCACCGCGAAGTCCACCAGGTCGCGGATCATCGACTCGACATCTCGACCGACATAGCCCACTTCCGTGAACTTCGATGCCTCCACCTTCACGAACGGCGCGCCCGCCAGACGCGCAAGGCGACGCGCGATCTCCGTCTTGCCGACACCAGTCGGTCCAATCAGGATGATGTTATTCGGCATGATCTCGTCGCGCAGATCTTCATCGACGCGCTGACGACGCCAACGGTTCCGCAATGCAATCGCAACCGCGCGCTTCGCCGCATCCTGTCCTACAATATATTTGTCCAGCTCCAGCACGATCTGACGGGGCGTCAGCTCCTCCACCCAGTCATCGGCCTGCTCTGGCTTTTCCTTCGTTTCTTCGACTGTGCTCAATGTTCTTCTCCGAAGGTGCGGGCTACTCGAGCTCCTGACTGGCTACTCCAGCTCCAGCACCGTGATGTTGCGATTCGTGTAAATGCAGATGTCCGCCGCGACTTCCAGTGACTTACGCACGATCTCCGCCGCTGTCAGACCCGACTCCGCCTTGAACGCGCGCGCCGCGGCCAGCGCATAGCCGCCGCCGCTGCCGATCGCGGCAATCTCATCATCCGGCTCCACGACATTGCCGTCACCGCTGATGATGAACAGGTGCTCCTTGTCCCCTACCGCCAACAGCGCCTCAAGGCGACGTAGGAACCGATCCGTCCGCCATTCCTTGGCTAACTCCACCACTGCCTTCGGCAGGTTGCCCGGATATCGGTCCAGCTTCTCCTCGAACTTCTCGAACAGCGTGAACGCGTCCGCCACCGAGCCGGCGAAACCCGCGACAATCTTGCCGTCCTTCAGCTTCCGAACCTTCAAGGCGTTCGCCTTCATTACCGTATCGCCCAGCGTCACCTGACCATCGCCGCCAAGCGCGACCCGGCCATTGTGACGAACGCCGATAATTGTCGTTCCGTGTATCCCAGCCATTTTCCTCTTCCGGTCCCGATTTCAGACGACCACTACTGCCAAACTTACAGGACCGTGGAATACCCCGCACGGGCGGAACGGGTCAGAGGGATAGGGACAACGGATATTTCTCGCTAAGGGCGCGAAGGAAGGGCGAAGTTCGCTAAGCGGGGCGGCGTCGGACGACCCGTGCTACGGCTGCTCTCCGGTCACCGCGTCCATCTCGTTTTTTTGTTGTTTAACAACAGATTATTTTTCATTGGGGTGTTTCCGCTGGCCGCTAATCCGTCCCTTCGCCGTTCCTTAGCGCTCTTAGCGAGAAACAGTCCGTTGTTCGGTCAGGCCCGCGGATGCGCCTGTTCGTACACCTTTTTGAGGCGTTCCTTGGAGGTGTGGGTGTAGATCTGGGTGGTTGAGAGGGACGCGTGGCCGAGGAGTTCCTTGACGGCGAGGAGGTCGGCGCCAGCGTCGAGGAGGTGGGTGGCGAAGCTGTGGCGGAGGGAGTGGGTCGACAGTCCGGCGTCATCGGCAGCCTGTTCGAGGAAGGCCTTCATGACGTTCTGGATCTGGCGTCGTGAGAGGCGGGCGCCGCGTTCGGAGACGAATAGGGCCCGACGGTCGGCGGCGGTTTTTGGAGCGATCTCCATGCGGCGGGGCTCGTATCGCCGCAGTGCGGTGAGTGCGGCCCTGCCGACGGGGATGATGCGTTCCTTGCGCCCCTTGCCGAGGACGCGCACCTGCCCTGCGATGGTGTCGACGCTGTTGAGGTCGAGCGTGTGCAGCTCGGAGAGTCTCATACCGGTGGCGTAGAAAAGCTCGAGCATGGCGTAGTCGCGGGCATCGCGGAAGTTGCCCTGCCCGCCTCGGATCTCGGCGGCAAGAAAGAGCTTCTCGACTTCGGCGGCGGTAAGCCAGGCGGGCAGCTTCCGTTCGATTTTGGGTGAACGTACCGCGCGAACGGTATTGGTCTCGACGATTTCCTCGCGATGAAGGAATCGGAAGAAGGCGCGCACGGCGGAAAGTTTGCGCGCGATACTTCTGCGCGCGAGTCCGGATCGTGTGAGCTGTCCGAGATAGGCGCGGATGGTCAGCCGATCGACATCGGTCCACTGCCAGTCGGCGCGCTCGAGTTTCTGTGTGAGGAAAGCCGCGAACTGCAGGAGGTCGCGGCGATATGCTGCGACGGTGTGCGGACTGAGCTGACGTCCGGACTCGATCTCGCGGAGATAATCTTCCGCGGCGCCGAACGCGGGGATTTCAGGCATTCGCGTTGTCCGCGGCGGAGATCGCGTTTGTTGCGCCGGCGTCCGCGGCCAGCGCGCCCGCATCGGCAGCCCACATCGCGAAGTTTTCGCGCGCGCGCGCGACCGTGCGCTTCTTCCGCTCGTCCTTGTCGCGGATGCGCCCTTCCATCGAGTCGAGCAGTCCGAAGTTGGAGTTCATCGGCTGGAAGTTGCCGGGACTCGCCTCACGCAGATAGCGCATGAGTCCACCCATCATCGTCGTGCTCGGGGGAATGGCTGCGTCGAGGCCGCTCACAACACGATGCAGATTGATGCCTGCAACAATCCCTGATGCGGCAGACTCCATGTACCCTTCGACACCCGTCAGCTGCCCGGCAAAGATGAGGTCCGGTCGGGATGCGTGGGCGCCGTATTCGTTCAGCGCGGACGGGAAGTTGAGGTACGTATTGCGATGAATGGAACCGGTGCGCAGAAATTCCGCGTTCTCGAGTCCTGGTATCATGGTGAACACCTTGCGCTGCTCGCCGGTGCGGAGGCGCGTCTGGAAACCCACCATGTTCCACATGCGGCCCTCGAAGTCCTCGCGCCGCAGCTGCACAACAGCATACGGCCTGTTGTCTGTATGCGGGTCGCGCAGTCCGACGGGCTTCATGGGCCCGAAGCGCAGCGTGTCATCACCGCGGCCGGCAGAAACTTCGATCGGCAGGCACCCCTCGAAGTATGGAATCTTCTCCCACTCGTGGCCCGGGTACACGTCGGACTCGCGCAACGCTGCGAGAAACGCTTCGTACTGCTCGCGCGACATCGGACAGTTCACATAATCGTCGCCATCACCCTTGCCCCAGCGCGACTGATAGAACGCGATGTCGAAGTTGATGGAGTCTCCCGCTACGATCGGCGCAATCGAGTCATAAAACGCGAGTCCGCCGTCGCCTAAAAGACTGTGAATGGATGCACTGAGCGAATCCGAAGTGAGCGGTCCGGATGCAATGACTGCAGGTGTATCGGGAAGCGCGAGCATTTCGTCCCGCACGAGCTGAATGCGCGGGTGGCCGGCCACGCGAGCGGTGACGGCCTGCGCGAAGAGCACGCGGTCGACGGCGAGTGCAGTGCCTGCGGGAACGCGCGCGTCATCGGCGGCCGCCAGCAGCACGGATCCGAGGTCGCGCATCTCGGCCTTGAGCAGGCCGTGTGCATTGCTGGTGTCTTCGCTCTTGAAGGAGTTGGTGCAGACGAGCTCGGCGAGGTCATCGGTCTGATGCGCGGGTGTGCCCCGCACCGGCCGCATCTCGACAAGCTTCACACTGTGGCCGCGCTCTGCGAGTTGCCACGCCGCCTCGCATCCCGCGAGACCGCCTCCAATCACCTGCAGCTCGGGCATGGCGTCTCCTACTTCCGCGATCCCGCCTTCTTCTTCGCTGACTTCTTCTTTGCAGCGGCTTTCTTGACGGGCGCCTTTGTTGCCGGCGCTTGCTTCGCTGCCGCCGTTGTCTTCGGTACCGCCGTTGTCTTGGCCGTCGCTTTCTTTACAACGGATTTTTTCCTTGCCGTCTTTTTCGCGGTCTTCTTCACGGCCTTCTTGCCATTGGTGATGCCCATGCTAGCGAACGCCGCGGCATCCTCTGCTTCTTCACGCGCGATGCGCGCGGCCTTTGCAGCCTTCTTCGTGAGCGTCGGTTTGCGCACTTCCTTCATGACACGCTTTTCGCGGCGCAGATGCTCCGGTGTGGGCCGCGGTCCGGATGACATCTCCAGCTCGTTTTGCGAGCTGAGCGTGTACTCGCTGTTGCATTGCGGGCACTTGACCCACTCGCCTCGCGTCTTGCTGAATTTCTTGACGACGAACTTCGATTCACACTGCGTGCACGGTATGGGCAGAGGCAGATCCCAGCTGGACCAGTCACAATCGGGATAGCGTGTGCAGCCCCAGAAGGACTTGCCACGACGTGTACGCTTCTCACCGACATCACCGATCTCGCACGTCGGACACTTGAGGCCGGGAATGGTTTTCGGCTGCGTGTACTTGCATTCAGGATAGTTGCTGCACGCGACGAACTTGCCGAAGCGTCCCTCACGTTCGACAAGCTCCGCGCCATCGCGCGGACATGGGATGCCGAGCGGTACAGGCTCCGGCTTCTTCTCATCATTGAGCGACTGCGTGTTCTTGCATTCGGGGTAGGCGGAACAGCCGAGGAATCGGCCGAAGCGGTTCCAGCGCACGAGCATGTCGCTGCCGCACTTCTCACACTTCGCATCATTGGCGGACACGGTATCGCGGATAACGGCGTCGCTGTTCTTCGCACCACTCTCGAGCTGTTTCTCGAACGGGTCATAGAACGTCTGCAGCACGTTACGCCAGTCGAGCTCACCTTCCTCGATCTTGTCGAGCTCCAGCTCCATCTCGCTGGTGAAGCCGACACTGAACAGGTCGGGGAACAGGCGCACGAGCACGGTCGCGACGGTTTCGCCGAGCGGTGTAGGCTCGAAGCGCTTCTGCTCGAGCTTCACATACTCGCGGTCGGTGATCGTGGAGATGATCTGCGCATACGTGGACGGACGTCCGATGCCCAGGCGCTCCAGCTCCTTGACGAGACTTGCTTCCGTGAAGCGCGGCGGCGGCTGCGTGAAATGCTGCGCGGGTACGACAGCCTTGAGATTCGCGCGGTCGCCCTTGTCGAGTTCGGGGAGCGGTGCGAGCTCATCGAGCGTTTTGTGATCGCCCTCTTCCTTCGCTTCGGTATACAGCCGCGTGAACCCGTCGAACTTGACGATCGATCCGGTAGACCGGAAGAGATACGTGTGCTGGTTTTTGCCGGGCAGGTCGTAGTCGACAGTCGTCGTATCATAGACCGCGGGTGACATCTGCCCACCGACGAAGCGCAACCAGATGAGCTCGTACAGGCGAAGCTGATCCCGCTCGAGATAGCGCTTCACATCATCCGGGGTGCGTGCTGCATCAGTTGGTCGGACGGCTTCATGCGCTTCCTGCGCGCCCTTCGCCTGCTTTCCGCCCCATAGTCGCGGAGCATCAGGCAGGTAGCGGTTGCCGAATTGATCTTTCACCCATGAGCGCGCAACACCAGCCGCTTCAGCGGAAATTCGTGTGGAGTCTGTACGCATGTAGGTAATCAGACCAACGGACCCTTCGCTGCCGACGTCGACACCTTCATAGAGTTGCTGTGCGGTACGCATGGTGCGCTGCGCGGTGAAGCCGAGACGCTTCGCGGCTTCCTGCTGCAGTGTCGATGTCGTGAACGGCGGTGGCGGATTCTTGAGGCGCTCGCGGCGCTTGATCTCCGTGACCTCGAACGGCAGGCCCTTGATCGCGGCCAGCACTTCCGTGGCAGATTCTTCGTTCTCGAGACGGAATGCCTTGCCGTCGATATGATGCAGCCGTGCCTCGAACTCCGTGCCCGCGCGCTCGAGCTGCGCCGTGATCGACCAGTATTCCTCAGCGGTGAACGCGCGGATCTCCACTTCGCGCTCGACGATCAGGCGGAGCGCGACGGTCTGCACGCGGCCGGCGGACAAGCCCGGGCGGATCGGCTTCCAGAGGAGCGGACTGACTTTATAGCCGACGAGACGATCGAGAATGCGGCGCGCCTGCTGCGCCATCACCTTCTTCATATCGAGCTCGATCGGCGAATCGATGGCTTGCTGAATCGCCTTCTTCGTGATCTCGTGGAAGAGCACGCGCCGGAACCGGGGCGCGCCCTTTTCCTCGAAGCCAAGCTGCTCGGCCGCGTGATAGGCGATCGCTTCACCTTCGCGATCAGGGTCGGTCGCGAGCAGAACTTCGCGCACACCCTCTGCGTCCCGACGCAGGTCCAGGATCACCTTGCCTTTGCCGCGAATCGTGACGTACGTCGGCTCGAAGCCGTTTGCGACGTCTACACCGAGCTCGCGAGCAGGCAGGTCACGGATGTGACCGACCGATGCGCGAACCCGATAGTCCGGGCCGAGATATTTGCCGATCGTCTTCGCCTTCGCGGGCGACTCGACGATTACGAGATACTTGTCTTTAGCCATGTAAGAATGTCGTCCACTACTTCGTCTTCTGACCGCCCGTCGACATCGATCGTGAAATCGGCCGAGGCGTAAAGCGGCTCGCGCTCTGCGAGCAGCCGTGTTGCTTCACTCTTGGGTTCGGCGCCCTGCAGCAGCGGCCGTTCCGTCCCATCGCCCCGTGCCCGGCGCAACGCTTCATCTATAGATACTCTGAGCCAGATCACCCGCGTGGCCCGGTCCTCGAGAACTTCCCTGCGTTCCGGATTCGTGATCCAGCCGGCGCCCGGCGCGACGACCACCGGCGGGCCGGAGGATAGCCTGGCTGTCAATTCCGCCTCCAACCGGCGGAACGCCGGCTCGCCGTCATCGCGGAAAATGGCTGCAATCGACCGTCCGGCGGCAGCGACAATGGCCGCGTCGACGTCGAGTACCCGCCAGCCGAGTGCAAGTGCGAGACGGGGTGCAATCGAGGACTTCCCGGCCGCCATGAAGCCCACGAGCACGATCCTGCGTACCTCCGGGCCGTCCACGTGGTCAGCCTTCCGCTTCCGCCGCAGTCCGCTCGATGGCCGCACGACGGTCGGCGAGCTGCTCCATATACCCGTCGTAGTTCCGCCTCATCTCGCGGAGGCTGTCCCCGCCGAACTTCTCCAGCATGGCGTTGGCGAGGACAATGGCGAGCATGGCCTCTCCGACGACGCCTGCGGCGGGCAGGGCTACCACGTCGCTGCGCTCGCGCACTGCATCCGCGGGTGCATCCGTTCTCAGGTCCACGCTCTGCAACGGCCTCATGAGCGAGGACAGCGGTTTCATGGCTACGCGCGCGACGATTGGCGCGCCGGTCGTGACACCACCCTCCAGACCGCCGGCATTGTTGCGACGGCGGCGGTACCCGCCCGTGAGCGCCATTTCGGGATCGCTCTCGATTTCGTCATGCACTTCGGACCCGGGCAGGGCAGAGGATCGGAAGCCCATCCCGATCTCGACGCCCTTCATTGCCTGGATCGACATCAGCGCGTGGGCTATGCGTCCATCGAGCTTGCGATCCCACGCGACATGACTGCCGAGACCGACGGGCATCCCGCGCGCCACAACCTCGAAGACACCACCGAGCGTATTGCCATTGCTTCTCGCATCATCGATGGCTGCGATCATGCGTCTTTCCGCGTCGCGATCGATGGTGCGCAGCGGCGATTCGTCCACGACTGCGTTCAGGTCTTCCGGCAACTCGGCGGGCAGCTCCGCCTCGATCCCGCCCAGCATCACCACGTGACTACCCACGGTAATACCGAATTCGCGCAACAGCTTCTTCGCAACGGCACCAGCGGCAACGCGAGCGGTGGTCTCGCGCGCGGACGCACGTTCGAGCACATCGCGCGCATCCGCGCGATCGTATTTGAGAACACCAACGAGGTCGGCGTGTCCGGGTCGTGGCAAGTGAACGCGTCGCAGCGTCTTTTCCTCGACATCAGTTCCGGGCGCCTCATACGCCATGGCCGCCTGCCAATTCTGCCAGTCGCGATTGGCGATGACCATAGCAAGCGGAGACCCGATGGTTTCACCCAGGCGCACTCCTGCCATGAACTCGGCGGCATCGCGCTCGATTTTCATGCGACCGCCGCGGCCGTAACCGCCCTGCCGGCGCACGAGCTCTGGATCGATATCGTTCACTGCGCTCAACGACAGGCCGGCGGGAACACCCTCTATGAGAGTGACCAGACCGCGGCCGTGTGATTCGCCCGCCGTACGGAACGTGAAGTGCAAGTGCGTCTCCGCGTGTTCATTCAAAATGCATGAGCGCGTCAACCGCGCGCCCACAAAAGGCAAAGAGCCCGGTGCAAGACCGGGCTCTCGTTGTTACCCTTGCCTGGTATATACCGAGGCCCTTTGGGGTTGTCCAGCCGGGGAGGCCTTGGCTGCTACGGCGTGCACGTCTGGTTCGTACCCTTCAGGATATCTCGTTTCCTGACGTTCACGATCACGACATTGTTCGTCGCTGTAACTCCGTACAACTGTGCCACGGTGTAATCACACTTCGCTGGCGTGAGCCCTATGTTTGCCGAAGCAGGTGCTCGTGCGGCCCGCAGCTGGCCGATGATATTGTCACGTATCGGTACGTCACCGCGCTCGAAGAAGTGGAACGTGTCCACGACCTTGATGGACCGGTTGGACGTTGCAATGAACGCAATCGTGCTGTCATTGCTGAACGTGGACGACGGGACGACATCCGTGTGATGCGGGTGGAGCGCGACGCCGCCGTTACCGCCGGCGACACCGATCCCGAAGATACCCTGGAGACGCAACACACCCTCTTCCTGCACGTTATTGCTGAAGAAGTATGTGGAGGTGGTTCCGCGGCCTACGCCAAGCTTGCCGTTGCGGCTCAGGCTGAGGCCTGTCACACGCTCGGATGCGTTGCCTACGAGGTCGGCTGTACCCGATGCGTTGATACCGCCACCAGCAGCGCTCGCACCTGCCGTCCACAGGAAGATTCGGCCGGTACCCGGCGTTGCACCTTCACCGAATGCAATGGTACCCATGTCCCCCGATGCGGCGACGAACGTGGTGTCCTTAAGCGCGATTGCGCCAAGGTTGAAAATGCCCCGTTCGCCCGTGGCATCGGAACCCCGCGCCGCGAGATCCGCGAACATGTCGGAAGAGATGTAGTTCGCCGTTCCACCATAGGACTTGATGATCCGGGTAGGGAATCCGGGAACATGGTCAAAGATGATCGCCTGGTCATCCGTAAGGGCGCTGCCGATTATTCTGATACTGTCGACGTGCGCGATCGCCCAGACGGAAGTCGACGGCGAGATCCCGTCGCGGGTGAACAGGATGCTCGGCTCCGGCCGCACCGTGTCGTTCGGGATCGCCGGTGTGGGATCCGCGAGTGCCTTTCGAATCGTGCCGGGCTGCGCGGCCGTCGTCGGCTTCGTCGAGTAGAGGATTACGCCATTGCGATCCTCGGCAATGAACTGCGGGCGGTCGCTGAAGTCTAGCGTACGCCCGGCCGAGTAACGCAGGAATCCGTTGACGAAGTCTTCATTGATCTCGAAGAGCTGTTCATTGGGCGTGAGCAGCCTTCGTGTCGGATCCTCGAGCAGTGTGTTCGTCGGCACGAAGGAGATGTTCGTACCGCCCGAGTTCGCGACCATCAGCGTGTCATCGGGTGAGGTCCTTCCTGGTATGAGGAAGAGACCCCATGGCTGTGAACCGACACCGATCGGCGTCTTCAACGCCGTGTCTGCCATCGACAGCACTTCCACCTGGTTGCCGGAGAAGTTCGACAGATACAGCCGGCCCTTCAATGTGTCTGCGATCGCGTCCGCGATCTCTGCCCCGAAGGGGAGACCCACACTCGAACCGATGACAGCCGTCGGATTGTAGACGCGGCCGGTCTGGCCGGCTGCAACGAAGAAGCCGGCCTGGCCCGGGATTGCCTGGCACAGCAGCGACTGCATCGATTCCTGCACGCTCGCACCGCACAGACCCTGTCCGTCAATTGCAAAGGCATGAACCTGAATGGTGAACGGCAACGGGAACCGCGCCGCACCCGTCTCCTTGTACGTATCGCTAAGCTGGAATGAGAATGTCGTATCCGGCGTGCCGCCCAGCGCAGGACTGAACACGCGCGAGAGGAGGTAGAACGTGTCGCGCGGAACGAGCGCGCTCTCGTTCGCCGGTATCGTAATGACGACGGCGCCGATGCGGGTGATCCCGCTGCCCGCATCGTCGGTTGCCGTAACCCGAACCTTGATCGAGTCATTCAGCTCGATACGGTCCGCAGAAATAAGCAGCCGCTGTACGCGGGGCGCGACGGTATCTCCGCTCAGCTGCGTTGTGATGTTGATGATGGGCGCATTACTTGTCGTACCGCGCACACCTAGCGAGTTGAACACCTGCGCGCGCAGCGTGATCTGGCCCGTCTGTCCGCCGATACGCAGCGTCGCGGTTCGCTCGATCTGTTCACGCGTAGAACCGAGGTTCTTGAAGACGAAGCTGTCCTGCTGCACGCCGGTGACGAACAGCTTGAGGCTGTCCAGGCCAGCCTGCGGATCGTTCGCCTGCATACGGATCAACAGGTCACTGTTGACCCGCGCAATCGCGCCGGTCACAGGATTCAGAATGACGACGCGAGGGCCCGCGATTATGCGGACTGTATCAACGCCCACGTTACCCTGCGCATCGCGAGCTTCAACGATGAGATAGACCGGTTCCGATGTCGTATCGGTCGTCGGCTTCAGATAACGGAAGAGCGTGGTATCAATGGGCAGCGGCCGATCAGGCCCCTGCGGGAATGGTATTGTGATCGCCGGAAAGCGGACGATCGGTGTAGCGTTCTGTGTCGAATCCGGGAAGAAGCGGAACGATATGCCGCGCAAGGTTACGGAGGCGATGCCGCTTGCATCCGCTACGCGAACGCGGATGGCAATGCTGTCACGCAGCGGATAGGAGTCGCCGTCATTGGGCTCGGTGATCAATACAGTCGGCTTAAGTTGATCGACCACCGTTACGGCTAAAGGGATGGATACCCCTCGCTGATTCGACGCGTTGACGGCGATACCGATGACTTTCACTTCCGACGGCTGCAAAGTGGCGGGCAGCTGAATGTTGAATACCGTGTCGCGCGTGATGCCCGATGCATTGATCAACGTCGGTATTCCGCCGAGCGTGTCTCCCTTGGCCGTAACGACCGCGTAGCCGACCTGTTTCAGGCCGAGCTCGTCCCTCGCACTAATCGTCAACTTGATCGTGCCGCCTGCGCTGGCGGTAGTGGAACCCACGGTCGCGCTGACGTTCGGCGCGGACGAGTCGGTAATCCGGACCGTACGTGCAACGATCTCGCTGACGCCGCCGAACTGGTCGGTGGCAGTTGCCTCGATGCGGAGCGTCGAATCGTTCGCGGCAGCGGGCAGATCGACGGAAACGTCGACTGTGACGGTATCTGGCGAAGACGGCTCGACCACAATGGATTTGTCCACGTTGACGGCACCACGGAACCGGACATCGATCTTCACGATGCCGCGGCGTCCGATGGCCTTCACGCGAACGTCCACCTTGTCGCCCTCGCGCGCCGTCGTCGGTGCAACAACGGACGTGACGACCGGCGGTCCGCCGATGCCCCGCGAGCCACCATTAAAGAGGTTGTCGCCTTCGCATGCAGCCAAGCCGAGCAGCAACGCTCCGCACAGCACAGCGAACCGGAGGAGTGACGGCCGGCCGTTGCCGGTTCGATCGATAAATGCGCGCATGGTGGCGCCTCTTTTTACAGGTTTGACTGCGTCCTGTTTTTTCACTGCTCCCTCACGATATGAGGCGTAACCAACACGAGAAGATCCCGCTTGTTCTCCTGTTCCCGATCATTACGGAAAAGCGCGCCGATGACGGGCAGATCCATGAGGAACGGAATACCAGTACGCGACTTGGTCTTTTCCACGATCGTGAGTCCACCCACGACGACGGTCTGTCCATCCTGGACGACGACAACGTTGTCCGACTGTTGCGTCTGGAACGTGATCTCGCCACCACCTGCAGCGCCGATGTTGGAGCGCTCCGCGTGCATGCGCAACTGGATCTGATTGCCGGTCACATGCGGCGTTACCTCGAGAATGATACCCGTGTTTTCCGTGCGTACCTGAGCGCGTGGCGCGCCCGCTCCGCCGGCACTCTGCGCGTCTACCACACGGATGGGCGTGCGCTCACCGACCTGGATGCGAGCGAGGTAGTTGTCGAGCGTGCGGACCATGGGCTTCGCCTGGATATCACTCAGGCTCACCGTCTGCAACGCTTCCAGGAATGAGATGAGCGTATGCCGTCCGAGTACGAGCGATGTCGCAAGGGTCAGTGCCGGCCCGGCGACACGCACGTTGGCGTTGCCGAGCGCCGCAATGGAGTTGCCGCCGAGGAGAATCACGTTGTCCGTCGTCGACTCGTTCGGATCGAATACGCCGTTGCCATTTTCATCGTTGAAGTTGTCGGCGAGACCGCGCAGCTGTGTGCCGCGCGAGTCCTTCAGGTCATAGACAACACCCATGGCCTCGAGCGTGGTACGGTCAACGAATGCGATCACGGCATCGATGTCGACCATCGCAGACGGTACGTCGATGAGCTTAATGATGCTCATGACGCGGTCGACGCCGGCCTGCGCGTCCGTGACGAGTAGCGAATTAGACGCCTGCACGAAGGAGACCCTGCCGATAACGGGCGTCAGTGCGCTCTGCACTGCGACCGCCACCGAGTCCGCATCAACGTGCTGCAGCGGAATGTTGACCGTGACCAGCGTCTGGTTCTTGTCGCGCTCCGCGAGCGCGGTCTGATCTTCGACAATGATTGCGCCGTTCGGCAAAGTGCGCTGAATCAGGCCATTCGCCTCGAGAATGGTCTCGAGCGCGACTGACCATGGCAGGCCCGGCGCCATGATGTCCGCAGTGATCGGACTCGCTTTTACCTTCGGACTCGCCAGGATGGTGCGGCCGGAGAGGGACGAGATATCGCCGAGCACTTCAGACAGCGGACGGTCCCGATATGTAACGATCAGGAGCGGCTCCTGCACGCGGACCTGCTTCGGCGCACTGCGCTCATACTCAACCTTGCCGAGCGGCACGGACTGTTTCGCTGCAGGTTCGGCAGCGGCCGTGCGCGAGTTGACCTGCGCGCTCCACGGCTCGAACAGGCCGCCACGGTTCGGGAAGCGGACGCGTATCAGTCCTTCTTCCTGCGTCACCTTGTACTCGAGCGGCTGGGACAGCTCAACCACGACTCGTGCGACGTTCGGCTGGAACGGCCCGATCCGCACGCGCGAAATACCGCCGCGATTGATTGTCTGCGACACCTGCTGGCTCTGTCTCGCGCCGGTGATGTCGACGACGAGTCTGCCGTCGTCCATCATGAAGTCTTTGACCGTTACTGTCCCCTCGACGCGGATCACTACTTCGGTCCGATCCGACACGGGGGACACGCTCAACCATGTGATCTGGGAATCCGGCGCGAATAGCGCCGCGAGCCAGAGCGCGATCGTCGTGATCATTTATTTACCCCCTGACCGGGTTGGCTCATCATTAGTGATTCCTGCCGTTTCATACCGAACTCCTCAATGGAAAACACGACGCGGGTCTTGTCGATGAACTGGACCATGGCGTTGCCGACCCGGTCGCCACGCCGCATGCGGTACTGCTTCTGGTTCAGATCAACGAACGTCGCAATGCTGCGCGACGAGTCCGCCATATACACGATGCCGGTGATCGTGAGCTCCGTGAACAATGGACCGGATGTGTCATTCGAGTTCAGCGGACGGAACGGATCGCGCCGTCCGGCGATCGGATAGTCGAACACCTCGCGCTCGAAAACGAGCGTTGGCGGCGCCGACGGCGGTGTAATCGACGGAGTCGCAGGCGTCTGCGCGATTACAGGTACGGCCAGAACGATCAGCAGCAATGCCGCCGCGGTCATCGAGTGTCTCATGCGCCCCTCTTCGGCGGATCCGCCTTGACTTCACCGGGTGCGGGAATGACGTACGTCTCGATGGAGAACGTCGCCTTTACGGTGGGGGCGCCATCCGCGCGCGGCTTGGCATTCGCATCTACAATCATGCGCATGTCGCCGACCTTGATGATGCGCGGCAGCGATGCAATGCCGGCGATGTACGCGCCGATATCGTGGTACGTCCCGCTCACCGTGATGTCGTAGAGCTCACGCGAGTAGTACGCCACCGGCTCCGAGAGCGTCGGCTTGATACCGCCATAGGCGATATTCGCGAGCTGCGCCTGTTCCGCGATTGCGTAAAGCAGTGCCGGCACATCCTGCCGCTGCGGGATGAGCTCCTCGAGCCGCTTCATGTGCTGCTCGTAGATCGCCATCTGCTTGTCGAGGTTGCCGTAGCGAGCCTTCTTCGCCTTAAGCGCATCCACGACATCGGTGAGCACCAGGATGTTTGCTTCCTTCGCGACGAACTCCGCCTTCATTTTCTTGTAGCGGAAGAAGTAGAAGCCGAACGCGAGAACGAGCGCGATGACACCGACCATCAGCGTGTTCTGCTGTTTCTTGTCTGTTGGCAGAAGTGCCATGCTACTCTCCTCCTGCTTTCTTCGCCGCCGGCGCTGGCTGCTTCACCGGCGTTTTCGCAGGCGCGGAGGTGATCGCGGAGTCGGGCTGCGCCATGCCGGGTCCGAACAGAGGTTCTGTGCGAATCATGTCAACCGGCGGTTCCTCGTACTGCGCTTCAATCACGAAACCGTAGAGCGGTTTCTTGTTCTCTATGAGCGGATCGGACCCGCGCAACGCCACATTGGCGATGAACGGAGACGACTCGAGGTCCTGGATGAATTTCGGCAGCGCGAACGCGTTGCCCATGCGTCCTTCGATCTTGAAGGCCGGTACGTCGGCATCGCGTTCCGCGGGCATGATGGAGACCAGCCATGTGTAGTCGGGCACTGCACGGCCGATTTCATCCATGATGTGCGCCCAGTTGTAGCGCCCGCCATCGAGCTGCTGAATGACGGTGAGCTTGGCCTTGATCGTATCCTGCTTCGCCTGCAATGAGGCAGTCTTTGCGATCTCAACCGACAGTCGCAGGGTATCACGCTGCAGTGCCATTTCCCCGTCGGTGGCAGCCTTGAGACGTCGTGATCCGCCGACCTGCATATAGAGGAGGAGCAATACGCCGAGCAGGGTCATGCCGATGGAGGCCGCGAGAACGCGGTCCAGCTTCGGCAGCTTCATGCTCGTCAGCTTGCCCGTCGGCAGGCTGATTCCCTTGCGTTTGGTCCGTTTTACGGACCCCGGGAGAAGATTGATCTCGATCATGAGTCGCCTTCTACGTGTGCCGCAGGGCCAGGCCGATGGGCAGCATCAGCATGGGTGCAAGCTCATTGATCGGTACCGCCTCCATGACCTCCGGCCGAACCGTAAGGCGCTGGAGCGCATTTGCCATCTCCGCACGAACACCAAGCCGGGTGCCGAGCGCTTCGACCATTCCGTGAATGGCCGCACCACCGCCGGTCACGAACACACGGTTGATTCCACTACCGCCTGCCTGCGCAGTAATGAACGCGGCCGCGCGTTCGATGCCGACAGCGAGCTCATCCGCCCGCTCTTCTACCATGCTGCGCAGTTGCTCCCGATCGCCGCGTCCCTGCAGGACGGCTTCCGCGCGCTCCGCCGTGAGGCCCTTCTCGCGCTGAAGTGTCTCCCGAAGACGGCGCGTGCCGAATGGGATGTCCCGAATCAGGATCGGAGAACCGTTTTCCACCAGGTTCATGTTCGTCGTCTCGTGCCCGATATTGACGAGTGCGATCATACCTTCGTTGCTGTCCGGATAATTGAACTCGAAAGCGTTGTGCAGGGCGAACGCCTCGACATCGATCATGACCGGATCGAGGCCGGCGTCTGATAGCAGGTTCATGCGATTCTCAATGAGCTCGCGCTTCGCCGCGACGAGCAGCACCTGCATCTGTGGCGACGTCGCGTTCGGATCCAGGATCTGGAAGTCGAGTTGCACATTCTCCATGTCGAATGGAACGTGCTGCTCCGCCTCCCAACGGATGACCTCACGAGCATCGTTCTGGCTCATGCGGTCCATCGGAATCTTTTTTACGATGACGTCGTGACCACCGACGGCAGCAATGACCTCTTTCTTCTTGAGGCCAGCGCTCTCCACGATGGCGCGCACGGTCTCCGCCACGAGGGCAGGGTCCATGACTTCGCCTTCGACGATCGCATCAGGCACGAGCGGACTCGTTGCTACCTGTACGATCTCCGGTTCCGATTTCGAGTGATCGATAACGACAAGCTTTACGAAGCCGCTACCGATGTCGAGACCGGCCGACACTTTCGTTCGACCGAATAGTCCCATTGATCGGACTCTGGGTAAATTTTAAGAGGGAGGCCTATCAGGATGGCTAGTCATGCTACACCCAGCTAGGTCTGACTGTCAAGAGTTTTGCTCTTACAGCCCTTTATTTACCGCCATTTAGCACGGTTCACCACGCGCTCCCACGGTTCACCACGCGCTCCAGTTGTCCATCCAGGCATTTGGCATAGCACTCAGCTTGCCCATGAAATTAGTTGCATTGGCGACCGAGCAGGAATTGTATGAGTACTCCTTCGTACCGTTCGCCTTCGAGGACGGAGGGACGGCGTCGCCGAGCTTTACGTTCAAACCGCTGATCACGGCACCCTGAATGTCGCCATTACCATTGTCCGTAATTGTGCCACCGACGAGAATGATGCCTTCCCAGATGTCGCCACCGCCCAGCGTGAGGTCCCCCGTAACGACCAGCGTGCCATGACCGTTGCCCGGCAACGGACCCGATCCATTTATCAGGATGGTCGGCCAGTAGGTGCTCGTGAACGACCCGGCTGCCGGGAACGGGCTACAGGGCGAACGCAAAACGTCATACTTGCTCGTTCCGGGGTAGCAGTAGATGAGGTCGGGGCTGATCGAGGAACCGGACGTATTCACAATCCCGGCCCAGTCGATCTTCACCTTCGCCGCCGCCTCGGCGACCGTGCCCATTTCACTAATGGGCGGATTTCCACTGAACGGTTCAGTCTTGCCGGTCAGCAGACCGGTCGGAACCGATGCACCCGCGAGTGTCGCGTTTACGCCGCATCTATCCGTGCCCGAGACATTTCCCGAAAGGCCGTTCTTATCGATACCACTCAGACTCGTCCAGGACGAGAGTACCTGCAGGGTCGGGGAGACGCGATATGCGATCTGGGCCACGGTACGGCGTGCCGCCGGGTTGGTCGGTGTGCCTCCGTTTGCAACACCCGTGGAGCGCACGAGCCAGATCGCGGTGTCGGTAGGAACCGCCGCCGCCTTGATCTGCGTCGCGACCACCGTCGCCACACCCTTGGAGAACGTGTATGTAGCGGTAGTGGACGTAGTGCTGCCCGCGGCGATGTAGTTCTCGAGACCGGCCTCCGCTACGGCGAATGCGTTGGTCTGTGACCCATTGCTGTTCACGATCGAGCGCTCGGAGCTCTGTCGCGTGTACGCCGCCATCAGCCCGGCAGTCAGGAACCCGATGAGCAGGATGGCCATGGGGAGCGCGAATCCCTCGCGCTTCGACGCAAGCATTGACCCGGACATATCAGTTTCTCCGATTCTTGAAGAACACGGCGGTCTTCAACGGCACCCTCGTGTACGTACCATTGCCATTCGGCCGCTCGCTCACACCATTCATGACCAGCTCCACGCCCGTGATCTGTCGCAACGGTGATGGGGCGGTGGTCTGGGCGGTGCGAGCATCGTTCACGAAATAGTTGAAA
>JBDSPG010000404.1:0-7638 GCA_039912685.1 Longimicrobiales bacterium | reverse complement strand
ATCGGCATTCTCGCCGCGATCGCGATTCCGAAGTTCGGCAAGACACGCGAGAAGGCGTACTTCAAGTCGATGACGTCGGATCTGCGTAACCTGAGCAGCGCTCAGGAGATCTACTACGCAAACCCGGTCAACACGTACACGTACGCAGGAAGCACAACGGACCTGGGCTACGTTGCCTCGCAGGGTGTGCGGATCACACTCGGCGGCGCGTCGCAGACGGGCTGGTCGGCAACGGCCAACCATGCAGCGCTGACAACCGCTCAGCTTTGCACAATTGTGTTCAGCCAGGCAGCAACGGCAGGCGCAACAGCGCCAGTCTGCACCGGCGAGTAATCTCGTCGCTGAAACGGGCGGCGGCCTCTGCCGCCGCCCGTTTTCTCTTTCCCTGCAAAAGACACGATGACGAAACGTCCGAGGCGGGAAGGTTTCACGCTGCTCGAGCTGCTGACCGCGATGATGATTATCGGGATCCTGGCAGCTATGGCGGTGGCCATGTTGTGGCGCTCGAAGGATCGTGGCTACGAGGCGTCCATGGTGTCCGACCTTCGATCGATGGTCAGCGAGCAGGAGCGCTATTTTGAGACCAACCACATATACGCCTCGAACTTGACCGATCTCCCCAATCCTGTTCTGAGCCCGGGCGTTGCCATTACAGTTACGTACGCTGCTGGCGACGGTTGGGCGGCGACGAGCATTCACCCGAGCGTCGAGGCCCGCATCTGCGGGATTCGCGTGGGTGAAGCGCCGGTCTCGGCTGCACCCGCCGCGCTGGAAACCGGCTACGTGCAGTGTTCGACTGAATAACCGACGCAGCAACGCTCGATGACCCGGCTGCCCACGCTCCGGCGCGAGCTCATCGCCCCACTTGCCTTGCTCTTCGCCGGAGCCTTCTACATCGGCGCCGTCGCAATCCTCATTGTAGTTCCAAGGCTTCCGCCCGCCCGTGTTGCTGTTTACGTCAGTCTTCTGCTGCTTATCGACGTCACAGTCTTCGCCGGCATGGCCTTTGTGCTGCTCCGGAGCCGGCTGTTTCATCCGATCGAGCAGATGATCGCCGCCATCGAAGACGTCTCGACCGGGAAGGCGCCCGCCCAGCTGCCGCCGGCCGACACGCAGGAGATGATGCGGCTTTCCGCATCGGTCGGTCAGATGGCGGAGCGGTTGCTGGCGGACCAACAGTCCCTTGCCGCGAATATTGCATCGCTGGATGACACCAACCGGTTGCTAACCGAGGCGCGGGATGCGATGGTCCGCACCGAGAAGCTCGCTTCTGTAGGCAGGCTGAGCTCCGGGATCGCCCACGAGATCGGCAACCCGCTCGGCGCGATCGTTGGATACATGGCGCTGCTCGAGCGCGGGGAAACGGGGAAGCGGCACGAGCTGATTGTCGCAGCGCAACGCGAAGCGCAGCGCATCGATCGCATTATCCGTGGTCTGCTGGATTTTGCGAGGCCGCGCGAAGCGATAAACCGCGTGGTGGATGTGAATACGGTGATCGGCGAGACAATCGAGCTGGTCCACACGCAGGGCCGTTTTACGGACGTGGATGTGCAAGTCGAGCTTGCGCCGCACCCCGCCCGTGTCAGCGCCGACCCGTACCAGCTTCAGCAGGTGCTGGTAAATCTTTTCGTCAATGCAGCGGACGCTATGGAGACTTCCAGCGAGCGCGCGTTGTATGTTCGATGCGGCGAACGCGCAGCGGCCACGCCGACCGCAGAGATGCCGGCCCGTCGCAAGGAAGACCCGCCGGGGATAAACTACTCTCACCGGCGGCGGCTCGTTTCTACCAGCTGGAGTTCGCAGAATGACCCAGAAACGAAATCCGGCAACGTGGTGGACCTATACGTCCGTGACACGGGCCCCGGCATCCCGCGGGACCTGCTGGAACAGGTGTTCGAGCCATTCGTAACGACGAAGGATCCGGGACGCGGGACCGGTCTCGGACTCGCCGTCTGCTCCCGGCTCATCGAGAGCATGGGTGGCGTAATACGCGCACGCAACGTCGCACCCACTGGTGCGGAGTTTCACATTATTCTTCCAGCCTTGCACGCGGACAGTGATACATGACGATCCTCGTCATTGATGATGAGCCCGGCCTCCGCCAGACGGTATCGCTGATCCTGTCCGAGGAAGGGTACGAAGTGCAGACCGCGAGCGACGGCCAGGAGGGGCTCGCGCGCGCGCTCGAGTGGCGTCCAGACATCGTCTTGTGCGATGTCCGGATGCCACGACTCGGCGGCACCGAATTCCTCGAAAAGTATCGCGCGTCACGCGGTGAAGAGCTCGTCATCATGATGACAGCGTACGGCGGAACGGAGCAGGCGATCGCCGCGATGAAGCAGGGTGCGTATGACTACCTGCCGAAGCCGTTCAGCCCGGACCAGCTGATTCTCACGCTACGTAAAGCGGAGGAACGAGAAGCGCTGCGCGAAGAAGTGACAAGGCTGCGCGAGGAGGTCAACATACAGGGCCGATATCGCGCAATCATCGCGAAGTCGGCCGCCATGACGAAAGCGTTGAGTGTGGCTGCGAAGGTTGCACCGCATACATCCGCTGTCCTCGTGACCGGCGAGAGCGGAACGGGCAAGGAGCTGATCGCGCGCCTCATTCATACGGAGAGCGATCGCAAGAGCCAGGCGTTCATAGCAGTCAACTGCGGTGCGATTCCGGAAAACCTTTTGGAGTCGGAGCTGTTCGGATATGCGAAGGGAGCATTCACGGGCGCCGATCGCGAAAAACCAGGGCTGTTCGAGGCGGCATCGGGAGGCACACTGTTTCTCGATGAGATCGGCGAGATGCCTGCTACGCTTCAGGTCAAACTGCTGCGTGTGCTGCAGGAAGGCGAAGTGCGCCGCTTGGGGGACAACAAGTCGCGCACTGTCGACGTGCGTCTCGTGAGCGCAACGAACAAGGATCTCGATGAAGAGATGCGGAAGGGCACATTTCGTCGGGATCTGTATTACCGCATCGCCGTAGTACCGATCCATCTCGTGCCGTTGCGTCAACGACGCGATGAAATCCCACTCCTCGTGCGTCATTTCGTCGATCAGATCAACCGCAAGCATCGCCTCGACATCGAAGGCGTGGAGGCGGATGCGATGCGGTTGCTGCTCGAGTACACGTGGCCCGGCAACGTGCGCGAGCTCGAGAACTCCGTCGAGCGGGCCATGGTCCTCGCCGAATCACGCAAAATCGGTGCGGATGATCTCCCGCCTCACATCGTCATGCCAGCACTGCCGGAGGAATCGATCGAGCTCACCGACGATGATCTGTCTGTGAAGAAACACGGCGCGCACCTCGAGCGGCGACTCATCCGCCAGGCGCTCGAACGAACGGGCGGAAACAAGACCCGCGCCGCCGAGCTCCTCGAGCTAAGCTCGCGCGCGCTTCTGTACAAGATTCGCGAGTACGGCCTGGATTAGTCGCATCCTGCCATGGCTGCGCCCCGCGGGCGGCGCAACCATGCACACATGAAAAATTCAGAACGCCCCGGCTTCACACTCCTCGAGCTCACCTGCGCGCTCGCGCTGATCGGCATCATTCTCGGTATTGCGGCTCCGCCGTTCTCGTCGGCGCGTGACATTCTCGCGGTGCGCGCCGCTCGCGACGCGATTGTCGCCGCGTCCGCCCGTGCTCGTGCGTCTGCTATACATCATGGCGGAGCGGACATGCAGATCGATGCGGCCGCAGGAACGGTGCGCATCACCTCACGAGACCGCGTGATCGACGAGTCCGTAGCGTTAACGGGAATGCTCGCTGTGCTCATCCAGCTGGACGGCACGCAGGCGACGAGCGCAACACTCGTGTACGATGGGCTAGGCCTGGGACGTGTTGCCAGCAGAACCATCTCGCTGCGCAGGCGAGGCGCGGTCGGTGGTGTCACATTTTCATCCTATGGCAGACCCCGCGTATGGTGAAACGCAACGGGTTCGGATTGGTCGAAGTCATTGTCGCGATGACGCTGCTCGCGGTCGGTGTCGTTTCAGTGGCGGCCAGTGCAGCCTTCGCCAGCCGCATGCTCCGCATTTCAGAGGATCGCGAAGCGGCATCGCGCATCGCGTCCGCGCTTATCGATTCCCTGACCGCAGTACACGATGCCGCTGGAGGCGAACGCGACATGGGACGCTTCCATGTGTCATGGGGAGCGAGCTCAATGCCGGGCTCACTGCGCGTCACCATCACGTCACGCGAACTGCCACTTGTGCCCGTCGTGCTTGTCGAGAGCGTCGCAATGCCACCACTGCCACTCGTACCCTGCGCGGGGCCCCTATGCGAGTGATCAAACTGATGTTGCGCGCACGCGACGGATACGCGGTCGTCGAAGGTATTGTCGTGCTGGGACTCAGCGTGCTGATCGGCGCAGCCCTCAGCGCCGCGCTTCTCACGCAGAGCCGCCTCGCACGCGCAGTCGCCGAACGTATTGCGCACAATGATGCGGCGCGGATGACGTTGCTTGTGCTGCCACGTGAGATCCGCCTCGCAGACCCGGACCGCGATGTACGCGCATCGTCCGCAGACTCCCTCGCCGGTCGCTGGGTCCGTTCTTCCGGCACCATCTGCGCGTCGCAGGGAAACCTTACATGGCTGCGACTACGGGGCATACGAGCGCCAGATCCCGCGAAGGATTCTCTCCTGCTGGTCAGTTCGCAGCAGGAAACCGTGCACGTGCTAAGTGCATTCGTCAGAGATCAGGCCCACTGCGCCGCTTCTGCCGATGAGCAAATCTACCGCACCACGCTTTCTGCAACCCCGCCTGACGGCGCGGTCGCGATGATCTTCGAGAGCGGCACCTACTACCTCTCGCAGCGCGCACTGCGCTACCGTCTCGGCGGAGAAGGCAGGCAACCGCTCACCGAAGAATTCCTGCGCGATGGCCTTTCAACACTGCAGCTCGTGCACGCTGACAGCAGCAACGTGGCGCGGTTCAGAATCAGCATCACGCTCAAGCCCGGTCTGCAATACTCGACCGGACGGACGGAAGGACTCACTGTAATTCTGCCGAACGGCAGGGCAGGATCGTGAAGACGAAACGCGATGGCGTCGTGCTGCTCCTCGCATTGCTCTGTCTGCTCGCGCTCGAGGTCACGGCGGTCGGTCTTCATTTCATTGCACAGCAGGAGCTGCGAGTGGCCGGTTCGTCCGCGCGCGACCTCGAGCTGCGCCTCGCCGCCCAATCCGCCGCCGCCCGGGCCGTCGCGCAGTGGCCGGCGGAACAGCTCGACTCGATGGGACTCCATCTGACGATCCCGGTTCCCGCCGCAGGCGCGCTCTCGACAACGGGGATCCGGTCATCCGCGTCCATCGAGCGCCTCGCGCCCCACCTGTTCCTCGTCCGCGCCACGGCGGTGTCGCCGCTGCTCGAGTCATCGACCCTTGGGTTGATCGTTGCAACCACAACCGCGGCCGAACTCGCCGCGGAGGTAACCGCGGCGGTTCGGTCGAACGGCGCCATCCACGTCGGCGCGCAGTCGAGGGTCGATTGGGGTGCCGTCGGGTGCCGCGGCGCGCACGCCTTGGAGGTGGCATCACTGGCCGATCTGGACATGGCCGGCGGTGCCCTCGCCGGACCGGTGGCTTCCGCTGATAGCGGGGGAACCTGGCCACCGAACGCCCTGGGGTCGCTCACCATTGAGCGATTGGCGGAGTTGGCGCGGGCATCCGCGGCGCTGGCCAGCCCCGTATCCTTATATGAACACGATGTAACGCTGAGCGGCAGTGCCGGGAACGGGATCCTGGTCGTCCTCGGCGACCTGGCCCTGGACGGCGGCACGTTCGTCGGGATCGTCATGGTCCGGGGCGCGCTCTCGCTGACCGGCGGCGCCACCATTCAGGGGGCAGTCCTGGTCGACGGCGGACCGCTCGTGTTGGACGACGCCACGGTCACCTTCGACAGTTGCGCCATCACCGCCTCTCTCGACCAACCCCGCCTCCTCGGACCCTTCAGACCGCGCAGTCGACGCTGGATTCCGCTGTTCTGACTCCGCAAACTATATCCGAGTCAAGCTACTAACTTCCTGTACAAAACGTCGCCCTTGCATTAAAGAGCAAGTCTCGCAAAGACTTAGCTCTGGGCACGCTTCTCGTATGAACGTGGGTCAATGAACGAACACTTTTTGGGTAGGCCGATGAATCCGACGGCACGCGGGGTGCGGCAGGGCTTTACGCTCATCGAGCTTCTGGTCTCCGTCATCATTATTGGAATCGTCGTCGCGATGGTCGCACCGCAGGTAGGCAAGTCGATGTCTGCGACCCGGGTGAACCGGGCGTCGTCGGTCATTGCGGCGGATATCCAGCGGGCGTTCTCACTGGCGGCGCAGAAGCGTTCGCCGGTTCGGATCTCGGTCGACACGGCCGGCAAGACGATGTATCTCTGGAATCGGGCCAGGGATACGATCTATGTGAAGAAGATCTATGACAGCAAGTCGGACATCGGGTTGACGCGGCTCGAGGCGAGCGACACAACCATTGTCATTTTCCCGAACGGGCTCGCCAGCGGGGCGTTCAACATTACAGTGAACGCAACAGCAGCCAACCGCCGGCGCATATCCGCGACGCGGGCTGGACAGATCAGGATCACGACGCCATGAGCGAAGGGGCCATGAAAGACAGGCAGACGGACGGGAGACCGTTGCTAGTGGTTTCACGGGAGGGATTCTCACTGGTCGAGGTGGTGGTGACCATGGTGTTGGTGGCCGTCATCGTCATGTCCCTGGGCGCGTTGACGACGATCACGGCGCAGCGCTCCATCCAGCTCGCCAATTCCGCCGGACGCCAGGCCTTCGCACTCCAGGAAACGAATCGGATGTCTGCCATCCCGTATGACAGCATTCCCGGTAAGGTGGGCTGCGATACACTGACGACCGGCAACCTGCGCTACCGTCGTTGTACCGCTATGACGCAGGGGTTCCGCTACCGTGAAGTCAAGGTGATCGTGACGCCATTGAGGACCGGTTCGTTCGCCGACACCGTCACGTTCCGCCGCGTAACGGAGGCACTCCCCAACCCCTTGTTCACACAATGACGAACGGTAACGCAGCGAATCGCGCGGGTTTCTCGCTCGTCGAACTCCTCATCGCCATGACCCTCACGGCGGTGATCGGCGGAGCCATGACGGCACTGTTCGTATCACAGTCGCGCCTGCTGGAGACACAGGAGAAGCAGCAGTTCGCGCGGGGCGTTACCCGCAGCGCGAGCAACATCATCATGTCCGAGATGCGCATGATCGAGCGCGACAGCGGCGTGGTAGCCGCGAGTGATACTTCTATTACGCTTCGCGTGCCGTTTGCGCTCGGCATTGTCTGCGAGGCCACTGCGTCGCTTCTGACATTGAGCATGCTGCCCATCGACTCGGTCATGTATGCCGGCGCAACCCTCGCAGGATTCGCGTACCGGAAGGCGGATGGCCGTTACCATTACACGGCGACCACTACCGTGCTGCCTCTCGCGGCCTCGTCGACGGCATGCGCGACCGCGGGAATCACTGTCGTCTCCGGCGGCGTGAAGCGCACGATCGTAACCTCGTCACTCATCCCTGCAGTCGTCGGCGCGCCGGTGCTTCTCTATCAGACGGTGCGCTATCACTTCAGTGCTTCGACCGCCGTGAGCGGGCGACGCGGCCTCTATCGCGCTGTCCCAGAC
>JBDSPG010000361.1:0-6803 GCA_039912685.1 Longimicrobiales bacterium | reverse complement strand
TGCAGACGTGCTTGTAAAGCATGCGACACCACCCGCGGGCACGACATACTCACAGGCGGCAGCGGACACATGGGAGCGCGGCCTTGCCGACGTCTTGATCGTGTCGGGCGCGGCGACCGGTGCGCCTGCGGATCTCGCGAGCGTACGCCAAGTGCGCGATGCCGTGCCGGCGGCGGAGATCTGGATCGGCAGCGGCTTCACTGCGGAAAGCGCGGCCGCCCTGCTCGCGATCGCCGATGGCGCGATCGTGGGCAGTGCTTTTCAGACGGACGGCGTGGCGGGGAAGCCGGTCGAGCGCGAGCGCGTGGTCGTGGTCATGGAAGCAGTGCACAGGCTGCGGTAACGCATTGTTCGCGCGACTGCCGTCGCATACAATCAGTTCCAGAGACATCAGTCCATTGCGGCGCCGCACCATCCGGAGAGTGACATGAAAGTCTATCTGAACGGCAGCTACATCGATGCGAAAGATGCAATGATCTCCGTGGAGGATCGCGGTTTCTTTTTTGCCGACGGTATCTACGAGGTCGTGCGCGTCTACGAGGGCAAGCCGTTCCTCATGGATGCGCATATGCTGCGCATGCGCGCCGGGCTCGCTGCATTGCACATCGATGCATCAGCGGTGCCGACACTGAATGAGATCTCCGCCAAACTGCTCACCGACAACGACCTTCTTTCCGGCGACGCGACCATCTACATGCAGATTACCCGCGGCGTCGCGCCACGCAAACACGCATTCCCGCCCGGTGTCACACCGACCGTGTATGTCGCCGCAAAGCCGTTCAAGCAGCATCCGCCAGAATATTTCACGAAGGGAATAGCGGCAATCACGGTCCCGGACACACGCTGGACGCGCTGCGACATCAAATCGATTTCACTGCTGCCGAATGTTCTCGCCAATGGTGCGGCTCACGAAGCCGGTGCCTTCGAAGCGCTCTTCGTCAAGGACGGCATGGTGATCGAGGGATCGCACTCGAATCTGTTCGCGGTACTCGATGGCGTGCTGATGACGTATCCGTCGTGCAACTACATCCTGAGCGGTATCTCGCGCGAAATCGTGGTGCGCATCGCGGTCGAGCTCGGCCTCGCAGTGCGCGAGGGTGGCTTGCCGTTCGAGCGGCTGAAAGACGTGTCGGAGCTGTTCCTGAGCGGGACCACGACCGAGGTCATGCCCGTAACGAGTGTCGATGGGCGGGCTATTGGCGACGGGAAACCGGGGGCGATCACGACCCGGCTCGCGGAGGCCTTTACCGCCTATTCACGCGGCGCGTAGCGCCATGGACGGCGCGCCCCGATCCGCTTACCTTGCGGACTGATCCTACCCACCTCAAAGCAGGCAACAAGTCATGGCTCGCTCGCTCAACAAAGTGATGCTCATCGGCAACATCGGATCGGAACCCGAGATCAAGACAACGGGTGCCGGAACCAAGTTCGCCAAGGTCTCTCTCGCCACGAATCGCCAGTTTAAGGACCGCCAGGGCCAGCAGCAGGAAAAGACGGAATGGCACCGGCTGACGTTCTGGGACAAGCTCGCGGAGCTGGTCGAGCAGTACGTGAAAAAGGGCGACCGGATTTACGTCGAAGGCCGCATCGAGTACTCGACGACCGAGGACGACAAGGGCAACCAGAAGTTCTGGACCGACATCACGGTCAATGAGATGGTGCTGCTGGGCGGCGCAT
The DNA here is from genome assembly GCA_039912685.1 of Longimicrobiales bacterium. GTDB lineage: Bacteria > Gemmatimonadota > Gemmatimonadetes > Longimicrobiales > RSA9 > DASUXU01. The sequence goes on along the minus strand of JBDSPG010000361.1, from coordinate 5,126 downwards.
CGGGCGGAGCTGGCGGGGGCGGTGGTGGCTATGAGGGCGGCGGCGCGAGCCGCGGTCGCCAGACCGGCGGCGGTGGTGGGTACACCAAGAGCGGCCCGGGGAGCACGTCCGGCGGCGGCGGTGGCAGCACGTCTCCGTTCGACAGCCAGGACGACGATCTGCCGTTCTAGGGAGCTCCCAGGAAAGGCAGTGAATGCCTCAGACCTCCACAGTAACAACAGGTTCGTCAGAACAGCCTGATCGCGAACCGGGCTTTCCGGATCCACCGGACCACGCCACCAGCCATCGCATCCTGCAGGCAGTGGTGCGGTCCGCCTCGGCATTCCTGAATAGCGGTGACCTGAACCAAAGTCTGAACACACTGCTCGAGGGGATCGGCGAAGCCACCCGCGCGAGCCGTGTCTATGTGTTCGAGAACGACTCCCGCGATCCGGGTGCCCCCGTAACGTCGACACAGTACGCGGAGTGGTGTGCGCCGGGCGTGATGCCGGAGATCGGCTCTCACACAGTGAAGAACATCTCCCTCGAGACATCCGGCTTTGGACGCTGGGTAGAGGCGTTCACGGCGGGCTCACCCTTCGTTGCTTTGACCGCTGATCTGCCGGAGCCGGCACGCACGCGCATTCTCGCCATTGGCGTTCTGTCGATCGCCGCGGTACCGGTGATCGTCGATGGGGAGTACTGGGGCTTCATGGGCGTCGACAATTGTGTGAGTAATCGCCTGTGGACTGATGTCGAAGTCGACGCGCTCTCCGCGGGCGCAGCCGTACTGGGCGCCGCGGTTCGCCGGCGCCGATTCGAGGAGCAGCTTCGCACCGCGACGATGCAGGCGCAACTCGCAGCAGACATTGGTGAACTCGTGACTCGCGAGGGTGAATCACTGCAGGAGATGCTCGATCAGTGCAGTGCTGCCATTGTACGACACCTGCAGCCTGATGTCGTGCGCATTTGGACGGTGAGTGAAAACCTCGACTGCCTGGTGGCGTGCACGGCAGCCGGTGTGCGGACGATTCAGAACGCTGATTCGCCCGACATGCCGCTCGTTTCACCCGCGCTCATGAATATCGCCGCCGCGCCCGGGCCCACGTTCTGGAATGATGGAATTCCACATCTCTGGCCGGGCAGTGACGCAGAATTCGAGGGTGCGGGTGTTCGCGCTGGCGTTGCGTTCCCGCTCGTCACAAACGGACGCGTCAATGGCGTTATCGTGTTGCTCGGCCGTCAAACTCCGGACGCGGGCACGGTTGACGCGCTGAATTCGGTCACCGACGAGCTCGCGCTTGCGATTGAGCGGCATCACGCGCGCGGTGCTGCAACGCGCGCAGAGCTGCGCTACCGCCGTCTCGTTGAAGCCACCGTCGAAGGCATTGTGATTCATGATGGTGTGCGCGTCATTGATGCCAATCCGAGCTTCTCCGTGATGATCGGGTACTCGATGGAAGAAATCCTCGCGATGAATCCATTTGCATTCATTCCTGAGGAATACCACCCATCCGTGCGAGCGCGAATCGCGGCGCAATCCAACGAGCCGTATGAGGTAGAAGGTCAGCACAAGGATGGCCGGCGTTTTCCTGTCGAGCTGAAGGGCACGGAGTTCATCGATTCCGGCCGCATGCTGCGTGTCGCATCGATCCGCGATATCTCGGATCGCAAGAAATTTGAGCAGACCACGAACCAGTTGCTGCTCGAACAGCAGGCGCGAATTATCGCGGAGCACACTCGCGCACAGGCGCAGTTTCTGGCGGACGCGAGCCGCGTGCTCGGCTCGTCGCTCGACACTACGACAACGCTCACACAACTTGCGCACCTCGCGATACCGGCGCTCGCCGATTACTGCGTGGTTTCGACGCTCGATGAGGGAACCGCCCGGCGCGTTGCGGTCGTTCATGGCGACCCACAGTTGCAGCCGGTGCTGCAAGCCGCTGTGGCAACCTGGCCCGATACATTTCCCGACGATCATCCCATCTTCTCGGTGCTGATGCAGGGCCGTACCTACGTGCAGCCCGTGATGGACGAGGCCGCCATCATCAGTGTGGCCGTGAGTGAGGAGCATCGCGAATACCTGCGCATCATGGGTGCGCGCTCGCTGATTGCCGTGCCCATTATGAACGGCGGTGTGATTCTCGGCTCCATCATCCTGTCTTCCACGACTCCCGACCGTACGTATGGACCCGAAGAGATCGCGCTTGCAGAGGAAGTCGCGGCACGAGCCGCGCTCGCGCTTCAGTCCGCGCGTTCCTATCACTCCGCGCAGGCAGCAACACGCGCGCGGGATGAGATGCTCGCGGTGGTTGCGCACGATCTGCGCAATCCGCTGAACACGATCTTCATGGGCAGCGAGCTCGCGCTCGACGTTCTGGGAAGCGAGGACACTTCATTGCCCGGCAAGCAGCTTCGCACGATTCGTCGCAGCGCCGAGCACATGAACCGGCTGATTCAGGACCTGCTCGATGCGAGCCGTATCGACAGCGGCAACCTCGCGCTCGAGCGCACATCACTCCCGCCCGCGGAACTGCTGCGCGAAGCCTGTGAGATGCTCGGGCCTCTCGCCTCGCACGCCAGCATCGCGCTCGTGATTGAATCCGATCCCGATCTACCTGTGCTGCAGGCGGACAAGGGACGGCTGCTTCAGGTGCTCTCCAACCTCGTTGGCAATGCACTCAAGTTCACGCCGGGCGGCGGCCGCATCGCAATCGGCGCTGCGGGCCTCGATGGCGGCGTTACGTTCCGTGTTACGGATACGGGATCCGGGATTCCACAGGAGCAACTGACACAGATCTTTGGTCGTTTCTGGCAGGCGAGACGCGCGGACCGCCGCGGCATCGGACTGGGGTTGGCAATTGCGAGCGGAATTGTTGAAGCACACGGCGGCAGGATCTGGGTCGAGAGCCGTGTCGGTGAGGGTAGTACGTTCTTCTTTACCGTGCCCGCGGTCGATCAGTCATTGTCGTAAACCGCATCGAGTTCGTCCTCGATCGTCCTTTCCTCAACATCGTCGTGATCTTCTTCATCGCGTCCGCCCATGTATCGTTCGGCGACTTCCGCCGCGATGATACCGATCGCAACACCCGCGACTTCGTGACCGATTGCACCGAAGAAACGGCGCACTGGACCCGGACCTGACGACTCCTCCTCGAACGCCTCGCCCGCTTCCTCGGCTTCGTTCATCAGCAGTTTGCGACGGCGTTTGCGCCATTCCTCGAGTGCCTTCCGCTCATCACGGTCGAAGCCGTAGCCGTCGTCGTCTTCATCGTCCTGCTTCCCACCCCGCGCGCCAAGCAACAGACCGACCGCAACTGCAACACCGAGTGCGATGAGCGGTGTGCGTCGAATCGCTTCACGCGCAGGCCTCACAACATCCGCTTTGCGTTTGATGGATTCCTTTGTATCGATAATCCGGTCCTCCAGCTCATTGAGCGTGGCAGAAATGCGATCACGCGAATGCTCGACCGCGCGACGCGCTTCCGCGAGCGATATCGGGCCGGTACGTGTGGGACCGGCCGTTACCGCATCGGCGAGGCTGCGTCCCGCGCCATTGTGTCCATCGTTGCTCATGAGTCCTCTTTCCTGTGCTTCAGCCGGGATGCCGTTATGCGTGCACATCCCGTTCCGGCTATGGCAGGGACTTGATCTGCTTGGCGGCCAGGCGTTCCGGCGGCACCAGCGGCACATCCTTCGTGATCTGCACCTCGGACGGATGGAACCAGCGGAACTGCGACTCGCCATCGAGTTGGACGCCAATCGCGTTGGCCCTGTACTCGGTCGTCGCGACCACCACACCCTCCCGGCCCGTCGTTGCCGGGTCCTGCGGCAGGTCCCCCCGAACTACCTTCACCCGCGTCCCTTCCGGGAGCGGCGCGATCCGTATCGACATGTGTACCTCGTCATGGAGTAATCCTTGCGACGGCGAAACGATGTCCTCCGGGAGCCCCGCATGCAATCCCTTGTGCAGGCATGGTGCCTGCCGGTAATTTCGCGCCGTGAATTGACACAACGAGTGAGTTGAGAAATGGCTGCTACGACAAGCGAACCGCCCCGCAACACCGCCGCTCTCGGCGTTGGCTTCGGCATCGGGATTTTCTGGTGGGTTATGGCGGTCACCGCGATCTGGAGTTCAGTGCGGGGATACTCGAACCATCGCTATGACTGGGGCCTGGCCTGGGGCCTGATCGGCGTCCTGCTCCTCGCCGCCGGCACCATCTCGATGGTAGCTACCTGGTGGCACCTGACCCGGATCCGGAACGACCACTAGGAAGTTGGGCGCCGGCATTGGGCCGGCCGCGCCGTCAGGATTTTTCCCGCCAGAACCCGATCATGTCCGCATCGTAGGATTCCGGATCCACACGGTACATCGCGGCCCAGGCCTCAAACGCCGGCAGCTCTGTCTGGGCAGCCAGAGCTGTCAGCGCCCGGTCCATCACCTCCTGAAACGAACGATCCCCTGCGTCCGACCCCGCGCTGTCCGCCAGCGCGTAGATATCGAGCGTGCTGAGGCTCACAAAGCGTTCCGCGATGCGTGCCGAGCACCAGTCGAAATACTTCGCGCGCAGAATCTGATCCGGGGGAGCGGCACCTTCGCCCGTCTCGTCCTTGTTTGCTGGAATGGCTGACCCCGCTGCCTGCACCGATGGCGTTGCGACGCAACGCCCGCCCATTTGGTTCGGGCTCCTCTACGGTAGGTCCGGGATCAGAGGAGTGTCAAGAAAGTTATACAGTGTCCGAGTTTCGTTCGCGGCCACCGTCGGTCAGGCGGTCGAAGATCGTCCGACGCGCCATCGCGTACATTAACATTCGGGACAGCAGTTCCGGCTCCTGCTTTTCAACCTCACGAACCTGATTGGCGACGGCCGTCGGAAGCTGAACCCGAACATCAATTGCACACGTATCCAGCATGACGCCATACCTCGGAGTTTTGACAGGAATCGTTGTTATATTTTCGCCGCGAGTGCTGTGCTGCAATCAAAGCGTGGTTGCGGCGATGTCGTTGTTCTTGCGATTCGGAAGATAGATGCGGCGCACGCGGTGGTCAAGCATTTTCACGACTTTGGAAACAACCTTTTCACTGTAATAAAGAGTGCTTTCACAACGCGGAATTGTGCCACAAATGAAGTGTGCTGTTTCACGCT
>JBDSPG010000333.1:0-13172 GCA_039912685.1 Longimicrobiales bacterium | reverse complement strand
CTCGGCCAGGAGTTTCACGCCTATGGTGTGACGATTGGCGAGGACGTCGAACGGCTGCGCGAAGTGCGCACATTACTCAGCGAAATCAACATGGGTGCGACTGCGATCGGTACCGGGATCAATACCGACCCGCGCTACGCCGGACTCGTGCGCGACAAGCTCAGTGCCATCACGAAGCTGGATCTGGTTACAGCACCCGACCTTGTTGAGGCGACACAGGACACCGGCGTATTCGTAACCGTGTCGAGTGTATTGAAGCGCATCTCGGTAAAGCTCTCCAAGATCTGCAACGATCTTCGTCTGCTGTCGAGCGGACCCCGCGCGGGTCTTGGCGAAATCAATCTGCCACCTATGCAGCCAGGCTCGAGCATCATGCCCGGCAAGGTGAACCCTGTTATTCCCGAGGTCGTCAATCAGGTGTGCTTCCAGGTGATCGGCAACGATCTCGCGGTCACGATGGCGGCCGAGGCCGGACAGCTGCAGCTGAATGTCTTCGAGCCTGTGATGGCATTCAATCTGTTCCAGTCCGTCGACATGCTCACACAGGCAGCGATCGTCCTACGCGAACGCTGCATTGTCGGCATCACCGCGAACCGCGACCGCATTCGCGGTCTTCTCGAGAACAGTATCGGTATTGTCACTGCGCTCGTCCCGTTCATCGGCTATGAACGCGCGAGTGCCGTTGCGAGCGAAGCGCTCGATACGGGACGCGGCGTGTATGAGCTGGTGCTTGAAAAGGAATGGCTGACCCGCGAGCAGCTTGATGATGTGCTGTCACCGGATGCGATGACCAAACCCCGCGCAATGCCGTCGATGCGGGACAACCCGGCCGATTAGCTTTCCGGTAGTACCGGAAGCGTCAGGCGGAACGTCGAACCCTTGCCGACTTCCGTCTGGACTACGATGTCGCCGCCGAGAAGCTCGGCCAGCCGCTTGCACAGGGCGAGCCCGAGACCTGTACCTCCGTACAGGCGTGTCGATGACCCGTCCAACTGGCGGAACTCGTCGAAAATGTTCTCCCGTTCTTCCGACCGGATCCCGATTCCCGTATCCGCGATCGACCACTCGACACACGGCGTCAGGTCGCGCATCACGCTACGGATCCGTACAGTCACCGATCCGCTCGTCGTGAACTTGAATGCGTTCGACAGCAGGTTCTCGATGATCTTCACGACTTTGTCGCCATCAGTTACCGTTTCGATCTTCTCCGGCGCATCCATGCTGAATTCGACGCGCTCGGGCGGTTCGCCGGCGAGGTCGAGCGCGCGCTTCACCAGCAGCTCTGCATCCGCTGGCTCGAACACGAGCTGTGACCGGCCGAGCTTCAGCTGCGACAGCTCCAGCAGGTCGTTAATCAGGTGCAACAGTACGCCAGCCGCTGAATCGACACGCGAAATGAGTGTTCGCTGCCGCGGCTCCAGCTCTCCCGCCTGCCCATCCAGCAGCAGGTCCGCATAGCCGATGATCGATGTGAGCGGGGTGCGTAGCTCGTGGCTCATGTTCGCCAGGAATTCGTCCTTGAGCCGTTTCGATCCCTCTGCCGCGTGCATCCGCTGCTCCAGCGTCTGCTTCTCGATGCGCAGCTGCTGAACTTCTCGCCGCACCGATTCCAGCATGTGCGCACGTCGTGTTACGGCCGCCAGCTGGTCCGCGATCAAACGAAGCAGATGCAGTTCGTCTTCCGCAAATTCGCGCGGCGCATCGAAGTAGAAGCTCAGCGCTCCGACCGCTTCCGAATCATGAATCAACGGGAGTGTGATCAGTGATACGAACCCGAGCTCACGCGCCGGGTCCCACCACTCGCGCAAGCCGGTGTCCGAGAAAACATCCTGCACGGTAATCGCACGTTTCTCCGCCACCGCCGCACCCGTTGGGCCACGGCCCTCGCGAATGCGCAGCTGACTCAGGAACCGCGCTGAGGACTGTGGCCAGTTCTGCGCGCACGCCAGTTTCAGGAGTGTCGGATCGGCAGGATCGCGCAGGAAGATAGAGGCGAAGCTCGCATGCACGAGCGGCGTGAGCCGTGCGAGCGCCAGTCGGTACACCTCTACCGCGTTGTTCGCTGTCAGAAAGGCGTCGAAGATCTCGCGCGCGACCTCCAGCTCCATCTGCCTTAATGACCGCTCCAATGTCGTGCCTTTCTCCCGTTCCGGGCCCCGCCCGCCACCGCGATCGTCGTTCCCTTGACGCTCCCGATAGCTCCGCCTACTCTTGGTCTGAGGCAGGCACCAGCGCGATCATTCGAGTCTGGCCGGGCAAATTGCTCCCGCGCTATCGGCCGCGCAAGTATATGTGAGCAGCGTCGCCGCTACGCAGCAAACGGACGCTGCGGCGTGACATCTTCGAGCATTCCCCGGCTTCATACCTTTTCCTCCGAGGAGCGACACATGAACAAATCCGAGCTGGTCCAGGCGCTCGCAGACCGGACCGATCTCAGCAGGGCAGACGCGACCCGTGCTGTCGAAGCGCTCTTCAGTCCGGATGACGGTCTCATCACCGAAACACTCAAGCGCGGTGATCGCGTCCAGATCACAGGCTTCGGTACGTTCGAAACGAAAGAGCGCAAGGCACGCACAGGACGTAATCCGCGCACGGGCCGCGAGATCCGAATCGGGCCTACCGTCAGCGCGACGTTCCGACCAGGCAAGGCGCTCAAGGACTCCGTCAAGCCGGCGTAACCCTGAACACATGAACAAAACAGGGGGTCGGCGCGCAACGCCGACCCCCTGTTTTCATTTCCAGGTCACTACTACGACCGCGGACGCTTCGGCGGCCCATCACCCGAGCTGCCGCGTCCCGGGCCCCGAGGCCCATCCCATGGCGGCCTCACCGCATCACGCGGTCCACGAGCACTGTCTCGCGGTCCGCTGCGCGCATCATCACGCGATCCGACGCGCGACGCCGGCGCGTCACGTCCCTCGCGCGCCGCTGCACCTTTACGGTCGTAATCGACACGCAGACTGCGTGAACGCATTGTCGTGCCGTTCAATGTGCGAATGACTTTGTCTGCAACTGCAGTCGACAATTCGACCGTCGTGTATGTGTCCTTGATGTCGATCTTGCCAACCTGGTCACCGGTGATCCCCGCTTCACCCGTTATCGCGCCAACCAGGTCACCCGCACGAATATTGTCGCGCGTGCCGACGCTGAAGAACAGACGGACGAACCCTGCCTCCGCTGATGCGGGCCGCGGCGCGCCTGCCGCCGTTGGTGCGCCTGCACCAGACGGCGCCCGCGGAGCGATGCGCTTGCGCATGAGTGCACTCAATGCACCCGCAATTTCGGCGGGGGTGAACTCATCGAACAGCGGATCGAGCACCGCGAGCTGTGCATCGACATCCTCGTCATGCACGGCCTGGCGCAGCATACGCCGATACTCCGCGAGACCATCGGATGCCTGCGCCTGCACGCGTTCCGCCTTGAGGGCGAACCCTGCCTGTGCTGCCATGTGTCGCAGGTGCGGCAGCTCCGGCGGTGTAACGAGTACGAGACCACCACTCGTCTGCACACGATTCAATGCGTTCAGCTCGAACGGAACGTCGTAGCTGATCTGGCCCGCAGCACCGACTACATCCTCGGACATCACGATCGTCACGTCCGCATCAGCGCCGCCTTCAACATTGAAACCGCGCAGTGCAAGCGCTTCACTCAGGTCATCACCGCTCGCCTGACTGCGCACCACAACCACCGGCCTGCGGCCAGCACGCTGCTCCAGAAGCCGTACCAGCAGCGCTTCTTTCCGCGACTCGGGAACCACCACGTATTCCAGGTCGCCCGCGTTCTCGATTCGCGCCGCGGCATCATCCGATCGTGCCGGCACATTCATCGCCTTGCGTACATGTGCCTCGACGAACGAGTCGACTTCGCGGTTCAGCTCGACGGCTGTTATCACGCGCTGCGCTTCGCGCGGAATCGATGTGAGCAGTGCGGCCAGTGCATCCTTCGCATCGCCGAGCTGTGTATTCGCATCTACCAGCACGAACGCAACCAGGTCGCCGAGCTTCAGCTCCGAGCGCTCCACTGCATCGCGCGCGCCCTCCGCGGTCGCAACAACCACTGAGGCTTCACCGCGACGGTTCCACCCTGTCGCGAGTGCCGCCGCGCGCAGGCCGAGCGCATTCGCCAGACGCCCGAGCATGATCGCCTTCCGCGATGCACGGTCCTCCGTCGGCACCACAATCAGCAGACGTGGCACTTCCGTGTCCGGCGATGTCTGGGAAATGCGGTCCAGCAGCGGCAACGCGTACGCCGCCGTTACACCGGCACCCGTCGATGCGTGCAACACCAGGTTGCCGCCTCTGCGCAGCACCGGAATCGCGGCGCTCTGCAGCGGCGTTGCTTCAACCAGCCCGAGACCCGCCGCGGCCTGCGACAGCTCCGCACGGATCCCCAGCTGATCGAACGTTTGTGACGACATCTATGCTCTCGACAATCCGCCCGGAAGGGCTGTTCCGACTCCGCGCTGATCATTCGGTTGATACGGCAGCATTGTCATGTAATACTGGACATCCATGTCGAGTCGCGATGTGCGAAGCTGGTCTGTTGCTGCATGCACTACGGTCGACAGTCCATGACGATGAGCCGTGATCGTCACGGTGCCATCGCCGCCGCTCAGCTTCACGCTGTGACGGTCCCCACTCATCTTCTTCACCGGCAGTCGTGCTGTCAGAATCTCTTCTGCAAGCCTCAGCGCTTCCGCGGTACCCGATGCCGTCATTCTCTCGTACGTCATCTGTGTCTCTCCATCCAGGCCACGAGTCTTTCATGTTGCTGCAGACCGATCACCACTTCGGGCGCCGGCTCCCCCATCACCACATACGCCGGCACGCCGCCAAGTCCCAGGCGAGATGCCGCCGTTGCATCCGCTTCCACCGCTGCCGCATGCTGGTCGATATCCAGCGTTACCTTCATGTCGGTGCGATCCACACCGACCGATTCCGCGATCGCCACAAGCACATCGATACGGCCAATGTCACGACCCTCTGCGAAGTACGCTCCAAACAACGCATCCCGCATTGCACGCTCTACACCCCGCTCCCGCGCATGCTTCGCCGCCTCGTGCGCCTTCCGCGTCCGAACGCCGAACGCCGGGAAGTTCATCACCACACCGAGCTCGGACGCGAGCGGCGCGATGATCTGGTCCCAGCCAATCCGCTTCAGAGGATCCGTGCCCGGCGCCTCCAGCGGCAACGGCCTTGGACGTAGCTCGTAGGACCGGTACCGGATATCGTGACCTGCCGACTCGAGACGAGACGCCCCGACCTCCGCGAGGTAGCAGAACGGACACGCAAAGTCGCTGAACAGCTCTACCGCCACTGCGCTCCCCGTTCCATCGCCCCCCGCTTACAACGCAACCATGAAATCTCGCGGCACCACTCCCACCCGGCAACCAACCAATGACCCCTTCCGTTCTCTCTTCCTGTATCCCGCATCGGCAACCGTCACACCAACTCGCGGATTCCCGAACCACAGTCCTATATTCACTGCTATGAATCCCAGCCCTAATGTCGCCGACCTCCAGGGGTCCGCTACTCTCGCCGTCGCCAGCCTCTGCAAGCAGCTCCGCGCCCAGGGGCGCAATGTCCTCGACCTGAGTGCTGGCGAGCCGGATTTCAGAACGCCGAACTTCGCCGCTGAGGCCGGGATCGCCGCGATCGAGCAGGGCTTTACCCATTACACGCCCGTTCCCGGGACACCCCAGCTCCGTGACGCCATCGCTTCCTACCTCTCCACCGCGACGGGGAAGCGCGTCGATGCGGCCGGCGTTGTGGTCAGCAACGGCGCCAAGCAGGCACTCTTCAACGCATGTTTCTCGTTGTTCGGCCCAGGCGACGAGGTACTCGTTCCCGTACCCTACTGGACCAGCTATCCGGAAATCCTCAAGCTCGCACGCGCTACACCCATGCTCGTGCCCTCGACCGAAGAGGCGGGCTTCAAGATTACGGTGGCCGACCTGGAGAAAGCCGCAACCGCAGCGACGCGTGGCATCATCCTGAATTCGCCGTCCAACCCGACCGGCATCGTTTACTCGCTCGAGGAACTTGATGCACTCGTGCGGTGGGCACACAATCGCGGGTTGTGGATCATCAGTGACGAGATCTACGGTCGTCTGTGCTTCAATGCGGAACGCGCTGCGAGCATTCTCGATCTCGATGATTCACTGCTGGAACGCAGTGTCCTGATCGACGGCGCATCCAAGGCATTCGCCATGACCGGCTGGCGCATCGGCTTCAGCTACTGCAGCACCGCACTCGCCCGCACCATCAACGACCTGCAGAGTCATGTGACGTCCGGTGCTGCAACGCCGTCGCAGTACGCAGCCCTCGCTGTGTTCCGTCACGAACCCCGCGTGCAGGAGTCCGTGAACGCGATGGTGCGTCTGTTCAAGCGCCGCCGCGACCGCCTCGTGGCCGCCATGACGGAACAGGTGCCGCGCGCAACTTTCGTCAGTCCCGACGGCGCGTTCTATCTGTTTTTCCGCGTCGACGCGTACTTCGCATCGGGACGGCAGGGTTCCGCCGAGTTCTGCAGTTGGCTGCTCGAGAAAACGGGTGTCGCACTTGTGCCCGGCATCGCATTCGGCGATGACAGGTACGTTCGCCTTTCGTTCGCCGCACCCGAAGCCGAAGTACTCGGCGCCGTCGAGCGTATCGCTTCGGCACTGACGTAGCTGACGCACTGACGTAGCTGACGCACTGACGTAGGTCCTTACAACGCCATACGACGCGGTCTCCCACCGCGCGATCCCTCCAACGAAGGAGGCACCGTTGAGCACGAATGGTACAGACATGAATTTCGATGACAATGCCGAGGCAGCACCCATCGCGCAGAAGTCGCGCTGGGAAGATTACCTCGACGTATTTTTCTCGCCCGCGGATCTGTTCCGGCGTCGCGGCCAGGACAGTCTTGCAGTGCCGCTCATCACCCTGCTCGTACTCGCGACCGCGTTCTATTACATCCTGCTGCCCGCGCAGAGCATCGTCATTCGCGCATCGATGTCCGGCATGACGCCTGAGCAGGCCGCCAAGATGCCCGAAAGCATGATCGGTATCATGACTCTCGCCGGCGGACTCGCTGTGCCGATCAAGTATCTCATCAACGTCACGATCTCGGCCGGAATCCTGTGGGTGATTGCACGGCTCTTCGATACGAGGCCCGCGTTCCGGGAGATGATGATTGTCACGACCTACGCGGGCTTCATCATGCTGATCGCGCAGATCGCCGGCAGCCTGATGGTCATGATCCAGGGCGAGGCGAACTTCGACATGATGAAAGCCTCCTTCGGACCGTTGCGTTTCATGGACGTGAAGTCGATGCCCGGTCCGCTCGTCGGATTTCTTTCACGCCTCGATATCTTCAAGCTCTGGGAGGCCGTGATCTGGTGCATCGGGTTCCAGGTCGCGACCGGCGTGACCCGCTCGAAGGCTGCTATCGCAGCAGCGGCCACATGGATGCTCTGGGGCCTGCCCGGAATGCTCGGCGGCAACGCAATGAAGAACACCGCCAATTTCAAAATCGAATAGGCCGCATTTGAGCACGCAGATTTTCGATCCGAGATATCCCATTGGCGATTTCGATGCGTCTGCGGATGTGTCCCATTCCGAACGCGCCGGTCTCATCGATACGATTGCGTCACTGCCCCGCGCATTGCGCGCCGCCGTTCACGGGCTCACCGATGCCCAGCTGGATACGCCGTATCGGGATGGCGGCTGGACGGTACGGCAGGTCGTGCATCACGTGCCCGACAGCCACGCGAACGCATACATCCGATTCCGTCTGGCACTGACGGAAGATGAGCCGACCATCAGAGTGTATAACGAGGCGAAGTGGGCCGAGCTGCCCGATGCACGAACGTTACCCGTCGCACCGTCCCTCACTCTGCTCGAGGGATTGCACGCACGATGGGTTCCACTACTCCGCGAAATGTCGCCGCAGCAGTACGCGCGCATGCTCGTACATCCGGAACGCGGCAGGTTGTCCCTCGGGTCGATGCTACGGCTGTACGACTGGCACAGTCGGCATCACACGGCGCACATTACGCGTCTCCGCGAGCGGATGCGCTGGTAAGGTCAGAAAGCAGGCCGCGGCACGCACGCTCTACCATGTCATGAACATCCGCGAAGCCGCCGGGTCCGCCATAGTACGGGTCCGGTACGTCAGGCGCCGGACCCGCTGTCTTATCATAGGAGCGTAGTAGCTTGACGATCGCGGTGCCCAGCGCACGCCGCCGCATCTCATTCACCGCAGCATGGTTCTCGGCATCCATCACCAGGATGTAGTCGAAGCGCTCCAGGTCCTTCGCTTGCATACGCCTGGCGCTGTGATTCAGATGCAGGCCGCGGGTTGCCGCTTCCGCAACCGTTCTCGGATCCGGCCCGTCACCTTCGTGGTAACCGGACGTACCGGCGGAGTCGATCTCGAATTGATCCGATACGCCCGCATCTTGCACCAGTTGCCGGAACACACCCTCCGCCAGAGGAGACCGGCAGATATTGCCGTGACACACGAAAAGGACGCGCGTTTTGTCAGACATGATCTCCATTCATGCACGTAACGTTATTGCGATTGTATTCGCATTTGTCATAGCTGGCTGCACCGGCGCCGATGATGCACCGTCACCGGATGCCGCAGCCACCGACCCTTCGTCCAGCACGCCACTCTGCATCGCCGAACGGGTCGCCACGCTGCCATCCGTGCTCAGCGAGGCCAGCGGCGTTACTGCCAGCCACGCATATCCCGGCATTCTCTGGGCGCACAATGATGGCGATACCGATTACATTGGCCCCACCATTGTCGCAATCGACACACTCGGCTCCCTCCACGGAAGCATTCGCATCGCGGGGCTCCCGCGCGACAGCGACCGCGAAGATATCGCCATCGCACCATGCGGCGGTCGCGACTGCATCTACGTCGCCGACATCGGTGACAACGCAGGTCGCCGCCCCGCCGTGCGCATCCTGCGATTCCCAGAGCCCGATCCGGACGTCGACTCCGACGTGGCCCAACCAGATGTCTTCATCGCTCGCTATCCCGATCGGGCGCATGACGCCGAAGCATTCTTCATCCTCCCCGGTGAACGCGCTTTTATCATTACCAAGGGTCGCGATGGGCCCGTCGCATTGTACGCGTATCCGGCACCGTTGCGGGCCGACACCGTCACTCTGACGCACGTCCAGGATCTCTCCACCGGACTCGTACAGCTCCCTTCAATGGTGACCGGCGCCTCTGCGGCAGTTGACGGACGCTTTATCGCGGTGCGCACATACTCGTTTGTCAGACGCTTCGCCCCCGGTGCCGGTGACAGCCTACATGCCGTCGCAGACAGCATTCCGTTGGCCGCACTGCGCGAACCGCAAGGTGAAGGCGTGGCCCTAACGTCGTCCGGTACACTTTTTTTCGTCTCTGAAAACGGCTTCGCCAATGCCGCCCCACCGCTAGGCCGTATGACCTGCCACTGAGCGCGGAGGGGGCACAATATCTGCACATATGCCGTTAAGTTGCAGGTGTACATTAATTTGCAGGAACCCGGAGCAGTGCAATGGAACCGAATTCTCACGAACGCCGCCGCGTAACCGAGGGCGAAAGCCCGCACCGTCGGCGGAAGCAGGATTTCTTCCGCAAATACCGCCAGCCACTGATTGGTCTGGGTCTGGTCGGCACTGCACTGCCGCTCGCCAATGCGCAGCATAAGGCTGACCAGGCAAATGGGCAGCCTGTCGAACCCGCCGCGCAGGCGAGCGCGAGCGAGGAAGCCGCGGCCGCGAGTCGCAATGATACGGAAGAGTCGATCGTTGCGAGGATCGCAGACTCACGCGGCACGAATGATCGCGCTGTGCACATCAAGTCCGCAATCGCCGAGTTCGGTATCGGTGAAGATCTCGCTGCTGACATTTACGACATCGCAAAGCAGGAAGGCATTGCACCGAAGCTCGCCTATGGCCTAGTGCGCACCGAGAGTACTTTCAAGGAACGCGCAGTGAGCGGCGTCGGCGCTCGCGGACTTACGCAGGTGATGCCGAGGACTGCGAAGTGGCTGTTGCCCGGAACGAAGGCGCAGGACCTGTTCGACAGGAAGACCAACCTTAAACTCGGGTTCCGCTACCTCAATCAGCTCACCGATCGGTATCGTGGTAACACGAAACTCGCGCTGCTCGCGTACAACCGAGGTCCCGGTACCGTGGACAAGGTTCTCAGGAAGGGCGGCAACCCTGACAACGGGTATGCCCGCAAGGTGATGGGCCTCTGACAACTGTACAACAACGAACTCTGTATGCGACGGTGGCCGCCGCTTTCATAGCGGCGCCGCCCACGGTACCACTCCACGCACAGGCACGTCGCGCTACGGCGCCCGATGTCATCGATACGCTCGCAATCCGCGCACACACACGATTCCTCGCCGATGATCTACTGCGCGGACGAGGTACCGGCACGGAAGGCGAGCGTCTCGCCGCTGCCTACATCGAGAGTCAACTCATCGCCATCGGCACACGCGGACTCGGGCCGAACGGCGCGTTCACCATGCCAGTGCCACTGCGAACCGCAATCATTCTGCCGTCCAGTGAACTGGTCCTCACACGGGGCGCCGACCACGAGCCGTTCACGTACGGCGGCCGCAACTTCATCGCCAATACTGGCGGCGGTGGCGCATTTCACGACTTCACTGGACCCGTTATGTACGCGGGCGCGCCCGCACGCGCGCTGCCCCTTCTTCGCGCATCGAGTGAGCTCCGCGGAGCCGTCATCGCATTCGATGGTCCGCTAGGTGGTGATGCAGTCGGCATCATTCCGCTGCTCATCGAGCGCGGCGCGTCCGGTGTGCTCATACTTGTAAATGAATCACAGATGGATCTGTATGTGCGCAGCCGCGGCGATCGCCGTTTCTTTGCTGCCGCAAACATTGCAGATCCCGTGTGGCAGCCCGACCTTCCCGTCTTGATTGTCGGACCCGGTGTGCTGCCCGCGCTCCTGCGCGATGCGCCCGCCGCTCTCCGCGCCAATCCGCTCACATCGCTGGTCACATGGCAGACGCGCATTGCCGTGTCTATCCGCACCGAGATGCATGATGTGCAAGCCGCGAATGTCGGCGCGATCATCCGCGGTTCCGACCCGCAACGCCGCAATGACGTCATTCTCTACACTGCACACTACGATCATTTGGGCATCAGTGGACCCGATGCGCGTGGCGATTCCATCTACAACGGCTTCTCCGATAATGCCGCCGGCTCCGCTATGCTCCTCGCAATCGCCAAGGCGTTCAAACAAAAACCGCCCGCCCACTCTGTCGCATTCATGTTCTTTACCGGTGAGGAGCGCGGACTGCTCGGATCCTCGTACGCAGCGGCGAATCCGCCATTCCCACTCTCCCGCATCAAGGCTCTCATCAACCTCGACGCCGGCGCACCGCCCGCGCCCCCCATCAGCTGGCGCGTTGCCGGCGGCATCGAGGCCGCCGACCTCGGCGCCCTGGCCGTCGATGTAGCCACCCGCGCCGGGTGGACCACCGCCCTCTCCGCCGCCTCCCCCAACACCGACTACTGGCCTTTCCTCCACAGGGGCGTCCCGGCCGTCTTCATCGTGCCCGGCAACGAGTGGGAGAACACAACTACCGCCCAGCGCGATGCCATCCGCGCCAAATGGGATCGCTATCACCAGGCCGGTGACGAGTGGGCCGCCGATTTCCCGTTCGCCGGACTCCAGCGGTACGCCGCATACGCCCTCGCCATTGGACGCGCCGCCGACCGCCGATAGGCACGAGCGTCAATCGGCTTTCTTTCTTTTGTTTGCCCGTACCGAAAACGGCGTACTCCGGCACAATGTAAACAATTGACAAGCCCCCTTCTGTGTCTCTAACTTTCAAATACCCCGCCGGGAGTTCTTCTCCCAAGCCCGGCCGAACGGGTACCACTTCGTAGCTCATGCCTCGGGCTGATTATGCAAACACTGTCTGCTTCCCTATGGCGGCTTCGCGCCCGCGTGCGCGTCCCCGCAACCGTTATTTCCCTCGCATTCCTGTGTGGCGCCGCGCTGGTCGCGTGCACGGAGCGCTCTGTAACGGATGCGCGTGGCGACGGCGGACCGATCAGCTTCGCGCTGACACCGGAGTTCCATTTGCTCGGCTCCGCATCGCAAGTCGCGCCGATCAACTTTGCGCGACTCACCGTGTTCGACGCCGACACGCGCCAGGTCATCGCGGGTCCGTTCGTCGTGCCGGTCGATCCGAATGCGGCGGTATTTCGACTCCCCGTGACATTCGATCTGCCGAGCGGTGCGGAGGACGCGAACGTCGTCGTCCAAGTCCTGCTGTTGAACATTACGAACAACGTGGAATCAGTGGAGTGGAGCGGTGTCACATCGACGCTGCACGTTCAGTCCGGCGGCGAGGCGCCGCCCGCAGCGCAAGTACAAGTTTTTCAGGGACCGCCGGGCAATCTTGCGGTCACGGGCGTATCCATTATCAACAAGCCGACCGGTACGTTGACCGAAGGCGAAAGTATCCGCCTCATCGCAATCGCGGAGGGTGGTACCGGTTCGCAGATTTTTTGGCGCTCGTCCAACACCGCCGTTGCAACGGTCGATGACGCGGGTCTGGTGCAGCTGCTCCGCGACGGAGTTGTCTCCATCGTCGCATCGGCCGGTCCGCGCAGCGATGGAGTGGCGATCGCGATCGGTGCTCGTGCCGCAACGATTGTGATCTCGCCTGCCACACAGCGGGCGTTCAGTTTTGGCGAAGAGTTGCAGTACAGCGCGATCGTGAGAGACGCGCGCGCGACGGTACTTGCCAATCACTCAATTGCATGGTCCTCCGATAACGAGTCCATCCTGCAGAACCTCGGTAACGGCAGGTTCGTCGCGCGCGCCGATGGCAACGTCACAATCCGCGCGACCAGCCTCGCGGCTCCCGAGATCACCACGACCGCCGCCGGTGATGTACGCCAGCGGGTTTTTGCACTGAGACTCGATCCGACGTCAGTGGAGCTCACCGCAATCGGACAGACCCAGATATTCCAGGCGTTCGGCACTGATGCGCGCGGCAACAACATCGTGAGTCCGCCCGTGACCTGGCGCTCGAGCAACACTGCGGTATTCACGATCGATGCAGCAGGCCGTGTTACCGCTGTCGCACGCGGTTCCGCAGCGATGACCGCGACATCACCGGATGGACCGACCGCGGG
>JBDSPG010000317.1:0-7128 GCA_039912685.1 Longimicrobiales bacterium | reverse complement strand
GTTTACTCGATGCTTTGGCGGATGTGAGCGCCGGTGTGTTCACCGGGTACCTCGGCTTTCAATACTTCATTGCCCGCGTACCTGTTCTAAATGACGGCACGCTGATCACGATGAGGGATGCGCTGCTGCAGACGCAGACATCGGGCTTCCTCATCGGCCTTGCAGCGCTCGTCGCGGTGGTAGGTCTCGTCGTTGTATACCTTGGCGAGCTGCTTCCGCTCGGACTGGCCGCCAACCACGGTGTGAAGCTGTCGCTTACCATCGCACCCACAGTTCTGTTCTTCACGGTTATCATGTCGCCGTTCCTGATGGTGATTGCGCGGATGGCGAACATCCGGTCGGACCGTCGCGAAGGCTCCGCCGCGACGATTACGGACGCCGGCGTACGGCAAATGTCTGTGCTCGGTCACACGGAACACGTCGAGGAACACGAGCGTGAGCTCATCGAGAATGCGTTCCGTCTCGATGACTCGAAGACCTGGGAGATCATGGCTCCCCGCGTCGATGTTTTCGCATGGAAGGACTCGCAGACGCTCGGCGAAATCGCAGCGGAGCTCGGCAGCATCGGCTACTCGCGTGTTCCGGTGTACGGCGATAACATCGATGACATCACCGGCGTTCTGTATACGCGTGATGCATACCAGGCGTTACTTGCTGGCCAGCGCGATGTGACACTGAAGTCGCTCGCGCGCGAGCCGCTGCTGGTGCCCGGCTCGTTGTCACTCACCAGGCTGTTGCGTGATTTCCAGTCGCGGCGAATCCATATGGCCGTTGTCGTCGATGAGTATGGCGGCACTGATGGTCTCGTAACTCTCGAGGATGTGATCGAAGAGCTGGTAGGTGAGATCAACGATGAAACGGACGAGACGGAAGAGCCGATCGTGCGCATCTCGCGAACCGAAGTCATGGCCGTGGGGGATACGGACCTGCGGGAGATCAATCATCTGTTCAACACGTCCCTGCCGCAGCTCGAGCATCGGTCGATCAACGGGTACCTCCTCGAGGAGCTGGGACACGTACCTCACAAGGGCGAAAAGCTGGAACGCGAAGGCATTGTGATCGAAGTCGTGGAAGCGACGGAGACGCAGGTCACGCGCGTGCGCCTGAGGCGTATCGGTGGTGCCCACGTCGAAAGCAACGTGGTGCAAGAGCCGCCGCCGCGCGTGTTCGGCGAGCTCCAGTTCGACGGTGAGGAGCCCGCGCCTGAGCGCGAAGACAACGTCAGAACTTTCCCCCCGCCGGCTGCGGACGTTCCCGGCGGAAATGACGCCTGACGCGGCAACGCCGGTTCCACTCCCGGATTTCTCCGACATTCAGCGCGCCGCCGAACGTATCCGCGGAGTAGCGACGCGCACTCCGCTCGAGCACAGTGCATTCCTCAGCGAAGCCGCGGGCGTTCCTGTATATCTGAAGCTCGAGTGCTGGCAGCGGGCGCGGTCGTTCAAGCTACGCGGCGCATACAACGCGCTCAGCGCGCTCGACGCAGATACGCTGCGACGCGGGATTGTAACGGCGTCAGCTGGCAATCATGGACAGGCCGTTGCGCTTGCAGGTTCGCTCACGGGTTGCAGCACGCTCGTGTTCGTGCCACGTGATGCACCAACCATCAAGAAGGATCGGATTCGCGCGTTCGGTGCAACACTGGATGAATCGTCCGAGACCTACGATGACGCAGAGCGCGCAGCACTCGCGTACGCCTCTGATCACGACATCCATTTCATCAGCGCATTCTCGGACCCGTTTGTAGCGGCCGGTCAGGGTACGGTCGCCCTCGAGATCGCCGCGGACCTGCCTGAGCTGTGGCACGTTGTCGTACCGGTGGGCGGCGGCGGGCTCTCCACTGGTATCGGTGTCGCGCTACGCACGCTGGCACCGGATGCAGGCATGATATGCGTGCAGAGTGATCAGACGCGCGCGATGTATGACGCATTCGCAGCAGGCATGGTTGTGGACTCGCCTATCCCACCCACGATCGCGGACGGCCTGGCGGGCTGCACCGATGCGACCGCGTACGCATGGCTGCGATCTCTCACGGACACGATCCACCTCGTTCCCGAGATCATCCTCTCCGACGCGATCCGCCGGCTCTATGTGGCCGACGGCATCGTCGCGGAGGGCTCCGGCATTGTGGGCGTTGCCGCCATTCTCAACCGCGCCGTGCGCCTGAACGGACCGACTGCCGTGGTCATCAGCGGGGGCAACATTGATCCCGCACGCCTGAGCGCGATATTGCAATCATGAAGCAGGGCATGTTACTGGAATTCGGGGGGAAACGTCCCCGCGTGCACCCGACGGCGTTCATTGCGCCAACGGCGGTCCTGATCGGCGATGTGGAGATCGGCGAGCACGCGAGCGTGTGGTTCGGTGCCGTGCTGCGCGCCGATGACCCCCAACATGGCATTCGCGTGGGCGCGCGGACCAGCATACAGGACAACTGTGTGCTGCATGTGAGCGCGCGTGGCCCGACTGTGGTCGAGGATGGCGTGACCGTCGGACATGGTGCTGTATTCGAGAGCTGCACGATCGGCGAGGGTTCGCTGATCGGCATGAACGCAGTGATCCTGCACGGCGCACACATCGGCGCGGGCGCGCTGGTGGCAGCGGGGAGCGTAGTTCCGGAGGGAATGCAGGTTCCGCCGAACACACTGGTTGCGGGGGCTCCGGCGCGTGTGCGCAAGGAACTGCAGGGCGAGTCGGCACGCTGGGTACGCGACAGTGCGGCGCATTACGTCGAGCTCGGCGCGCGATACATCGCAACAACCGACACAACCGCCGACACGAAAACCGACGCACGCGATGAGTAATCCAGCGCGCAAGATGAGCGGCGGCGGGCGTGACGCTGATGTCGTGATCGTAGGCGCGGGCATCATCGGTCTAATGTCGGCTCGGCTGCTGCGTCAGCAGGGCGCCAATGTGATCGTCGTGGACCGTGAGCTTCCCGGCCGTCAGGCCACATGGTCGGCCGGTGGCATGTTGTCGCCATTGATCGAGTCCGAGGACGATGATCCGTTTTTTCACATTGCCGATCGTTCGTTCGATCTGTATCCGGCGCTGATCGAGGCATTGCGGCAGGAAGGCGGCATCGACGTCGACTATCGCAGGACCGGCAAGCTGCAGTGTGCGCTCGAAGATGATGGAGTCATGGCGCTGCGACGCCTCGCTTCGAGCCCGCGCGCCGGGCCTTACGGCCTGCAACTGTATTCAGGCGACGAAGCGCGCGCGCTGCATCCCGCGTTGTCGGATCGCGTGCAGGCTGCGCTTTTCGTCGAGCGTGACTACTGCGTGGACAACCGCCTGCTCGCGCGGGCGCTCATCCAGAACGCCAGTGCCTGCGGTGTCGACGTGCGCGTGGGCGCCGACGCGGAAGCAATACTGATTGAAGGGGGTGATGCGCGCGGCGTGCGATTGTCGTCGGGCGAGGAATTGCGCGCCGCGCATGTCGTGGTTGCGGCCGGCGCGTGGAGTGCACAGCTCACGGGCCTGCCGCGTCCGCTCCCGGTCCGGCCATTGCGCGGACAAATGCTTGCGTTCGACGCGCGCGCTGCCGGCACACCGGCATTCGAGCCTGCGGTAGGGTCGGAGGTTTGCTACCTGATTCCGCGCAGTGATGGCCGCCTGCTCGTCGGCGCGACAGTGGAAGATGTCGGCTTCGAGGATGGTCCGACGCCGGAGGGCATCGCATGGCTGCTCGATGCGGCGACTGCCGTTGTTCCGGCCGTGGCGTCACTGCCGATCATCGAGACGTGGGCGAACTTCAGGCCCGGTACGCCGGACGGCTGGCCCATCATTGGCGCAGATCCCACCATTGCAGGACTGGTGTATGCCACCGGCCACTACCGCAACGGAATTCTCCTCGGACCGGTCACGGCAGAAGCCGTTGCCATGATCATCGGTGGCACTACGCCGGACTGGATGAATCCCTTCGCAATTTCACGCTTCGATGGTTTGTCCACGCCGACTGTCGCGGATCCGCGTTGTGATCTGTGCGGCTCGAAGATGCTGGACCGGCACTGCAAGCTGGTGTGTGTGCAGTGCGGATATCAGCGTGACTGCAGCGACCCCTGAATCGGTTCAGCCGCCGAGTGCGACGCGCACGTACCAGGCGATGATGGACTCTCCCCACATATACGTCACGGCGCCACCGACGGCGAGAAACGTTCCGAGCGGAAGGTATGTCGCCATCGGTGCGAGGCGTCCGCGTGCCCATGTCAGCGGGACGCCGATGATGAGGCCGGCGAATGACCCGAGCATGAGCGTCAGCAGCGCGCCGGACCAGCCGGTGAACGCACCGACGAGTGCCATCATGTGAATGTCGCCGATACCAAGCGCGGGCTTACCGAGCGCCTTTTCTGCGACGAACTTCACAATCCACAAGCCGACATATCCGAACGTTGCGCCGATCAGTGCAGTGGTAAGCGGGAATCCGCCTGGCACGGCGGCGAATAGAATGCCGATGGCCATCCCGCCGAGCGAGAACTGATCCGGTATCACCATTTCGCGCGCATCGGTCATGGCGATGCCGAGCAGGATCGAGAGAAAAATGGCGGCGCGCAGAGCTTCCAGGGAAAATCCGAACGCGAATACGGATGCAACCCAAAGTACCGCCGTCGCCAGTTCAATGAGCGGATACTGCAGCGAAATTCCGGCACCGCAGTATCGGCATGCTCCGCGGAGCGAAATCCATCCGAGAATGGGAATGTTGTCATACCAGGCGAGCGCATGACCGCAGCCGGGGCAGCGTGAAGCAGGGCGCACCACCGATTCATCCGCAGGCCAGCGGTAGATGCACACGTTGAGAAACGAACCGACCGCAGCGCCAAAGAAACCGGCGAAGAGCGCTGGAAACCAGATGGGCACGGCGCTCATGCGGACTGTTCGCTGAGCAGATACATCAGGATTCCGCCGGCGACGCCGGCATTCAGTGATTCCGCGCGCCCGCGCATCGGGAGGGCGACGGTTTGATGCAGAATCGAACGCGCGCCGCTGCTCAGGCCGGCGCCTTCATTCCCCATAACGATTGCGACGTGTTCCTGATACGGCATCGCACGTATTGACTCCCCATCCGCCGCGGCGCCCCATAGCGCAATGCCATGCTGTCTGCTCCAATCCTCTACCTCTTTCAATGCGGCCGGCACGATCGGCACATGAAACGATGTGCCTGCCGCGGCGCGAATCGACTTGCCGTTCCATGCATCCACGGTACCGGGCAGCGTAATTACGAGTCCCGCTCCGAACGCGACTGCACTGCGGAGCAGCGTACCGAAGTTGCCGGGGTCCTGAATGGCGTCGAGTACCAATGTCATCTGCGGTGCGACGGGCGGCAGCTGCGCGCGCGGCGTCACGGCGCAGACAATGACACCCTGCGGTGTTTCCGTATCCGCGATCTGCTTCAGCTCCGATTCCGCCGCCGTGTACACGGTCACCCGGGCGGCCAGCTCATTGGCGATCTGGCGGCCGCGGTCTGTGTCCTCGAGCGAGGTCGTTACCACCGCGCTGCGGAGGACAATGCCCGACAACAGC
This sequence comes from Longimicrobiales bacterium, assembly GCA_039912685.1. Lineage (GTDB taxonomy): Bacteria > Gemmatimonadota > Gemmatimonadetes > Longimicrobiales > RSA9 > DASUXU01. The sequence continues at coordinate 1,608 of JBDSPG010000317.1, read as the reverse complement.
AGCTCCTCCACCACCCGAATGCCCTCGGCCAGAAAGAGTCCTTCCTGCTCTCGCTGTGAGCGCTGGCGCAGCGCACGGAGCCGTTTTGCCTCGGCACGGCTCAGCTCGGAATGCGGCATGGAACGTGACTTGCTCCCTTCCCAGGGAAAGTGCTGTTACTCAGGTCGATCGAGGTCAAATGAACAACGTGAATCATATCAGGCGCAACCGCCCATGGCTCCATACCCTGCGGGCCTTCGCGGCGGCCGGTGCCATCGGCATCGTGGCGGGCGGGTGCGCGACAGCGATATCGCCCGAGCAGGAGGCGCAGATCGGCGCGCAAAGCGCAGCCGACATCAACTCGAAGCTTCCCATTGTAAGGGACGCGACGCTCAACAACTACATCAACAGCCTGGGCAGCCAGATCGCGGGCCACGGCCAACGTCATATCGGCTACCGTTTCTACATCGTGAACAGCAATGCCGTGAATGCGTTCGCAGTTCCCGGCGGCTATGTGTATGTCAACCGCGGGCTGATCGAGCGGACCACGAATGCCTCGGAGCTGGTCGGCGTGCTCGCGCACGAGATCGAGCATGTCGAGTTGAGGCACAGCGTGCAGCAGATGGAACAGATGCAGAAGGCGAATATCGGTGTGGCACTCGCGTCGATCCTTCTGAGCAAATCGTCCGCTGGCGTGCAGCAGGCGGCCGGCACGGCCGTCAATGTGGCGGGCAGCGCATACTTCGCCAAGTTCAGCCGTCAGGACGAGATGGAAGCAGACGAAGGAGCTGTCCCGCTCATGGTCTCGTCGGGTTATAATCCGAACGGCCTGACGACAATGTTCCAGAAGCTGCTGGCGGAGGGACAGCGTTCCCCGAGCTCCGTTGAGCAGTGGTTCTCCACGCATCCGACAACGCAGGATCGAGTCGCCAACTCGCAGCGCCTCGTATCTGCGGTCCCGGCCGCCACGCGGTCGCGTCTTTCCACCGATACCAAAGCGTTCCAGTCGTTCAAGAGTCGGATGCGCAGCTATTCCCCTAGGGCGACAGACTAAGCCGCCGGCGACGACTACGTTGATCGACCGGTAGCCGCGCGCGCGAGGACGGCGTACGTTGCGCGCGGCTACCACACCAACCCAGGACCGTTCGTGAGCATTCCGGTCGCACTCACCATCGCCGGCAGCGACAGCGGCGGCGGTGCCGGCATTCAGGCCGACCTCAAGACATTCCACGCCTTCGGAGTATTCGGTACGTCCGCCATCACTGCGGTCACCGTACAGAACACACTCGGAGTTCAGGACGTCCATCCGGTTCCGCCTGACGTCGTGATCGCCCAGATCCGCGCCGTTGCGTCTGACCTTGCCCCCGCCGCGTGCAAGACCGGCATGCTCGCAACCGCCGAGCTGGTGATGGCCGTTGCGGACGCCATCGCAGCGGCAGGCATCTCGAATTTCGTCCTCGATCCGGTGATGGTCGCAACCAGCGGTGACCGCCTCCTCGATGCGGGCGCAGAACGCGCAATTCTGGAGCGGCTCCTGCCACTCGCGGCACTGGTGACGCCGAACCTCCACGAAGCTACCATCCTCGCCGGGTTTCCAGTTACCGATGTAAGTGACATGGAACGAGCAGC
>JBDSPG010000285.1:0-2874 GCA_039912685.1 Longimicrobiales bacterium | reverse complement strand
ACGAAATGCATGACGTTCACACGCAGTGAAGGTACGCCCGCCATGCGGTTGTCCGTCAGCGTATACAGTGCGCCCGAGAAGATGTTGTTGAATCCGCGTACCACGACGTTTGTCGACTGCACGCCCTGCGTGACGATGTCGACACCCGGCAGGCCTCGCAGATGCTCGACCGGCGTTGCAACCGGACGGTCATTGATCGCCGTCGCGCTCACCACCTCAACGTGCGCCGGCGCCTCTGTCGCCTTTTCCTGCTGCTTCGAGGCCGAGATAACGATCGGGTCGAGCTGGAACGCGGCTTCCGTCATGGACGCATCCGCCGTTGTCGATCCGCCGGACCTGACCGTAACGCTCCGCACTGTCGCTCCTGCGAAGCCCACAATCTGGACGCTCACGTTGTAGCTGCCCGACGGCACTGATACGCGATATTTGCCATCCGCGTTGGACAGTGATCGGCCGGCCAACGTACCCGTGAGACTTTTCACCTCTATGTTGGCGTTTGCCAGGGTATTGCCCGTCTTGGCATCCGTTACGGTGCCAACGATCGTGCCATCCTGGGCCTGCGCCATTCCTGGCGTCAGAACCGATAGCAGAATGGCGGCGACCAGCAGGAAGGAACGACGGAAGTTCACGCGCATGTAATGATCCCCTCGATGAAGTGGTACGGCTTGGTTTTTCACAATTGCGATTCGAGCAGTGATCCCGGGTGTGCCCGTCCCTGTCCTGACGCGGGTACATGACCTCGGGCATGCAAAGCTGGCGGTCTGATAATCCTTCGACGGATCGGCTGTTTATTTGTAGACGAGGCAAGTATACCCTGCACGAAGCGGCACAGTCAAGAAAAATCGCGGGTTGGCACTCCCTTTGACGGGTAGGGCGTCCCCCGGCCATACTGGGGCGAACGACGGTCTACCACAGGGCAACAGGATATGATGGAAAGGGCGCAGGACGCCGCGGACCTGACAGGAAATCATTACATGTCGTTTCCGCGGATTTCATTGGCCGACGGCAGCGTTCCCACCCTGTCCGCACTGCATGCCGGTATCGGGGGCGTCCTCGCGTTCGAGGGTGACCCGCTCCTGCGTCTCACATTCGCGCGCTCCGGCGATTCGCCCCGCCCCCTCGACCATCCACAGTGGAAACGCCTGGAGCGGTGGATCCCGCGGGCCGAAGCCGCGTTTGATGACGATCTCCACATCACGATCACATATTGCGCGCCCGGCGGCTACGAACCGCTCGCGCACGGCGGCTTCATCCTGTGTGAGATCACCAACCAGTCGACGGCGGCACTGAACCTCGACGTTGTGGCAGATCTTCGCATCACCGGCGCAAGCCTGCACGTCGCCAGTCCAAGGCGCATGCACGGAACGCATCGAGCTGCCGCTGGCGTTATTGACCGCGGTGTTGCCCTCGAGGTTGGCACACCGGGGGTGTCTGCCGGTCTCGGCGTAACGACGGATGGTGAAGAGACGCAGTTCGAGATCGTAAACAGCAATGGTGAGCTCTCGTTATTCACTGCCGACATGGAGGCTGCGCGGCGTGCGGGTGAGGTTCTGCATGTGCGCATCTCCACGCACGTACCGATCCGGGCCGGCCGCACAGTGAAGCGAGCGATCTATTTCGGCGTCGGCCGGGATCGGGACAGCGCCCTTGGTCATGCTGCGCATCTTTCACGCGTCGGCGCCACGAGGTTGCTGCGCGAAGCACGGCTCGAGCTCACGCACCTGACGCGACGCGTGTCCGACGTGAAGCTCTCGGAAATCATCAATCGCAACCTTCTGTACAACCACTACTGCGGTCTTGCACGCGGTCTCGATGATGATCGGCTCTATCCGGTGTCGTCACGCTCACCGCTGCACACGCCCGGCGCCGCGGTGAATGAGCGGGAAACACTGTTCTGGACGCTCCCTTGTATAACGCTCACAGATCCGCTGCTGGCGCGTGAGGTGCTGCGCGATGCGTTCGAGTTGTACTCCGCGCAGCCGGGGCTGCAATGGCGCTACCTGGATGGCGGTGTGATCACGCCGGGGTTCTGCCTGGAGCAAGCGCTCCTGTACCCGCTCGCACTCGACCGCTACGTGCGCGAGACCGGTGATGACTCCATTCTCGATGATCCGCTCGTTCAGGATGTGCTTCGTGAAATCGATGGTGCACTGGACAGCCGTCTGCATCCCGACCTGCTGTTGTGCAATACCGAAGTACTCCCCGATGGTGAGCCGGCCGACCAGCCGTACCCGTCGCTCGGCAACATCATGTTATGGGCGTATGCGCAGGCGCTGCCGCGCATCTGGCGCGCGGAAGATGGCGAGGCGCCCTCAGCGTTCGAAGGCGCTGCCGAAGACATCAGTGCGGCGATCTGGCAGCGTTTCATGGCGGACTTCGAGGGTGCACAGATCTTCGTGCGCACCACCGACCTCGCAAAACAGTCGGCGGTATACGATGATCCGCTCATGAGTCTTTCGCTCATGTCGTTCTTCGGCTTCTGCAAGCCCGATGACCCGACGCTGCTCGACACAATGATGCTGCTTCGATCGACGCCGTATCCGTTCTGGCGCGCGGGCGCTGCCCCGGGGCTCGCATCCCGCCGTCATCCCGCCGCACCATCGCTCGCGGCGTTGTGCGCCGACCTGCTCGGTGCGCGAAAGAACGATGCATTGCGTATCTTACGAAGTCTGCAGCTGACCGACGGCATCGCATCCGATTCCTATGATGCCGCGACGGGCGCAACCGCCGCGGGTCCTCATGCTGCGGCGCTCGCCGGCCTGCTCGCATGGTCGCTCGTGCACGCCATCGATGGACCCACGAAGCCGGAAGGGAAAGCCCGGAAGTGAAAATACTGTATGCGACGTCTGAAGCGCGTCCGTACTTCAAGACCGG
>JBDSPG010000284.1:0-6721 GCA_039912685.1 Longimicrobiales bacterium | reverse complement strand
ACGGTCTTGATCGCAAGCATGACGCGTGAGAGCTCGCCGCCGGACGCAACGCGAGCGAGCGGTTTGGGATCGAAGCCGCGGTTGACCGCTATCAGGAACTCCACGCCCTCGGCGCCGCCGGCACCCGGCTCGGCCAGCGGTGATAGACGGACGTCGAATACACCGCTCATGCCAACGCCGGCAAGGACCTCGGTGATCTTCTTTGTGAGGTTTCCTGCTGCCGCGGTACGCGCCTTCGTCAATGTTGCGGATGTAGCATGGTACTGCTGCGTCGCGGTGTCACGCTGTCGCGTGATGCGTTCGCGCTCTGCATCGAGACTCTCCAACTGCTCCAACTCCTCGCGCGCGCGGGCACCCGTCGCAATAACGGCCTCGACAGACGCACCGTATTTGGAGCGGAGGCGGAAGATGCGGTCGCGGCGAGCGCGGATCTCCTCGAGCCTCGCCGGGTCGTGCTCCACCTCCTCGGCGTACGCACCGAAGTCACGTCCCATGTCTTCCAGTGTGTAGAACGCTTCGTTCAGTGACGCAGTGAAACGATCGAGCGCAGGATCAATGGAAACGAGGTGCGCGACGGAGCGACGCAGATCATCAATCTGCGCGGTGATCGAGCGCTCGGCGGAATACAGCGCCTGGTGCAGTCGTTCGGCAGTGCGGGCGAGCTCTTCGGCGTGCTCCATGCGGTTGGACTCGGCCTCGAGCTCCGCATCCTCGCCGACCTTGAGCTCCGCACTCTCGATGTCGTCGAGCTGGAAGCGCAAGTAGTCCTCGCGCTGGCCGAGTTCGCGCGCACGCTGATCGAGTGCAGTGAGCGCGGCGGACGCGTTGCGTGCGAGCGTGCATGCTTCGCGTACGGCGGCCGCGGCCGGCTGGCAATGTGCGAACGCATCGAGCACATCACGTTGCTCGTCGGACTTGAGCAGCGTCTGGTGTTCGTGCTGTCCGTGCAGGTCGACGAGCTGACGGCCGATGTCGGCGAGCAATGCGGCGGTTGCTGCAGAACCGTTCACCCATGCACGATTGCGCCCCTCCACAGCGACTTCGCGTCGCAGGATGAGCAGGTCATCCGCCGTGTCGATGCCGTGTTCCTCGAGCAGTGCGCGCAGTACGCGGCGGCCGCTGATATCGAATACGCCTTCAACGCGCGCGCGCTCCGCTCCAGGCCGCACTGCTTCCGCGGACGCGCGTTCGCCAAGAAGCAGGGACAGTGCCCCGACGATGATGGACTTCCCTGCTCCCGTTTCACCCGTCAGCGTATTCAGCCCGGGCTGAAGGCGGAGTGTCAGTCGCTCGACGACGGCGAGGTTTTCGATACGGAGTTCGATCAGCATACGGGCAAACTACCGTGTGGATGCGGGGCGTTTCAATAGGAGGGGCGGCCGGAAGGAGCGACCGAAAAAAGCGGCGGACGAGCAGCGGCCTTACGCCTAAATGCGTTCGGCCGGCTCGATACCCCAGTGCAGCTTCTGCCGCATGGTCGAAAAGAAGTTCCCGTCCTTGAAGCGGAGCAACTTCACGGAATGAGCGCCGCGCCTCACGACGACCCGGTCCCCCGGGTTGAGTGCAGCGCCGTCCTGACCGTCCACCGTGAGGATCAGGCCTTCTGCGGGCCCGATCGCAAGAACCGTGATGATGGCGTCGGCCGGAAAAACGATCGGCCGTACGGCAAGCGTGTGCGGGCAGATCGGCGTAGCAACAATGCAGTCGACCGCGGGCACGATGATGGGTCCGCCGGCGGACAGCGAGTAGGCAGTAGACCCGGTTGGCGTGGCGAGGATGACTCCATCGGCGTTGTAGGTGCCGACCTCGAGCTGATCGGGTCCGACATTGACGGCGAGGCGCACGATGCGGGCAAATCCGCCCTTGTGAACGACGGCATCGTTGAGAGCGAGGTAGGCGTCACCGGACATACCATCGGCGCGTACAACGGTGGCCTCGAGCGTCATGCGCTGGTCGATCCAGTAGTCCCCGCTGAACAGTCTGTCGATGGATTCGTCTAGTTCGCGGACCGCAACGGATGTGAGGAAGCCGAGATGTCCGAGGTTGACGCCGAGCACCGGCGCGCGGTGCGCGGCGACCATGCGGGCGCCCCGCAGGAGTGTCCCGTCACCGCCGAGCGTAACCAGCAGGTCGAGCTCTGCAGGAACGATCGGAGCGGATCGGTTATCCGTGACCAATTGAGGCTCGACCTGCATCCGTACGCCGCGTGCTTCGAACGCATCGCACAAGCGCGCGAGTGTGTCGAAAACTTCCGGCAGCGCGGTTCGCCCGACGACGCCGATGACTCGCGGCGCCGCTACAGCCATCGGGTCACGCGGTTACACGGACGCGTGCCACACCCGCACTGGTCACGAGACTACGAACCCGCGCGGCAATGCCGGCTACGTCGATGCCGCACTCCGCGAGCTGTTCGTTGCGGTTGGCGTGTTCGATGATGCGGTCTGGAACACCCGCGATATTCACGACCGGATGTGATGGTGCGTTCTCGAGCGCGTGCATGATCAATGCGCCGAAGCCATTCACATCACTTCCCTCTTCGACCGTGAGGATGGCGGTGTGCCGGGCCGCGATGTCCGCGAGCATTGCGGCATCATACGGCTTCAGGAAGCGGCAGTTGACGACTGTGGCATCGATTCCGTCGGCCTCGAGATCCTTCGCGGCTTGCAGTGCTGGCAGCACGAGCGTTCCGACCGCGAGGATCGCGACACCCTGGCCGCGACGCAGCATCTCCCAGGTCCCCATCTCGACGGGCGGGATCTCGTTCAGCGGCGGAACGGCGGCCGGTACATTGTCACGCGGGTAACGCAGCGAGAACGGGCCGACGTTCTGCTCGACGCCGAGGCGCAGCAGTGCGAGCATCTCAGCGCCATCCTTTGGCGCCGTGACGATCATGTTCGGCACCGCGAGCAGGTACGGAATGTCATACAGGCCCATGTGCGTCGGGCCGTCGTTGCCAACGAGGCCGGCGCGGTCCATGGCGAAGACAACCGGCAGATTCTGGATGGCGACGTCATGGATGATCGAATCGTACGCACGCTGCAGGAACGTGGAATAGATCGCGGCCACTGGGCGGATGCCCTGCGTCGCGAGACCCGCGGCGAACGTTACGCCATGGCCTTCGGCGATGCCGACGTCGAAGAACCGATCCGGATAGGCGTCTGCGAAATTTCCGGTTCCGGTACCCCCAGGCATCGCTGCAGTAATCACCGTCATTTCCGGATGCGCTGCGCCGAGCTCGACCAGACCCCTGCCGAAGACAGCTGTATACGCGGGGTTGCCGGCCTTCTTCTTCGCCATCTCGCCGCTGATCTTGTCGAACGGTGTTGCACCGTGCCACTCGATCGGGTTCTCCTCCGCGAGCGAGTAACCCTTCCCTTTTTTCGTGATCACATGCACGAGGCGGGGGCCCTTCCATTCCTTGACGTTCTTGAACGTGTCGAGGAGTGCGGGTAGATCATGGCCGTCGATCGGACCGACATAGCGGAAGCCGAGATCCTCGAACAGGCCGCCCGGCGTCAGCAGCGTTTTCGCGCTTTCCTCCAGCTTGACAGCAAGCGCCTCGACGGCCGCGGGTGACTTCGACAGCAGGTTTTTGACCTCATCCCGGAACCGGTTGTAGACCGGGTTGGTCACGATCTTCATCAGGTACTTGTGCATCGCGCCCACGTTCGGGGCAATCGACATTTCATTGTCGTTCAACACCACGATGAAGTCACGATCCGTGTGGCCGGCGTTGTTCAGAGCCTCGTACGCCATGCCGCTGGTCAGCGCGCCATCACCGATGATCGCGACAACCTCGAAGCTATCCCCGTTCAGGTCACGGCCCGCGGCCATGCCCAGGCCCGCCGAGATCGACGTGGCTGCATGGCCCGCGCCGAACGTGTCGAACGCCGACTCGCGGCGCGACAGGAAGCCGCTCGGCCCGCCCTTCTGGCGGATCTGCGGAAACCCTTCGTTACGCCCGGTCAGGATTTTGTGGGGATACCCCTGGTGCCCGACATCCCAGATGAGCTTGTCATCGGGGGTGTTGAACACGTAATGCAGGGCGATGGTGAGCTCGACAACGCCGAGGCCTGGCGCGAAGTGTCCGCCGACATGGCTGATAACATCGACCATGCGCTCGCGGATCTCACGCGCCACTTCCTCGAGCTGTTCCGGCGCGAGCTTACGAAGCTCCGACGGACTTGATATGTGGTCGAGCAAAGGCACTACAACCTCCTTTGTGACAACGACTTAGGATCAACGATCTCGATGGAGCACGAAGTCGCCAACCACGTGAAATGGCGCAGGATCCAATCCCGCCGCCGCTATTTTCGATACGGCCTGTTCCACCGCTTCATGAGCATGGCGCATCGCTTCGGCACGGCCGAGGAGCCCGGGGAACGTGGCTTTTTCCTGCGCCCGATCCTTCCCCGCCGTCTTGCCGAGGGTAGCCGCCTCGCCGGTCTCGTCCAGCACGTCATCGACGATCTGGAACGCCAGACCGACCGCAGCGCCGAATGCGCCAACCACATCGACCGTCGCGTCATCGGCGCGGGCCGCCATGGCACCGAGCCGGAGGGCGGCGACAATGAGCGCGCCCGTCTTGCGCGAATGAATCTCGCGCAAAGCGGGTAGTTCCACCAAGGCCTTTTCGCCAGCGAGATCCATGACCTGCCCGCCGACCATACCGCCTGCCCCCGCGCCCCGTGCCAGTTCCTGCCTGGCGGTGCGTCTTTCCGGCTCAGGCAGCCCGATCGAGTCCATGCCCTGCTCCAGGAGCGAAAAGGCCAGCGGGATCATGGCGGCACCGGCCACAGCCGCACGTTCGCTGCCATAGACACGGTGCACGGTGGGACGGCCGCGGCGCAAGTCGTCATCGTCCATACACGGCAGGTCGTCGTGGATCAGCGAGTAGGTATGAATAAGCTCAACCGCGCATGCGACGTCATCCGCCCCGGCGTGCCCCGGCGTTCCTCCTGCTGCGCGCCAGGCGAGGGTGCACAGGACAGGCCGGATCCGCTTTCCCCCCGAGGCCAGGGCGTACCGCACGGGATCGGCAATAACGGGTGACGTCGCATAAAGAATCCGGTCCAACGAAACCGCGAGCACGCCGTCGATTCGCAGGGCTTCATTCGTCACATCAGCTGGCGCCACTACGACTCCAGATCCGTGACTGTTTCGCGAACTACGCCGTCAGCATCCTGCAGCAGACGCTCGACGCGCAACTCGGTGTGTGCGATGACTTTCTGGGCCTCGCGCAGCTCGGCGACGCCGCTCTCGAAGAGTGCGAGTGCGTCCTCTAGCTCAAGCTCTTCGCGTTCCAACCGACTGAGGATCTGCTCGAGCCTGCGGAGCCGGGGTCCGAGTGCGTTTTCATCCGTCATTCGAAGATGTCCTTCTTTGCGGCACCATCAGCGGCAGTGCCGGTCACGCGCGCCTCGATGGTGCCGTCCGTAACGCGCAATGTGAAGAGGTCGCCGTTGTGAAAGTCGGCCACGCGCCGGAGCACACGTTTCTGCGGCGATCGCGGAACGGCGAATCCCCGCAGGAGTGCGCCGAGCGGCGAGAGTGCGTCGAGCTTACCGCCCATGTGGACGAGCTGGCGTTTCTCGTGCACGATGATTTCTCGCATGGCGGTTTCCATGCGTTCGCGCACCTGGATGACGCGATCGCGTCGGACGGATACGCCCCGCCGCAGTGCATGGCGGAGCCGGGATTCAGCCGCGTCCAGGTCGCGGCGGATCATCGTGCCATCCGGTACCGCATGTTCGGCAGCGGCAGAGGGCGTCGGTGCGCGCAGGTCCGCAATGAGATCGGCGATTGTGATGTCGGTCTCGTGCCCGACCGCACTGATTACGGGAACCGGACAGCCCGCGATTGCGCGCGCTACGGCTTCCTCGTTGAACGCCCATAGATCCTCGGTGCCGCCGCCGCCGCGACCGACAATCACCAGCTCGACGTCCTTCTGCTCACAGAACATGTTGAGCGCGCGCGCTATGTCACGCGCTGCGCCTTCACCCTGCACGCGTGCCGGCGAGAACACGATGCGCGTCCACGGCGCACGCCGACGCACGACTTGCAGAATGTCATGGAGCGCGGCACCGACCGGGGATGTGACGACGCCGATTGTGCGCGGATGCATCGGCATGGCGCGCTTCCGTTCGGGCGCGAGCAATCCCTCCGCTTCGAGCTTGGTCTTTAATTTGTCGAAGGCAACACGCCATAGTCCGCCCGCACCCTTCGCCTCTAGATCGCGGACAACGCACTGGTATTCGCCGCGCTTCTCGTAGAGTGTGAGTGTGCCGAGGATGCGGACCTCCATACCGTCCGCAGGATCGGTCGGCAGCTGCTGCGCATCTGCGCGGAACATGACGCAGCGGATCTGCGCGTGGGCATCGCGGATGGCGAAGTAACAGTGGCCGGTGGTGCCCTGCCTTTTCCAGCCGTTGACTTCACCCTGGATCCACATGGGTGGGAGCGCGGACTCGAGCAGGTTCTTCGCGATCATGTTGACTGCGCCGACAGTGAGCACATCGTTGCGGTCGTGAGACCACTCACTGTTGATCGCGGCGGCTTGCGCCTTGGCCGTGTGCAGAAGCGACGGCGCCGGCTGCCTCGCGGGTGTTACAGGGCGGTGGCGGCCCGGAGGCGGTCCGAACAGGTCACCGGTCATGTCAGCCCGTGATCGCGCCGGCTGCCGTCCCGTTGAGCTGGAGCGCGGCACCGACCGGGGATGTGA
>JBDSPG010000264.1:0-13513 GCA_039912685.1 Longimicrobiales bacterium | reverse complement strand
GCGGTCTTTGCCAACACGCTCGCGCAGCTCCGATGCGAATGCGCGCCCGATCAGCTCCGGCACGCTGTCTGTGAAGTCGCGCGCGACAATGCCGCGGATGTCATACTCGCGAAAAATCTGGGTATTCATGATTCATACGTTAAAGTGAAACGGCGCGCATAGCCGCGAAGCCAGGCGCGCCGTGTGCTCGAGCCCGATCGGTCACCGCGAAACGGTCGTAGCCGACTCCTGCATCAGTCCGGTCGCGCCGTCCTGCGCCGCATCGAGTAGAATGCCGGGCAGCACGCCGAGCGCAACAATTCCTGCTGTCGCGAGGACAAGAGCCCACTTGAGTGCGGGGGTGAGCGTCAGGGGCGTGCGGCCATCAACCTCGGGTTCGCGGAACCACATGTACCACGCGACCCTCAGGTAGTAGTAGTACGAGAGCAGCGATGCGAGCACGAGAGCGACAGACAGCAGCACGAGACCGCGGTCGAGTGCGGCGCGCAGAATGAAGACCTTGCCAATGAACCCGCCGGTGAGCGGGAACCCAGCGAGCGACAGCAGGAATACCGTCATGACGACACCGAGGAACGGGTGCTGCCATGCGAGACCGCTGTAGCTTCCGAGGTCGAGCCTCCTCTCGCCACGTCCCGCGACAACCATGACGACCGCGAAAGAACCCACGGTCATCAACGTGTAAACCACGAGGTAGAAGAGGAATGCGGCAGCGCCGAGCGTATTGCCTGCGGCCAGCGCGACAAGAAGGTACCCCGCGTGCGCGATGCTCGAGAACGCGAGCATGCGCTTGACGTTGCCTTCGACCAGCGCGGTCAGGTTGGCACCGACCATGGTCATGATCGCGAGCACGATGGCAATCGTATCCCACGTTCCGTACATGCCGCCGAATCCCGTCAGGAACACGCGCAGGAACGCCGCAAAGCCCGCGGCCTTGACTGCGGTCGCCATGAATGCGGTAACCGGGATCGGTGCCCCTTCGTATGCGTCCGGCGTCCACATGTGGAACGGCACTGCCGCGACCTTGAAGCCGAAGCCGACAGCGAGGAACGCAATGCCGACGGGGATCAGGCGACCGGCCGTGGTGGTGCCCGTGTCGATCGCGCCGGCGATCAGTGCGAGGTTCGTGGTACCGGCGCCGCCGTAAATGAGCGCGATACCGAACAGAAAGAACGCACTGGAGAAGGCGCCTAGCAGGAAGTACTTGAGCGCGCCCTCCGCGGACTGCATGCTGCGACGGTTGATACCTGTCAGCACGTATACCGGCACGGACATGAGCTCGAGGCCGATGAATATGACCATCAGGTCGCGTGATCCTGCGAACACCATCATTCCGACAATGGAGAACAGCACGAGGACATAGAGCTCACCGAGACGGAGATGCTCCTCATCGATGTAGCGGTTCGAGATCATGACGAAGAATGCGCCCGCCGCCAGGAACAGGAAGTTCGAGAACACGCGGTAACTGTCGAGCGCCATCATCCCGGCAGTACCGGTCTCATGCAGACCGAGCAGCCACCAGTTCGCGATTGCGGCAGCAACGAGTCCAACGACTGTGAGCACCGGAATCATCGGGCTCGACGGCTCTTCGCGATCGCCGCGCTGGAAGACGTCCACGAGCAGGATGATCATGGCGAACACTGAGAGCACGATCTCCGGCAGCATCACCCAGAAGTACTGGGCCTGCGAAGTGTAGTCGATCTGCATCAGTGCGCCTCCGCCGGGGTGGCAGTGACGGGCGGCGTTGTGGTTGGCACGGCCAGCGGACTTACGGCAGTCGTGCTATTCGGCAGTGAGCCAAACACAGGTGCGCTGCGCTCCTCGACGAGATCGATCAGCTCGGTCACGGTCACCTTGGCGCGGTCGAGGAAGGGCTTCGGATAGAAACCCATCCAGATCATGAATACAACGAGCGGCACGAGCACCGTGAGCTCGCGCCGGCTCAGGTCCGGCATCGTCTCGTTCGCGGGCTTGTCCAGCTTGTTGAACCAGATCTTCTGCACCATCGGCAGCATGTAGTATGCGGCGAAGATGACGCCCGTGGATGCGACCACGGCAATATACGGGTGCGTCTGGAATGTCCCGAGCAGCGCGAGGAACTCACCAATGAAACCGCTCGTGCCGGGCAGTCCGATGCTGACCAGTGCGGTGAAGATGAAGATCGCAGCGAACACAGGTGCGACCGCAGCCAGACCGCCGAAATCCGCGATCGCGCGCGTGTGCCGTCGCTCGTAAAGCATTCCGATCAGGAGGAACATCGCGCCGGTCGAGAGTCCATGGGACAGCATCACGATCATCGCGCCCTGGATTCCCTGCACTGTCAGCGCAAAGATACCGAGCACCACGAAGCCCATGTGGGCAACGGATGTGTAGGCGACGAGCTTCTTCGCATCTGGTTGCACGGCGGCGACCCATGCCGCGTAAATGATCCCGATCACTGCGAGCACGAGCATCACGGCGACAATCGTCGGGTGAGTCGCGGCATGGGGGAACAGCGGCAGCAGGAAACGCAGGAAACCGTATGCGCCCATCTTGAGCAGCACAGCGGCCAGCACAACGGAGCCGGGAGTCGGGGCTTCGACGTGTGCGTCGGGCAGCCAGGTGTGGAACGGGAACAGCGGGATCTTCACGGCGAACGCCAGTGCAAACGCACCGAAGAGCCAGTACTGCTCGAGGTTCGACAGCGGCACCTGCAGCAGGTCCGAATACTCGAAAGTCAGGCCGCCCGTAACCGCGTGATACTTGAAGTACAGGTACATGATGCCGACGAGCATCAGCAGCGATGCGGACGCGGTGTACAGGAAGAACTTGATCGCTGCATAGATCCGGCGTTCCCCGCCCCAGATGCCGATGATGAAGTACATCGGCACGAGCATGACTTCCCAGAACATGAAAAAGAGGAAGAGGTCGAGCGCGCAGAATACGCCGAGCACGCCGACCTGCAGCAGCAGCAGCATGGCGTAGAACGCCTTCTGCTTTTTCTCGATGTACCGGAACGATCCGAGGATCGTGATGGGCGCCATGAACGTAGTGAGCAGCAACAGCAGCATGCTGATCCCGTCGATCCCAACGCTGTACGAGATCCCCCACTGCGGTATCCACGCAGCGCCCGCAGTGAACTGCATCGCGCCGGTCGCGGTGCTGAACACGAACCAGAGCGGGATCGAGACGAGCAGCTCGATGACTGCGCTCCACAGCGCGATCTGTTTGGCGAGACGCTCGGGCGCAGAAAAAACCGCGACCGCCGCAATCGCCGGGAAGAAGATCAGGAACGTCAGCACCCAGCTCGAATAGCCGATTGAATCCAGCACGCTCACACCGTTCATATCAGGACGACCGCCAGGAGAAGCAGTACGCCGAAAGCGACTGCAAAGGCGTACGTATTGAGCTGGCCTGTCTGCATGCGGGAACCGACCCAGCCGAAAGCCCGTGACGCGTAGCCCACGCCGTTGACGGCCCCATCGATGAGTCCCTGGTCGACCACACGCCAGAGACCGCGCGACAGCCCCATGAGCGGCCGGACGATCGCCGCATCATAGATCTCGTCAACGTACCACTTGTTGTAGAGCACCTTCGCGAAGCCACGCGGTTCCGGCGACTTTTCCGCTGCAGCATACGCGCGCTTTTTCAGAATGACAGCGGTCGCGACGATCACGAGCGTCGCGATCGCGAATGATGCCAGCGCCCAGAACCCTTCGTGCCCGCCGAACGGCCCGACCTCCGAGACTGCGCCGACATTCGACGTCAGGATCTCATCCGCCCCACCGGTCACCGGGTGCAGCCATTCGTGCAGCCATTCCGATGACGGAATCCAGCCTAGCACCGGCAGCGACTTGATCGCGTGCGGCACATTGATCCAGCCACCCACCACGGACAGGAAGGCGAGCACCATGAGCGGCACTGTCATGACGAGCGGAGCCTCATGAAGATGCTCGCGCTCCTTCGCTCCTGTCCGATTCTCGCCATGGAACGTCATGATCATCAAGCGCGTCATGTAGAACGCCGTGAGCATGGCCGCGATGAGTGCCATGACCCAGTACACGCGGAACCACGGAGCGAACGGCCCGACGGCGCGCGAGGCGGCCTGCCAGATGATCTCGTCCTTTGAGAAGAAGCCCGCGAACGGCCACACACCGGAGATCGCGAGGGTCGCGATCCACATCGTGATCCACGTGATCTTCATGTGCTTCTTCAGCCCGCCCATGTTACGCATGTCCTGCGCGTCGGCATGGCTGCGGGTGGCATGATACGCGTGGTGCATCGAATGGATGACGGCACCGGCGCCCATGAAGAGGAGCGCCTTGAAGAACGCATGTGTCATGAGGTGGAACACGCCGGCCGTATACGAGCCGACGCCCACACCAATGAACATGTAACCGAGCTGCGACACTGTGGAGTATGCGAGCACCTTCTTGATGTCGTTCTGAACCAGCCCGATGGTCGCCGCGAACAGTGCGGTCAATGCACCAATGCCGGCCACCACGATCATGGTCGTGGGTGACAGCGCAAAGAGCACACTGGACCGGGCGACCAGGTATACGCCGGCCGTGACCATTGTCGCAGCATGGATCAGCGCGCTGACGGGCGTCGGACCGGCCATGGCGTCAGGCAGCCAGATGTACAGCGGGATCTGCGCGCTCTTACCGGCTGCACCGAGGAAGAAGAACAGCGTGATCGCGGTTACGACCGCACCGCCATACACGAACGCGGTAGGTGCCGCGGCGAATACCGTCGCGAAGTCGAGCGCGCCAATGCGGCTGAACACCATGAACATCGCGACCAGGAAACCGAAGTCGCCGATGCGGTTGACGATGAACGCCTTCTTGCCAGCGTCCGCTTTCTCCTTGTCCTTGAACCAGAAGCCGATCAGCAGATAGCTGCACAGACCGACACCTTCCCAGCCGACGAACATCAGCGGGTAGCTGGAGCCGAGGACCAGGATCAACATGAAGAACACGAAGAGATTAAGATACGCGAAGTAGCGCGCGTAGCCCGGATCCTCCTGCATGTAGCCGACACTGAAGAGATGGATCAGCGACCCAATGCCCGTGATGATCAGCACCATCAGGATCGAGAGCTGGTCCAGCTGGAACGCCGCGTTGATACTCAGGCTTCCGACCGGCATCCACTGCCAGTACGTCTGGATAATCGGCTCGTGCAGCTCCGCGCCGCGCATGCCGAGGAAGTTGATCAGCGCAATGATGAACGCGAGCGCGACCACACCCGGACCGACAATCGTAGGAATGATCTTCGCGGTCGGGCTTCTATACGCCGCGATTCCGTTGATCAGGAACCCGAGCAGCGGCAGGACGGCGATCGCCCAGAGCAGGGTTGGCTCGAAGCCGTGCATTACCACCGCAACAGGTTGAAGTTCTTCATGTCGACCGACTCCATGTGTCGGAATATCGAGATCACGAGGGCCAGTCCGACTGCGGCTTCAGCCGCGGCAACGGTCATCACGAAAAAGACGAAGACCTGGCCGCCGATGCCGACGTACTGCGAGAGCGCCACGAATGCGAGGTTCACGGCGTTGAGCATGAGCTCAATGCACATGAACAGGATGATCGCATTGCGACGGAAGATCACGCCCGCCACACCAATGGCGAACAGGACGGCCGACAGTGCGAGCGAAAGCTGCGCATTGTCGAGACCGCGGATGGTATCGAGGTTCACCGGCATCAGACCCTCCTCTTTGCGAGCAGCACAGCGCCGATAATGGCGATGAGCAGCAGGATCGACGTCAGCTCGAACGGTACCGCGAAATCACGAAACAGCGGCTGTGCGATTGCGCCGACCGCGTTCAGGTCGGCGACCGAGCTTTGAATGCGTGCCGCGCCGTCCATTTGAACGATGGTCGTCTTGTCAGACGTCGCATACCAGATCGAGAAGCCGATGGTACCGGCGAATACGAATGCAACAATGACCCAGAGCCCGCCGCGGATATCGGACTTGTAGTCGTGCCCGAGGTTCAGCAGCATGATCGTGAACAGGAACAGCACCATGATGGCGCCGGCGTACACGATTACCTGGATCGCACCGATGAAGTGCGCGCCGAGCAGGATGTAGATCGCGGCGATGCTGAAGAACGTGAGCACGAGGAAGAGCAGGCTCGCGACGGGGTTCTTGCGCGTGACCATTCCCATGCCGCCGCCGACAGCCATCGACGCGAACACCCACCAGAGCAGCTGCGCCATCGGGAAGTTTGCAATGAATTCGTTCATTGTCCGAGCACGTCTTCCGGATCCCACAGTGTGCTGACCGGGTGGTCCTGCGCCATCAGGCGGTCCAGATCATAGATGAACCGCTCGCGGGTGTATTCCGCGTTCTCGTAATCCTGTCCGACGTGGATCGCTTCAACCGGGCAGACTTCCTGGCACATGCCGCAGAAGATGCAGCGGAACTCATCGATCTCGTATACGATCGGATAGCGGTTGCCCTGGTCATCCTCGCCCGGCACGAGACGGATGCAGTTCGCCGGGCAGATGGTCGGACACAAACCGCAGGCAACGCACTTCGGACGGCCGTCATCATGCGTGGCCATCACGTGCGTGCCGCGCCAGCGCGGCGAGAGTTCCGGCTTCTCATCCGGATACTCGAGCGTGACCTTCTTCGGATTCACCATGTGCTTGAGCGTGATCATCATCCCGCTCAGGCTCGCGCGCAGATACGAAGTATTACTGTCCGGTCGGCGTACTGTCTTTACACCGATCGCCATTATGCCTCCTGGTGCCGCGGCTGCGGCTCTTTGTTGGCGGCAGTGCGGCTCTCGATGCGGACGCCAGCCGGAGTCTGCATGCTGCGGTAGATGCGCGGCGATGAGCCCGACATGATGCGATCGTTGTCGAGCAGCCGCACAAAAATGAAGGTGCACACGGCGTTCACGATAACCAGCGTCCAACCGTATGCACCGCCGAGGAACCCTCCCATGCGGACACCCATCTGGTCGAGGACGAGGATCGTGGTACCGGTTACCATGATGTACGCGAGGGCGGTGGGCAGCATAACTTTCCAGCCGAGATGCATGACCTGGTCATAACGGAACCGCGGCACCGTCCAGCGCACCCACATGAAGAGCGCGATGAAAAGGAATGTCTTGAGCGCGAACGCGCCAAGCGTGAGCAGTGTCTTCCATACGGCAGGCTGCGCGCCCTCGATGAGGTTGGGTGCTACCATCCGCATGTTGTCGAAAGAGCCCGGGATATCCCAGCCGCCGAGGAACAGCGTCGCCATGAGCGCGGACGCGGTCAGCATGTTCGAGTATTCCGCAATGAAGAACATGCTGAACTTCATGGACGAATACTCGGTGTGATAACCGGTAATCAGTTCGGACTCGGCTTCCGCGAGATCGAACGGGAGACGGTTGCACTCTGCGAACGCCGCGATCACGAACAGCAGGAACGAGAGACCGAGGGGAAGCGCGAACCAAAGGTGCATGACACCCTGCTGGGACCACACGATCTGCGTCAGTGTGACGTTGCCCGCGATCATGAAGACCGGGATCAGGCTCATGCCGAGCGCGACCTCGTAGCTGACCATCTGTGCGCTCGCGCGCAGGCCACCGAGGAACGCGTACTTGTTGTTCGACGCCCAGCCGGCCATCACGATGCCGTACACGCCTAGGCTGGTGAGTGCGAGAATGAACAGGATGCCGATCGGAATATCTGCGAGCACCATCGGTACTACGCCCCAACGAGTCGGCAGTGGTGCGGCGAGAGGAATCACAGCGATGGTGACGAGGGACGGAATGATCGCGAGCGCGGGCGCCAGGAAGAAGAAGAACGCCGAAGACGCCGACGGGAACGTCTCTTCCTTCATGATGTTCTTCAGACCATCAGCGATCGGCTGCAGCAGGCCCGACGGACCCACGCGGTTCGGGCCGTACCGGTCCTGGATCCATGCGGACAGCTTGCGCTCGAGCAGCGTGAGCATTGCAACCGTAATCATCACGGTCGTGAACACACCGAGAATCTTGATGTGCGTGATGATGAGCCACGCGAGACCGGTGAGTGGCTTTACTTCATGCATCAGCGACCTCCCGCTGTTGCGCCGGCAAGACGGACGGGCTCATTCAGCAGCGCGCCGCGCGGTCCGATGATCTCGTATGTCAGGCCCTGGAACGAATCGAAGCGTTCGCCGAGTTGAATGAATGCGCTGCCTGCGTTCGCGGGCGCGTTCCCTTCATCGAGTCCGGCGAGCAGCACACCGAGCACCTGCCATGCGGGCCTCGCCAGGGGCGGCGCCTGCAGTGCCGGCCAGAAGCGCTGCACACGACCATCGAAACTCGTGAACGTGCCTTCCTCTTCCGCGAAACTCGATACCGGCAGCATGAAGTGCGCGTTGCGCGCGGCCGGCGTTGCGACATGTCCGAGGACGATAAAGAGCGAGGCATCACTGCCGTAGTCCGCGGGCGCATCGATCAGCTCATCACCCATGATAATCACGACGCGATCCTTCGTGACCGGAAGACCGCCCGTGCCCTCGTCGTCACCAACGCGCTGGAAGCCGAGGGCCTCGAGGCCGCGGACGTTTGCGGCGAGGTCGCGGCGACGCGCGAGGTGCGGGAAACCGGGCATGACGATTTCGTCGGCGGCTCGCTCACTGCGGAAAAGCGGCGTTGTGCCGCCCAGTACCGATAGCAGGCGCGCGAGCAGACCATTGGACTCGTTCGACATGAATGCGGAACCGACGGCAACCGCTTCGTGCGAGCGTTCGGCGCCGATGCGGTTGACGAGGTTCAGCATCGCATCCTGCCAGCTGCTCGCGAGCAGACGGCCATCGGCGTTGCGCACGAGCGGTGCCTCGATACGATCGGCCATGTTCAGCCACTCGTAGCGGTGACGGCCGTAATCGCACATCCAGTATGAATTGACGTCGGGGTTCGTGCGCGGACGGAGCCGCATCACGAGGTTGTCACGCGTGTCGATCTTGATGTTGCAGCCCTGCGAGCAGTTCGGGCAGATCGACGACGTGTTGTCGAGATCCCACACGCGTGCCTTGTGCAGGAAGTCCTTCGAGAGCAGCGCGCCGACCGGACAGATGTCGACGATGTTGCCCGCCCAGATGTTACCCTCAACACCGTGATCGAAGAACGTGTCGATGACGGAGCGGTGTCCGCGCTGTATAACGCCGAGGCGATCATCCTGCGGGAGCTCGCGCATGAAGCGCACGCAGCGTGTGCACATGATGCAGCGGTCGCCATCATAAATGATGTCGCCGCCGAAGTCGTCCTGTCCGTTTACGCGCTTCGCTTCAATCGAGCGTCCGCGCTTCGGCCCTTCCGCGTGAACGTAGTCCTGCAGCTTGCACTCGCCGGACTTGTCGCACACGGGACAATCGAGCGGGTGGTTCGTCATATAGAACTCGAGCGTGCCCTCGCGTGCCTCGAGCGAGCGCGGCGACTCGGTGTTCACAACCTGTCCTTCTGCGACCAGCGTTACGCACGCAGGCTGCAGCTTTCCGACGCCTTCGACCTCGACGAGACACATGCGGCACATGGCCGGCGCAGACAGCCCCGGATGGTAGCAGTAGTGCGCGATGCCTACACCCGCGAGCTCCGCTGCCTCGATGATGCGCGTATCGGGCGGCACGCTCACCACCGTGCCGTTGATCGTTACGTTGACCGTCGCGTCCTGGTCGTTCGCCATTATCAGCCTTACGCGTGAACGGCGACTGTGGCGCCGCCCCGGATCAATGCCAGGTAATCTTCTCTGAACTTCGCGATCGAGCTCGCGACCGGTGCAGCAGCGGAATCGCTGAGCACGCAGATCGTGGTCCCGGTCATGTTGCGGCCGAGCTCGAGCAGCAGATCGAGATCGCTCTCCGCACCCATACCATTTTCAATGCGACGCAGGATCTTCGCGAGCCACTCGGTTCCCTCGCGGCACGGCGTGCATTGGCCACACGACTCGTGTGCATAGAAATCGACCATGCGACGAACCTGCTTCACCATGTTAGTCTGGTCGTCCATCACCATGACGGACGCCGTACCGAGCATCGTGCCGGCGGCTGCCACGCTCTCGTAGTCGAGATTGATGTCGATCTCGTCAGCGGCTAGGATGGGGACGCTGCTGCCGCCAGGAATGACTGCCTTGAGCGAGCGACCGTCACGAATACCGCCGCACACGTCGTAGATCAGTTCTTTCAACGGGAAGCCGAGCGGCAACTCGAAATTGCCGCGCCGCACGAGGTGGCCGGACATGTTGAACAGCTTCGTGCCCGGGCTCTTCTCAGTGCCCCACTGCTTGTACCACGCGCCACCATTCTTGATGATGTGCGGGATCACGCAGAGGGTTTCGACATTGTTGATCGTAGTCGGTTGACCGAATGCGCCGTAGACTGCCGGGAACGGTGGCTTGATGCGCGGCTGACCGCGGCGCCCCTCTAGCGAGTTCATCAGCGCGGTCTCTTCGCCGCAAATGTAAGCGCCGGCGCCGAGGTGCAGGGTTACGTCGATCGTGTGACCGGAACCCATGACGTCTTTGCCAGCGAAGCCTGCTGCGTATGCTTCCTCGATCGCGCGGCCAATGACCTGCGCGGGCTCGAAGAACTCGCCGCGGATATAGATGTAGACGTGCTGCGCGCGGATCGCGAACGCGCCGATGAGCGCGCCCTCGATGAGCTGATGCGGCGTCCAGCGGCACAGCTCGCGGTCCTTGAATGCGCCCGGCTCGGACTCGTCTGCGTTGATCAGCAGGTAGTGCGGCTGGCCGTCATCCTTCATGAAGGACCACTTCACGCCGGTCGGGAAACCCGCACCGCCGCGGCCGCGCAGACCGGAGGCCTTCACTTCATTGACAATCGCGTCGGGTGCCATGGCGAGCGCCTTCTTCAGCGCTTCATACCCGCCGCGCTTCTGCCAGCCAGCTAGTGTGCGCGCTTCGGGGTCGCCGAAGTGCTCGCTCAGGATCCGGACTTCCTTGTCGTGACGATATGGATATGCCATCAGCGCTTCCCCGCCTCTCCACGAAGCTGCTGCAGAATCGCAGGCACATCATCGGGTGTGACGTTCTCGAAGTAGCGCTCGTTGATCTGGATTGCAGTCGGGAATCCGCACGCGCCGAGGCATTCGGCCTCGATCACTGTGAAGTGACCGTCGGGTGTGGTTTCACCAGACTCGACCGCCGCGTGCTCGAGGAACGCTTCCATCACTTCATCGGCACCGCACATGTTGCATGCGACGTTGGTGCAGACCTGGATCAGGAAATCGCCGACGGGCGCCTTGTTATACATCGTGTAGAACGTGGCAACACCGCGCACGTACGTCGGCATGAGCTCGAGCAGCTCCGCGACCTGCGCCATTGTGTCGGGCGACAGATGGCCGCGGACTTCCTGCGCGAGGTTCAGTGTCGGAAGGAGTGCGCCCTGCTTATCGGGATAGCGCGACAGAATGTTCTTGAAGCGCTCGGCATACGCACCCTCGAACAATGGCGCTTCGGGATTCTTGCGCAGCAGCTGATACGGATATGCACACACGCCGCCGTTGTCCTCACCCGCGAGCGGTCGTGCACCGAAGTACGCCGTACCTCGGATGTCAGCCTCGCTCAGGTGTGCAAATTCGCCACGCTCCCCCGCCCAGCCCGGATTGCCGCCAACCAGCGGCGTCGCCTCACTCATCGATCGATTTCCCCCAGCACGATGTCGAGGCTCGCATTCACGGCGATCACATCCGACAACAGGTGTCCTTCCACCATCTTCGGCAGCGCCGAGAGGTTGATAAAGCTCGGGCCGCGCACACGCCAGCGGACAGGTTTGGAGCCGCCATCACTGACGACATACATGCCGAGCTCGCCCTTCGAGCTCTCGATGCCAAGCCAGCTCTCACCGGCCGGTGCATTCACGCCCTCCATGACGACCTTGAAGTGATGGATCATCGACTCCATGTCACTCATTGCGGCAGTCTTGCCCGGCAGGATGAGACGCGGGTCGTCGACATTCATCGGACCGTCTGGCAGACGCGCGATCGCCTGATCGAGGATGCGCAGACTCTGACGCATCTCCTCGAGACGAACCAGGTAGCGATCGTAGCAGTCGCCGTTCTCGCCGACCACAACATCGAAGTCGTACGTCTCGTAGTCATAGTACGGACGATCCTTGCGCACATCATACGAAACGCCGGATGCGCGCAGGTTCGGTCCAGTGAAGCCGTAGTTGACGGCGTCATCACCCGAGATCACGCCGACATCCCTGTTGCGGCCGATCCACAGGTTGTTCTTCATGAGGAGACGGTCGGTCTCGTCGAGTGTTTTCGGCAGTGTGTCCACGAAGTGACGCAGCTCGTCGATCCAGCCGACCGGCAGGTCCGCCATCATCCCGCCGATGCGCGTAGCGCTCGTCGTAATGCGCGCGCCGGTCAGCTTCTCGTGCAGCGTGTAAATCCGTTCGCGCTCCTGGAACGTATACAGGAACACTGTGAACGCACCGATATCGATGGCAGTAGTGCCCAGCCAGAGGAGATGGCTGAAGATGCGGTCAAGCTCCATGCAGATGACGCGAGTCACCTTGCAGCGCTCGGTCACCGTCACGCCCATCATCTTCTCGACTGCCATGGCATACGCGCAGTTGTAGATCAACGGAGCCAGGTAGTCCATGCGGTCGGTGAGCGGGATCACCTGGTTCCACGTGCGGTACTCGCCAAGCTTCTCGAAGCTCGAGTGCAGGTAGCCGATATGCGGAATGCACTTGATGACTGTCTCGCCATCGAGCTCGAGCACCAGACGAAGCACGCCGTGCGTCGCCGGATGCTGTGGCCCGATGTTGATCAGCATGTGCTCACCGTGCAGCTCCGGCGCGTCGCTGGCGCCGGCACCAAGTGGCAGCGGCGAGCTGCGCGGGCGGCCATCCGCACCCAGCTCGGGATTGCGCGTGACCAGATACTCTACGGTCTTCGTGCTCATGACCTGCTACCCTCCGCCGCTGCTTCCGCTGGCGGCTTGGGGCCCGTTGCCGCGTTGCGCTCCGTAATCGACAGCTCTTCCGGCGTGTAGAAATCCTCGAACTTCATCTCGAGCGCACGACGCGTCTGCTCCGCACGCGTGAAACGGCCGCGCAGCGGGAAGTCTTTCCGCAGCGGGTGCCCTTCCGCGTAGTTCTCGGGCATCAGGATGCGGCGCATGTCGGGGTGTCCGCTGAAGTTGATCCCGAACAGATCGAACACTTCGCGCTCGAGCCAGTCCGCGGTCTTCCACAGGCCCTCGACACTCTGAATCTCGAGCGCATCGAGCGGCAGCATTGCCTTCACACGGAGCGCGCTCTTGTTGGGAATCGACCACAGCTGGTAGACCACCTCGAGAGGACGGCCGCCACCGAAGTCGACAGCCGTGAGATCCGCTAGCAGATCGTACTGCAGCGATGTCTTGAGCCAGCGCAGAATCTCGAGGTTGCGATCGGCCGGGATGTACACGACGTGTTCATCGCCCGCCATCACCGTGTAATGATGGATCGCATTCGGGAACTGCTCACGGAGCGCCGCGACGCCGCTGTGCGTGTCCGCCGTCGCAGCATCACCGAATGGTTGCGC
>JBDSPG010000215.1:0-5784 GCA_039912685.1 Longimicrobiales bacterium | reverse complement strand
GCTTACGTGTCGGTCGAAGCATGAGGGCACCCGCTGTTTTCGCACGGGCGTTTGCGGTCATGCTCGGCATTACAATGCTCGGGGGATGCCGCGGAAACTCGCGGCTGGCTGAGGGCTCCGCCTCCGATTCGCTTTACGTCGGCGTTGAGCAGAGCGTACAGGGTACCAGGGGCGTCTTTCTCGCCCTGGAACATCTGAATGCGCGCAGGCCGGCCGGAACGCGACCCTTCGCACTCAAGCCCCCGCTTGGACCAGGCACTACCTCGGTAGCCACTGCCACAGCTTTTCGTGATGACCCCCGTCTGATCGGCGTCATCGGTCATCAGGGCAGCAATCAGCTGCTCGAGGCCGCACCGGTCTACAGCGACATCGCGGGTCACGAACGTCGCGCTGTGCCCGTTATCACGCCTACCGGCACGAATGCACAGCTGACTCTCGTCAGTCGATGGATTCTGCGCATCTGCCCGCAGGACGCAGACAACGCACGCGCCCTCGCGCAGTTCGCGATTGACTCGCTCCATGCACGAAGGGTTGGAGTCATATACCGCAATGATGTGTTCGGCCGCGGATTTCTGCGGGGTTTCGAGTCCGCGTTCACGACTCTCGGCGGTCAGATCATCGAGCGGGATCCTCATCTCGCCGGCGTCACCGACTACGCCACATACTTTCAGCGCATGATGGGCCGTCGGCCGGATGCCCTTGTGATCGCGGGTGGTAGTTCCGAGTACGAGCCGATGCTGCAGGCACTGCATACGGCGGGCGCGGATATGCTGCCGATTCTCGCGTCGGATGACATGGCATCATGGGTAGGCGACACAATCATGCTTCGCGACCGACGAATCACGCGCTACACTTCGTTCTACGTCACGGGCAATCCGATCTCGCCTGCTGGTGAGCGGTTCGAGGAGGATTATCTCGCGAAGTGGGGCACTGTCGCCAACCATCAGGCTGCGCTTGCGTACGATGCAGCGACGCTTCTGGGTGAGGCCGTGTACGCAGTCGGTGCCGATCGACATCGTGTTCGCGACTGGCTCGCCAGTGTCGGCAGAACACGGCCTCCCTTCGCTGGCATCAGCGGCGAGATCCGATTCGATGAGAATTATAATGCAGTGAAAAAGCGCATCGTAATCGCGAGGATCGGTCAGTGACCGCGCGCACGATACGCGGCCGCCTCCTGCTCGGCTTCGGCCTTACCATCCTGTCGTTGTTCGGTGCCGGCCTCGTCGGCGTGCATGCACTTCTGACTGTCAACCGCGAGATTCAGAAGAGCACGCGCGAGCTGGCCATGGTCGGCAATACATTGTTCCGGCTTCACGACGCGACGCTGCGGGAGGTCGCACTCGCGGAGGCGGAGCTGTTGGGGGGCGGGTCGTCCGCACTGCAGATGAGTGATCTGAGCAGCGAAGCGGATTCTCTGCGGCGCACGCTCCGCAGCGTTGATGCACTCACGACCGCGGAACGCGCAACCCTGGAGCGGATGGGCACTCTGCACTCTACGATCGAGGTGTATCTCTCGGTCGCCCGCGCGTACAGCGATCTCGGCAATCTGGCAGGCGCGCAGCAACAGGTTCGGCTTGCGACAGGTTGGCTGGACTCGCTCTTCGTAGAAACGACTACGCTCGGTGCGGCGCAGGAGGCACGAACTGCCAGCACACTTGCAGCAATGCGGGATGTCGTCAGGTCGCGACAGATTGTCTTGCTCGCAATTCTGACACTCGGCCTTCTCGTCGCCCTCTGGTTCGGACGCATCACATGGCGTGCTGTGACACGGCCGCTCGACCGGATGACCGGCGCTGCGCAACGCCTCGGCGAGGGGCACCTTGATGTGCACATCGATTCAGAAGGCTTTGATGCGGAGTACAGTGTGCTTGCGCAAGCCTTCGGCGACATGGTCGACCGGTTGCGAACACTTGTCTCAGACCTCAAGCTCGCGTCCGTTGCGGCCGATACCGCAAACCAGACAAAGAGTGATTTCCTCGCCAACATGAGTCACGAGCTGCGCACACCGCTCAATGCAATCATCGGTTACAGCGAAATGCTCATTGATGATGCCGATGAGTCGACGACCGGTGAGTTCGTGCCCGACCTCAAGAAGATCCAGTCTTCGGGAAGGCACCTGCTGGGGTTGATCAATGATATTCTCGATCTGTCGAAGGTCGAGTCAGGGCGGATGGATGTGTATCTCGAGACATTCGATCTGGCGGCGCTGCTGAACGAAGTTGCATCGACCGTTCGCCCGCTCATGGAGAAGAACCGAAATAACGTGGAAGTGAGCGTGTCACCCGATCTCGGCGAGGTAATGTCGGACCAGGTGAAGGTGCGACAGATCCTGCTCAACCTGTTGAGCAATGCGAGCAAGTTCACAGAGGAAGGCAAGATCACGCTAAGCGGTGAACGCACAGGTGACGAGGTCGTACTGCGTGTGCGCGACACGGGTATTGGTATGACTGGCGAGCAGGTGGGAAAGTTGTTTCAGCCGTTCATGCAGGCGGATGCCGCGACATCGAGCAAATACGGCGGCACGGGTCTCGGGCTCGTTATCAGCAAACAATTCTGCGAGCTGCTCGGCGGTTCTGTCGTCGTCGAGAGTGACATCGGGCAGGGAACCATGTTCATTGTGCGCCTGCCGGCGGGGATCAGGGAATTGCAGTCCGCTTCATGACTCTCGCTTGAATCTTCCGCTCCACTGATTTCGCCCTGTCCTCCATGATTGTCGACTGTGCCGCAATCTCTTCCATTTCCGCGTCCGTGTATGGAGAGGGGGCCCCCGCAAGCACGGCCTTCACAATGCGCTGCGTCGCGATGTCCGCGAAGCGGCGATTGGGTGCGGTGAAATGTGTGTAGTCATCAACACCGAGCGCGAAATGCGCTTCCAGCTCTTCCGCCCGGTGTTCGACAACGTAACGTCCCGATCCGAGCAGCCGCAGAACCGACAGCGACAACTCGGCGAAGGAAGCCGGATCACGCTCTCGCTGCGCCCGCAGAAACGCGCCCAGTGCGCGACGGTCCGCCGTAGGCGGAAGATCAGCACCGTGGTCGGCGGCGATCGCTACGATCTGCGGCCAGCGCTCGGGCGCGCCCACCATGCGTCGCACCCATGATACGTTGTTCGCTTCGAGGTATCCGGCGATCACACTGTTCGCCGCAATCATGAAGTCCTCGATCAGGTCGCGAGCGGGACCGCGCTGAATCTCTACGACGCCCGCCACGTCGCCATCACGCATCACCAGCTGCGTCTCGCGTCGCTCGAATTCCAATGCACCCAGACGCTCACGCTGCGCGTGCAGGTGAATCGCGGCTTCGTGCTGCATGCGCAGCTGTTCCTCCAGCGCGTGCGCTGCCGGCGGCAACGGACCCTTCCTGGAGAGCCATGCGCTCACACTCTCGTAATCGAGCTGCGCCGTGTTGCGCACGAGCGCGCGATACACTGCATGCTCGCGTGACACACCATCCGCGTCCACTACGAACTCCGCGACCAGCGCGAGGCGATCCTGGTTCGGCAGCAGCGATGTCACACCCTCTGATAGCGCTTCCGGCAGCATCGGCAGCACCACACCGGCGCCGTAAACGCTCACCGTGTTCTGCGCAGCACGCGCATCAAGAGGACTACCGCGCGGTACGAACGCATCGACATCCGCGATCGCGACCCGAATCCGATGGCCGCCGGGCACCGGCTCCGCCATTTCCACCTGGTCGACATCCCGGGTTTCGACATTGTCGATGGAAGACCAGGGTAAACCGCGAAGATCGCGGAGTTCGCTCGGGCCGCCCGCGTCACCCCGGTCGGGCGCACCCATATGGGCAAGTACACGTTCGAGCGTTGGAACATTTGTAGTCTGCTGCGCGGACGCGCCATCCAGATCCGTCACAAACCCTTCCGTCATCAGCAGTTCGCGCGCAGATCGGCGCAGTTCTTCAATCATGGGGAGCCGCGGTGCAACTAGCTTGCCGCATACGTGGGTACCGCCGGGCGTTCGCAGTGTCAGCAGAGCGCCGTTCACAACGTGACCAGCGGGTCATCCCACCGCGCAAGCATGTACTTGCTTCTGGCCCCAGGTTTGGGTAGCCTCCTCGCCATGATGATGAATGCTCACGATCGAATCCTTGCCGCTGCAGTCCGCGTCTTTGAGGAGCACGGGATACGCGGTGCGACTACGCGCCGCATCGCCGATGCGGCTGAAGTGAATGAAGTCACCCTGTTCCGCCACTTCGGTTCGAAGGACAAGCTGCTGAAGGAAGCGCTGGAGTGGGCCGCGTCCTGTGGTCCGCAGCCGCCGCTGATGTTCCTGCCTGATGATCCGATCGATCCGGTCGAGGAACTGACGGAATGGGCGCGCGTGCACCTCAGAGTGATTCACGAACGTCGCATGTTCATCCGTACGAGCATGGCTGAGTTCGAAGAGAACCCGGACGTGACGACGTGCGGCGCACAGATCCCGATGCGTGTATCGAACGCGTTGTTCGCGTACATCACGCGGCTGCAGGAAAAGGGGATGGCGTTGCGCGACTATGATGCGCGTGCTGCGACATCGCTGTTGATGGGCGGTTTGTTCAGTGATGCGATGAGTCGTGATATCACGCCCGCGCGTTTTCCATACACATTGGATGAAGCGGCGGAGCGGTATGTAGCGTTGTTCGTGCGGGCGATTGGTGTGAAGCAGGTAGTCGAGCAAAACGGTCAGAGTCAGGTACCTGAAACAGGGAAATGGTGACAGTGAGGATGCGAGTGATGTGCGTTGGCCTGATGCTGCTGATGGTATCGGCACCGGCAATGGCGCAACAGGGACCGAGCCGCGGTCTGTCGATCGAGGAAGCGCTTCGACTGGCGACGGGCACGAGTGAGCAGATAACGGTAGCAAGCGCAGGCGTGTCACGCGCGCGTGGCCAGCAGCTGCAGGCGAAGAGCCAGTATTTTCCGCAGTTGAATGGATCAGTCAATTACTCGCGGGCGCTGGCCTCCGAGTTCGCGGACATCTTCGGAAGCGGCAGCTCGGACACAACGTCGACCGCACCAGGCGACACGACGAGCGGTGGCGGTATCGATTTCAGCGAGCTGCCATTCGGCCGGAAGAATACGTACACGTTCGGTCTGGCACTGTCGCAGAACATTTTCACAGGCGGCCGTGTCCAGGCGCAGAACCGGGTTGCAGGCGCTTCGCGTCGCACGGCGGAGATCACGCTGGCGGCAGCTCGCGCGCAGGTGACGCTCGACGTGGCGCAGGCCTATTACGACGCAGCGCTCGCGGATCGTCTGTTCGGGATCGCGCAGCTCGCGCTGGAGCAGGCGGACCGCACACTCGCGCAGGCGAAGCTGTCGAAGCAGGTGGGCAACCAGTCTGAGTTCGAGCTGCTGCGCGCGCAGGTGACGCGCGACAACCAGGTGCCGGTCGTGATCCAGCAGCGCAGCACGCGTGATCTTGCACTCCTTCGTCTCAAGCAACTGCTCGACCTGCCGGCTGACGATCCGATCACACTGACGAGCGAGCTGCTTGGTGAAACGCTGGCGCCGTTGGCGGGCTTTGCGCCGGCTTCTTCAGTGGCGTCGAGCGCAGTCGACAGCATGTCGCGCGCGCCGGTCCGCCAGGCGGCGGAGGGCATCACCATGCAGGAGGCATCGCTCGACATCGCGCAGTCACAGCGCTATCCGAGCATCGCGTTGACGTCCCAATACGCTCGCGTGAACTACCCGTCCAACATTGTGCCACAGTTTAATGATCTGCGCACGAACTGGTCGATGGGCCTGAGCCTGCAGGTTCCGATCTTCACCGGCGGCCGCATCAAGGG
>JBDSPG010000208.1:0-5729 GCA_039912685.1 Longimicrobiales bacterium | reverse complement strand
GAAGGGTACCAGATTACGGGTCACCATGAGATCATGATTCCGTTGCTGGCGTGGGCAGTGCGGGACCGTTTGGACTCACGTTCGCATGAGGCGACCAGGGTCGAGACCTGAACTGGTTCGCGGGGTTGAAGGCCCGTCTGGCTTTCCCTATCTTTACCGTCCACAACGCTCCCATCGTCTAGTGGCCTAGGACATCGCGTTCTCAGCGCGAGAACCGGGGTTCAATTCCCCGTGGGAGTATCTGGATCGGACATCAGATCGTGAGCGTCGGTCGCATAGCTCAGCTGGTTAGAGCGCACGGTTCACATCCGTGAGGTCGTAGGTTCAAGTCCTACTGTGACCATAAACATAATCTGGCTCAAGTCATTGAGTCGGAACTACTTCACGCCGAATAGGCCGCTGATTTTCAGCGGCCTATTCATGCATGTTGAAGGGCTATTGCAGTAGCGCAGAATGATTGTCAGGCGTTGCCGCGGTTTTCCTGCGTCGCTCGCGCCACACGAGCACGAGCCCGAGGAGCACGATGCCCCCTGCACCTGCGAGAAGCAAAGGCATCACGCCGCGGATCTCAGCGGGGAGGCTGAGGACGTCCGGCAGACCGGTTTGCCAGAACACCCACTCCGCGCCGAGCTGGGCCGCGAGAAACTTGCTTCCCGTCGCCAGAACGATGATCGCGTCACCTGTGCTCGGGTTGATCCGAACCGTGGCGCTGATCGCTGGGTCGTTGACGCCGTCATGACCAAATACGACGCCGCCATGTTTCGTCGGGGCGCAAAGGACCGTGCCCAACCCCCAGATGTCGACACCCATCGACCTTGCCTGGGCGGTGCGCATAGAGTCCATCGTCGTCCTGGCGAGCGGGCGACCCCCCATCGGTTTCAGCTGCGCAACCACCCACGTGACCATGTCGCCTGCCGTCGTGGTGAAGCCCGTCGCAGCATTTGACGCGTATCGGGAGACCGGGGCTTGCCGACCGGCAGCATTGTACGACTTCGCTGAGTTCGTCATCGAGGCCAGCTCGGCATAGCCGGAGCGCGACATACCGAGGGGCTGCAGAATCTCTCGCGTGACGAATGTCTCGAACGGCTCTCCGGAGACTTCCTCCACCAGCAGTTCAAGGAGCAAGTAGCCACCACCTGAGTATCGGAACCGGGTGCCGGGCTCGATCCCTACGGTGATGGGTGGCGCGGGCTGGCCGGTGGATGCCCGAGGAGCGGCCAGCGCCTCCTCCAACGTCGGGAGAGCCTCATTACGTCGGTAATCGCCGAAGCCCAGCCCGTCGGTAAGTCCAGCGGTGTGACTCAGAAGTCGCCGCGCGGTGACCTCACGCGAACTAAACGCGCCTGCTGGAAGGTGCCATCTCGTTAGGTAGCTCTCGACGGGCCGGTCGAGGTCGAGCTTGCCTTGTTCCACAAGCTTCATCACCCCATGTGCGGCAATCCATTTGCTCAGGGACGCCGTAGCAAAGACGGTGTTCTGATCGATGGCATCGGCATCTGCGGAGTAGTACTCGGTCGCGACCGAGCCTTTCTCGATCAAAATGAAGGCCGTGTTGGCCTTGTTACCCGCGTTGATGAGGGGGACGGCCGCTTGCATGAAGGCGCGCGGATCATTCGAAGGCGCGAGCGCCCGCCGCCACCAGCCAAACAGCGTGCCACCGAGAAGCGCTGCGGACCACACTATGACCAGCAGCAGAGTCGCGCCGGCGCGTTTCACCATTTCTTGTCCTCGAACCTCCGTTCATGCAGGATTATCAGAGCCACATCCGTCGCTGACGAACCGTCGCACGAGACGAAGAGGACCAGCCGTTGTCATGCTCAGCGTGACGTGACCACATTGGATGGCCGGCCTGCCCGAAGGTTGGAAAACGGCTTTTCGACCCGACGGAACCCGGTCGAAAAGCCGGTCTGTTTCCAAACGTCAGCGGCGCACTTTCGCTGCAAGGTCCGCGCTATGGAATGACCAGCACCTGCCCCGGCTGAATCTCATCCGCGTCGGACAGGATGTTGCGATTCGCATCAAAAATCTTGTTGTACTCCGATGCATCGCCGTAATGCGCCTTCGCGATCTTCGAGAGCGTATCGCCTGACTTCACGGTATAGCTGCGACTGCCGCCCGGCGTACTCCCGCTCGAGGCCGCCGGCGCCCCGCCGATTTTCATGGAGTCCGTGATGGACGTCACGCCGCTCACGCCCCGTGCCGCAGCGAGCACGCGATTGCGGTCGTCTTCCGACTGGACCGAGCCGGAAAGGGTTGCAACACCGTCGCGAAAGTCCACACGGAAATCCGTCGGCTTCACGCCCGTACCCAATACGTTGCGCGCGACCTCGTTACTCTTGAGAACATTGGGGTCGACGTTCACTGCGGGTGTTTCGTTGTCTTTACTCATTGCTCATCGCCTTGTTAGGAGTTGACGTCATCGGAGGCAATAACGGTGCCCCGTGGCATGGCGCAAACAATGCGTTTGGAATCCATCGCCTGGCCGATGGGGTCGGAGCATCACATGTGTACACGGAGCATTATGAGCATTCTCGAGATGATGGGCGGCGCCAACGGCGCAGCAGTGCAACAACTTTCGGCGCAGTTCGGCCTGACCCCGGAACAGGCGCAGGCAGCGCTGGGTGCGTTGCTACCACTCGTCACGGCGGGAGTGCAGCGCGAAGCTGCGTCGAAGGGGGAAGCGGGCATTGCAGCGGCAATCGCCAGCGGGGGCCACGAGAACTACCTGACTCAACCGTCCGCGCTTGGGGATCCCGCCACCGTCACGGACGGTAATGCCATCCTTGGCCACATCTTCGGCACCAAGGACGTAAGCCGGCAGGCAGCGGCCGACGCAGCAGCAAAAACCGGAATTGATCCTGCCATCCTCCGAAAGATGCTGCCGATCGTCGCGGCGATCGTAATGGGAGCCTTGGCACGCAGGTCGAAAGGTGCCGGAACGGGAGGCGCACCGAGTGGCGGCGCTCAGACAGGCGGGCCGGGTGGACTTGGTGGACTTGCCGGCGGCGGACTTGGAGCGATCCTGGGATCCCTGCTCGATCGCGACCACGACGGCTCCGTACTCGATGATCTGGGGGGCATGATTGGGGGATCCCTGGGTCCCAAACGCTGACAAGCGGGTGGACGCCTCACCATCGCGCGGAGTTCCGCGCACTGTGTTTCTTGTCGACGTCGATAACACACTGCTGGACAACGATGCGGTCATCGAAGAGATGAAGGGTACGCTCACGCGAGAAGTAGGAATCGAACGCGAGACGCGTTACTGGAAAATATTCGAGGAGCTGCGCGATGAGTTGGGCTATGCCGACTATCTGGGCACTCTGCAGCGGTATCGCATGGAGGATCCGCACGACACGAATCTCCTCGCATTCTCATCATTCCTCGTGAATTACCCGTTCGCCGACAGACTGTATCCCGGAGCACTCGACGTCATTGCAAAACTGCAGAGCATGGGGACGGTGGTGATATTCACCGATGGCGACGTCGTATTTCAGCCTCTCAAAATCGAACGCTCAGGCATATTCGACGCAGCGCACAGCCGCGTGCTGGTCTATGTTCACAAAGAGCTCGAGCTGGAGCAGGTCGAGAAGCTGTATCCTGCGGATCATTATGTTCTGATCGACGACAAGGTGAGGATTCTAACCGCCGTGAAGGCAAGCTGGGGCGAGCGCTGCACGACGGTTTTTCCACGTCAGGGCCATTACGCACACGACCCGGCGATCAAACAGTATCCGGAGCCTGACGTCACGATCGATCCCATTGGCGATCTGCTTTCGGCCGAGTCCCAATTATGGCAGCACCTTGTGGACGTGGGCTGAGGGCCAGTAAACGGGAATATAGACTTCTCATAGTCCCGGTTATATATTAAATGGCACTAACAGTGCCAATTATTCCCACTTAGATAATCATGCCTGGCAAGACCATTCCCCAGACATGGCTCCATAATCCAACGCTCGCCGCGTCTCCAAAATATCGGCGCGCGTGCCGATACGATTCATTTGTACCCACCCCTCTCAACAAACTCAATCTGGAACTCGACTCAGATCTTGCGGGCCTGATCTCGGATACGGAGTTCCGGATACTTGATCTCAACAACAGAAGCAGGCCTGCGTTACAGCCACTGGCCAGGTTGCTCCTGCGCACTGAATCCATTGCTTCCTCAAAGGTCGAGGGGATGCAGATGGACGCCAAGGATCTTGCAAGAGCGGAAGCAAGGTCAGAATCGGGAATGCGCATCGGTGCTTTGGCTGCAGAGATAATTGCAAACATCGATGCGATGGAACTGGCGATCGAAGAAGCATCCTCAGTAGACCTGTTCGGCATCAACGAGATTCGTGCGATCCACGAGCGACTGATGCGCAACGCGCCGGGGATGATCGCAGGCGGACGCGTACGTACCCTTCAGAACTGGATTGGCGGAAATAACTACAATCCATGCGGGGCGGATTTTGTGCCGCCTCCGCCTGAAATTGTGCCATCCCTACTGGAGGATCTGTGCGCTGCAATCAACGATGATATTTTGCCGCCAATCGTTCAGGCGGCCCTTGTACACGCGCAATTTGAAACCATACACCCATTTGACGACGGCAACGGCCGCACGGGTCGGGCGCTCATTCACGTCATCCTTCGCAGGAGGGGCCTGGCGATTTCATATGTGCCTCCGATAAGCGTTGTGATCGCGGGAGCGCGCGATCGTTACATCAAGGGTTTGACAACCTTTCGCGGCGAACGAGTCGAACCGTGGATCGACTACTTCGCAGCGTCCGCCGGTCAGGCTGCGCATCTGGCGGCGCGATACGCGGAAGCGGTCGAAAAGCTTGTTCAGAGCTGGCGTGAAAGTCTCTTGTCGGCCGGCGACCCACCCCGTGCTGACGCAGCGGTTTGGTCCGTCATCGACATGCTCCCGGCATTCCCGTCCATCACGGGTCCCGTGGCGTCGGCAAAATCAGATCGATCACGTGGCAGGGTGTACGAGGCACTGCAAATTCTCGAATCAGCGGGCGTACTCGTGCCCCTTACATCCGGGAAAAGAAATCAGGCATGGGAGCCACGCGGGCTGCTCGACCTGATTGCAGGATTGGAATCAGGCGTCCTTCCGAACACTACCGCCTAACAAACCTACTCAGTCGCTCGAAGTCATCGAAATAAAACGCTTCGTTACCCTCGGCGGCAGCGCGCACCGGATTGTACAGGCGCATGGGAGATGTTATCTCTACATCGTACAGAGTTTATTCAGCCAGCGGGAGGATAATATGGCCAAGGGTGCAATGGAGATGGTGGCGGAAGCCAAGCGCGAGGTGGAGAACCTGACGGCGGAACAGGTTGAAGCGGAAGTCGCCAATGGTGCGACGCTCGTAGACCTTCGTGACACGGCGGAGCTGCAGCAGAAGGGAACGATTCCCGGCTCCGTTCACGTTCCTCGCGGCATGCTCGAGTTCCATGCGGATCCGACTACGCCCTATCACAAGCCGGAGATGGATCCGTCGAAGCGCGTGATCCTGCATTGTCAGAGCGGCGGTCGTTCAGCGCTCGCAGCAAAGACATTGAAGGAACTGGGCTACACCAACGTCGCGCATCTCGAGGGTGGTATGAATGCGTGGACAGCTGCAGGTAAGCCGAACAAGACGTGAGCGTTGTGGTGCGAAGCTAGTTCGTCTTGAGCAGCCAGCGAGCGAGGTAGCCTTCGTGGCCATTGTAGCGCACGCGGTAATAACCAGATGCGCTCCCCA
>JBDSPG010000205.1:0-11885 GCA_039912685.1 Longimicrobiales bacterium | reverse complement strand
GTCTGGAAGTACGCGCCCCACGAAACGGCGACGGCGATGTTGCCGACGGCATATTCAATGATGAGGTCCCAGCCGATGATCCACGCCATCAGCTCGCCAAACGATGCATACGCGTAGGTGTATGCGCTGCCGGCCTGCGGAATCAGCGATGCGAACTCGGCGTAGCACAGCGCGGCGAAACCGCACGCGATCGCGACCAGGATATAGGAAACCACGAGCGCTGGACCCGCACCGAGATGATTCGGTCCACCGGATACCGCGGTTCCCGCACCTGAGAAGATGCCGGCACCGATGATTGCGCCGATCCCGAGTGCTGTGAGCTGCCAGACGCCGAGCGATCGGCGCAGCGTCGGTCCTGCGCCTTCGTGCGGCAGGTACTCACCCTCGAGGAGCGCCTTGCGCCGGAATATGCCGTGGCCCCTGTGCATGCTGTCCGCCATCGTTTTCCTTCTGTTCGCGCGGGATCGTGTGGCCGTGGATGGAAACGAAAGGAGCGCCTTCCTTGCGCGTGTGTCAAGCTTCCTAGTGGCGTCCAGGCCGATCTGACCTGGGTCCGGAGCCTATGACCCGTCCAATCCCCAACGTTTCGGGGGGCCAGGACGTCTACATGCAACGAGCCAATGAGGGCTCACCAAACAATTGATGAAGATTTCGTCACCAGACCGGTTTCTGTCCGGAGAGATGACTACTATGCGCTCGATACGTTGGCTGTTCGTGGTCCTGTTTCTCGTCGCCCTGCCGAAGCTCGTTTCGGCCCAGGACGACGTGATCACGGGGACCGTCAAGGGACCTGGTGGGAATCCGGTGGTGGGTGCCCGTGTGGAGGTCGTCTCCATTGAGAGCGAGATCACACGGACCGGCATAACGGACGGAAAGGGCCGCTATTTCGTGCTGTTCGCCGATGGCGGCGGTCGGTACATCCTCCGGATTACATACCTCGGCCTGGCGGATGTGATTCGTACGCTGCAGCGCTCTGGCGACGAAGAGCTGATCCTCACGAATATCACGATGCAGACGGGCGCAATCAACCTGGGTTCCGTGACGGGCACGACGACTCGCGCCGTGAACGCGCAACAGGCGGGCCGCACGGGTGAGCAGACAAGGGAATTGTCAGCGGAACAGCTGGCACGGCTGCCGCTGCCGGACCTCGATCCATCGACGATCGCGCTGCTTGCGGCCGGTGTAACGGGTACAGGTGCGGACTCGATCAGCGGTCGTCTCGGCTTCTCCGTAGCCGGCATGAGCGACCTGCTGAACCAGGTCGTGGTTGACGGCGTAATCCAGGGCGCAGGTGGTGGCGCGCCCGAGGAGGGCATTCGCCGAACGTCGGTAACAACGAGCACGTTCGACGCCTCGAAGGGCGGCTTCGCCGGCGGCCAGGTCACACAGAGCTCGGCGCGGGGCAATAATCGCAAGGCGGGGAGTCTAAACTATCGCTACGACAATGACGCCCTTCAAATCGGCGCGGCTGCGACTACGAATTCATTCTCGAACAGCAATCTCGGCGGTTCGTGGGGCGGCCCGATTCTGACGAACAAGCTGTTCTACAACACATCGTTCCAGTTCGGCCGCAAGGTCGATCACCGGTTTGCACTGCAGGCCGATGACCCTGACGCCGCGATCCGCGCGGGCGTTGCCATAGACTCGATCAATCGGTTCCTCAACCTGGTGGCCGGCAAGCTCGGCGGGCCGGTGGTCGGTCAAACAGGTCCATACAATCAGTTCACGAATGATGTTCGCCTTCAGGGTCGCGTGGACTGGAACATCAACCAGGGCGCCTCCGGTTCGCAGACCATGTCGCTGCGTGCGAATGGCAACTTCTCGGGTCAGGACAGCACTCGCATCAGCACGCTCGACCTGGCGGATCACGGCGGTGAGTCCGACTCAAACGGCTTCACGCTCGGCGGCACGCTGTCGTCACGAATGGCGAACAACTGGACAAATAACGTGAACATGAGCCTGACCGAGCGTAACAATTCATCGGTCGGCTACATTGAGATGCCGGAAGGCCGCGTCCGCGTGACGTCGATGTTCGAGGATGGCACGAGCGCCACGAATACGCTGGTATTCGGCGGCAATCGCAGCTTCCCGTCCGAAGCGTACACACGGGACCTGCAACTGACGGACGACCTTTCGTTCCTGCAGCACGTCGGTACGCAGGTGCACCGCCTGAAGGTCGGCGGCTCGCTGCAGAAGACGAAGGCGATCGATCGCAGCGCGAACAATATCTTCGGTGCATTCTCGTTCAACTCGCTCCAAGACTTCGAGGCGAACCGTCCTTCGAGCTACACACGATCGCTGCAGGAGCGTAAGAGCAACACGGGCACGTACAACGCCGGTGTATATGTCGGTGACACATGGCGCGTGAGTGAGCCGCTCGAAGTCACCATGGGCCTGCGTTATGACTACTCGGCGCTCGATCAGAAGCCGGAATACAATCCCGTGATCGAGACGATCTTCGGACGTCGCACCGACTTCAATCCGACGGCAGGTTCGTTCAGCCCGCGTGTCGGTTTCAACCTGCGTCTGTCCGGCCAGCAGAACGGCAACTTCCAGCAGCAGGCGAAGAACCTGTCGGGCGGCATCGGTCTGTTCGCGGGACGGGCGCCGACCAACATTTACTCGACAGCGGTCCGCCAGACGGGTCTGCCCAGCGCAGAGCAGACGCTCTCGTGCATTGGCACAGCCGTGCCGGTTCCGGACTGGGATCTGTATATCGCCGACCCGTCGCAGGTACCGTCGACCTGCGCCGATGGCGGGCTGGGTAATCCGACACAGTCATTCCGCGCTCCGACCGTCACACTGATTGATCCCGATCAGTCGCTGCCGTCGTCACTGCGCTTCAACATCGGCTATCGCACGCAGCTGCCGAAAAACATCCAGGCGAACTTCGGATACTCGTATTCGATGGGCATGGGGCTGTGGGGATACCAGGACAAAAATCTGAACACTGCTTCATCGACAACACTGGGCAACGAGAACCGTCCGTTCTATGGCGACATCAACTCGGTCGTGTCGACAACTGGCGCGGTGTCGTTCGCTTCGTCACGCGCACACTCGGAGTTCGGCAACGTCTATGACGTGATCGCCGACCGTGAGTCGAAGTCGCACCAGTTCACGGGTTCGGCGCTGGGCTTCCTGATGAACCGGAAGCTCACGCTCGGCACGAACTACACGCTCAGCTTCTCACGCGACCAGGGCTCAGGCTCGTTCAATGCGGCAACCACTGCCGCCAATCCGAACGAGGCGGAATGGGGGACGTCGAGCAGCGATCGCAGGCACATTCTGAACCTCCAGGCCGCCTACGCTTTCACGCCTGAGTTCGAGTTCTCTGTCAACGGTCGCGTTCAGTCGGGCACGCCGTACACGCCGCTCGTGAACTCGGACATCAACGGCGACGGTGCACGCAACGACCGCGCATACGTGTTCGATCCGTCAGCGGTCGGCGATACAGCGATCTCGAACGGCATGACCCGTCTGCTCGCGAGTGCACCGGGCCGCGTAGTGAGCTGCATCGAGGCGCAGTTCGGCGGCGCAGCTGAGCGCAACAGCTGCCGTAACAGCTGGACGCAGACGCTGGACTTCCGCGCCAGCATTCGTCCGAATCTGCCGACGCTGCAGCGCCGCATGACGATCTCGATCGATGGTCGCAATGCACTGACGGGCCTCGATCAGCTGATCAATGGTGCCAACAACCTGAAAGGCTGGGGCGAGGGACAGCGCGCAGACGCGAACCTGCTCGAGGTGCGAGGCTTCGATCAGGCGACGAAGAGCTTCAAGTACACGGTCAACGAAGGCTTCGGCCAGACGAACCGTGGACCGAACGCACTGCGCAGCGCGTTCTCCCTGACGATCTCGGCACGTGTGGCGGTTGGTGGTCAGCCGAATCAGGCCAATCGCGGCTTCGGCCAGGTCGGTGGTTTCGGTGGCGGCTTCGGCGGCGGCGGTGGTGGTGGCGGCCGTGGCGGCGAGGGCGGCTTCGGCGGAGGTCAGGGCGGCTTCGGTGGCGCAGGCGGCTTTGATGTCGGCGCGCTGATACAGAGCATGGCGGGCGGTTCAATGAACGTCGACTCGATCCTCGGCGGCCAGTTGAAGAACCCGGTCAAGGTGCTGATCGCGCTGAAGGATTCGCTCAAGCTGACACCGGAGAACGTGGCAGCATTGAAGCCGATATCGGATTCATTGCAGTTCAAGATCAACAAGCACATCGCAGCGATGCGTCCGGTCGCCGAAGAGATCATCGGCAGCGTCATTGCAAACCGTGCGACGGGTGCGGCAGCTGCGGCGAACCCGCAGGCCGCGCAGCAACAGATGATGCAGCAGCTGCAGCAGCGCATTCAGCCGGAGATCACAAACGGCCGTGCAGAAGCGACGGCCGCACTGAACCAGGCGTCATTGGCGCTCGGTCCGGATGTCTGGGGCCGGATCCCGAACAACCTGAAGCTGGCCGGCCCGCCGCAGGGTGGAGGCCGGAATGGGGGCTTCAATGCAGTCGGTCTGCTGGACCGCATGCTCGTGAACCCGATCCCGGTGCTGCTCAGCATGAAGGACACGCTGAAGCTGACGGCGGAGCAGGTGACGCAGATCGAGGCGATCTCGGAACCAATCACCGACCTGATGCTGAAGGCGCGCACAGACATTGGTAAGAAATTCGACAACGTCCAGGGTGCGCAGTTGGGACAGGTCTTCCAGGAAGTCCAGCCGCAGATCGACGCGGCGCGGAAGAAGGCCACCGATGCACTGAAGGCCGTCCAAAAGGTGCTGACGCCGGAGCAGTGGAAGCGCGTACCGGCTGCGGTGAAGGATCCCTTCACCAACATGCAGATGCCGGGAATGGGCGGTGCCCGCGGCGATCGAGGCGATTTCTAGCCCGGCGCCACAGCCAAACGTCGCATGATAGACGGCCGGTCACAGCAAAATGTGGCCGGCCGTCCTGCGTTACAAAAAGCCTTGCCGCACACCCGCCCACCGCGTAGCCTCCATAACCGCCACTCAACCTGGATATCACGATGCTCACGAAGCGCTACCGCGTCATCATCGACGTCGACGTCGTTCGCGGAACTCCTCGCCGGAACGCTGGAGGACTTCGTGTACGAGTTCAATGAAGAAAAGTTCCTCAAGCCCCTTGTCGAACGGCTACCGCCGCGCTCGCGCCACCGCCTGCGGGAAGCCATCGCGCGGGACACAACGATCGAAGAGCTCGAGCCATTCTGGAACTCCTTCAAGGCGACGCCGAAGGCGCTCCGCATCGCCGAACTCGATTGACTGAGGAGGTCGTCGACATTGGAGGCCGCCGTCTACGCCTCATCAGTGACGGCGCGGGCACACCGACAGTAATTCTCGAGGCAGGAGCAGGCGGCTTCTCAGCCATGTGGGCCGCAGTGCAGCACGATGTCGCGCGCTTCACTCGCGTCTGTTCATATGACCGCGCCGGCTACGGCCGCAGCGATCCTCCGCCAGTTGACGAACCGCGAACGAGCGCACCGGCGGTGCGTGATCTGCGCGCGCTGCTAGACGCGGCGAAGGTCGAACCACCGTACGTGCTCGTCGGTCACTCGCTCGGCGGATTCCACATCCGGCTGTTCACCAGCCGGTATCCCGAGGATGTCGTGGGACTCGTCCTCGTTGATGCGGATGTCGAAGAGGAATTCACGCCGGTGCTGCCGGATGAGCATCGGGCGGGATTACGGCTGATGGCACGCATGGCGCGCGTCGCGCAGTCGATGGCCCGTATCGGTCTGCTGCAGCTCGCGGTCCGGATCCGGGCACCACAGAAGGTGCGGGCGATGCCGGATGCTGCTGCGCGGGAGGTGTTGAAGCGCGGCTTCAGCATTACGGCATTGCGCACGCTTCGATCCGAGCTCGCCAATCTCGGCAACAGCGCCGCCGA
The DNA here is from genome assembly GCA_039912685.1 of Longimicrobiales bacterium. Taxonomy (GTDB): domain Bacteria; phylum Gemmatimonadota; class Gemmatimonadetes; order Longimicrobiales; family RSA9; genus DASUXU01. Next base: position 5,995 of record JBDSPG010000205.1, on the reverse strand, counting down.
GCTGCGCGCAACCCAACGCGACCTCGGAGACCGCCCGCTCGTCGTCATCAGGCGCGGCATCCCGGATGGCCGACTGCCGGGTACATCGGTGGAAGAGGCCGTAGAGATCGAAGCAACGCTGGAGCAGATGCAGCGCCGGATGGCCATGTGGTCGCGACGCGGCCGCGTTGTGGTGGCGCAGGGCAGCGACCATGATATCCATGTCGATGAACCCGATGTCGTGGTTCGCGCGATTCGAGAAGTCGTACAACACGCCCGCGCGGCCGCGGGATTGAACAGCAAAGGCAAACGCCTGTCATAGGCGAACACCAACTTCACGAGTGGGAAGTGCGACATGCGAAAGAATCCTGAAGCATTGAAAAATTCCAGCGCCGTCCGCAGGCGCGCACTCCTCGCCATTCCGCTGCTCGGCGTTGTCCTGTTCAGTGGATGTGGCAAGGACAAGAAAAAGGATCTCGCGGTTCGCAGTGACTCGAGCGGCGTCGAGATCATCAGGAACACCGGCAAGTACCGGAAGATAGTGTGGGCGTTCGATACGGCATTCATCATCGGCGGCGTTGGTGACACCGCGTTCAAGCGCGTGCGCGCACACACAGTGGCCGTTTCCCCGGATGGCCACATCATGGTGCTCGACACCGACCTCGCCCGGCTGGATGTATATGATCAGAACGGCGCGCTCGTGAAGCGGTTGGAGAAGGGAAACAACCATCTTTCCATTCCGAGCGCGGTCGTGCTGCACGGCAACGAGTTCGCCGTGTACGACGTTGGTGACTGGTCACTGGTCTCGTTCACGAGTGACGGCACATATGTCGGGAAGGGAAGGGCGCCACGCCAGTTCACGGACGGCGTACTGCGTAGCGACAGCACCGCATTCGTGCTGGCGCAACGTGTACGCGACAGCAAGACGAATACGCCGATCATCTCGATTGTGCGAGTGACGGCGCAGGACACCACATCGATCATTGCTGCCGCAATCGAGGATGCAGGACAGGTCGCTCTGCCGATATGCGGAGGCGTGACACTCATGCTGCCTCCGATTTTCTCGGGCCCGCCGGCCTGGACTGCCGGACACGGCATGACCGCCGTCGCAGAAGCCCCTCTCTATGGCGTCCGCCTCTATCGCGGCACGAAGGAATTCCGCCGCGTACGGCGCGGTGTCGAACCGGAGGAATCCAGCAACCAGTACGCGGTCCTCGCATCCGAGCCCGGCAAGACGATCAACAGCCCCGACGGAACGACCTGCACCATTCCCGCGGTTGAAGTAGCGCGAGCGTCAGGATGGAAGGAAGTCATCCCGACGATCGGCGCGATCAGCATTGCGAACGATGGCGGCCTGTGGGTGCAGCGCGTCGACCCCGGTCACTCCCGTCCCGCCGTCGACATTATCGACGCGAGTGGCGAGTATGTCGGAACGCTGCCACTCAAGACGCCGTGGCCCGTCGGTTTCCTGCCGAACGGGAATCCCATTGCAATGGACGAGGACACCGCCGGCAACACGCAGATCATTGCGTATCGCATCAACAAGAACCCGGCGCCGGTCAGGAAGGTGGCAAAGAACTAACGTTCGACTGCTGGACTGCGGGCTTTTCGGCGAGTCGCTCCGCCGCAAACGTGATGGGCGGCCCCTCATGGGCCATCAATACGCGACGTCCGCGACCGTCCCGCAGGAGTCCGTGCTCCGGCGTATTCGCGAGCCAGGCGAGGCGTTGATGTGCGCGGGTATGCCAGCGCTTCTGGTAGTGCTGGCCGAGAACCGCGAAGCCGATGCGGCTCCACCAGTTCGGGAAGTCACCCGCCCGCCAGCGTGCGGAGATGTCGAACCGAACGTCCCCCGTCGCATGAAGCTTTGTCAGCAGGAACCACTCCTCGCCTCGTTCGATGTGACCCTGGAGCGTGTCATAGCGAAAGCCGAAGTACGTTGCGTCCGCTGTGCGTTCCTCGCGGACTTCCGTCACAACCGTTGCGCACAGATAACGCAGGCCGAGCACCTTGAGCTCGAGCAGAAGACGGCGCTCCGTGAGTGGGGACGCGGCATTGAAGTGGGCCGTGACAATCGCGGGATCGGAAAACTCGTAGTCTGCGACGGCCGTGCAGAGGCGTGCGAATGCGCCGTGCGCTTCGGGCTCGCCGGCAGCTTCGAGAGCGACGATCGCGGTGGAACGGTGGGCGGACCAGCCGTCCGGAAGGGCAGGGTCGAAGTTGCGGCCCAGTTCTGCGAGCCCGCCGAGCCTCGTCACGAGTTCGGCATCCGACCAGCCGTGCAGGAACCGCCACTCAGCCATCAGTCGCCCTGCGCGATAAAGGTCGGTGACACATTGTCGTCTTGGTCGTCTTTATCATCGAGCTCGATGGTATCGGCGCGGATGTCACCGAGAACGCCGGAGCCGGAGCAGACGGCCATGGCGCGGATGAAGTCGGTCCAGGTGTTGGTCTGCATTGCCTCGCCGAGCGCCTTGAAGCCGAGCAGATGGACGCGCGTGCCAGAGCGGGCCAGGCTGCGGATATGGAAGACCACATCACCCCGCGGGTTGCGGTAGGCGCCGAACGTGATGCGGCCGGCCTCCGGATGCCCCTTCACGGTGCCGATCGTGAGGCTGTTGTCGTCAACGTGGACCACACGAACGCGGAAGGTGCCGGCCATCCGGATTTCGACGTCCATCTCGTCACCAGTGGCCAGGGGTGCCGCGGTGCCGTCGATTCGGGTAAACTTGACCAGTTCTGGTGGCGGAAAGTCCCAGAACTGCTCACGAACACGCTTCGCAATCTCCTGCGGTCCCAGCTGGCAGTTTCCGATGACGGCCCAGTAATCCCGTTGAAGCAGCCGTCCGGTGCCTTCGGCGGGGGGAAGTAGGTCCACCTCCAAGTCTACGGTTTCGGCTGAGCTGGGGTTTTCAGGTTGATTCGACATGGGGCGGTACACTTGCAAGACTGGCACCGGCGGTGCCATTTACGGACAACTGAGGAGTAGTCACGGTGGACGTCAATCCGGCCGCAATCGAATCGCTGAAGGTCTATGACCCGGCACCCGTCCGCAGGCCTGAGCACGCCGAGAGCTCGTTCACGCGGCTCATGGAGCAGCAAACAGCCAAGATCCCATCGCATTACTTCCTGTTCGGCGCAATTGCATCCATGGGCATCTCCGTCGCATTCGAAATTGCCGGAAACGAGCGCATGAGCCGGTTCACGGGGATGTGGGCTCCGACGTTGATGATCGCGGGTGTGTACAACAAGCTGGTCAAGGAGATCGGCGTACGGTGACGGGTTCCGTGAATGACTGTCCGCTCGCGATCGTTGTCGCGGGCCTTTTGCGCGAGAACCGCGAGCTGCTCGTCGGCCGCTGGCTCGAACGCATTGCCGCGCGAGTCAGCCTTCATCCGAACCGCATCTTTCCGTCCGACCAACTGCTCAATCACGTGCCGGTTCTTGTCGATGGTATCGCCGACTACATCGAGGATCCGGCGGACGAAATTTCGGCTGATGTTCCAGTCGTCGCGAAGGCTGCCGAGCTCGGCGCCCTGCGCCACGCGCAGGGCTTCGAGGCACAGGAGATCCTGAAGGAGTACGAGATCCTTGGTGGTGTCATGTTCCATTTCGTTTCGACAGTTGTGGACGACATCGACCAGCCGTGCTCGCGCAGTGAGCTGCTTGCATGTGCGCAACGGATGTTCCGCGCAATTGCGGTGATCCAGAGCGTTACCACGACACAGTTCCTGTTGCTGGCCGGCCAGCAGATCGTCGAGCGCGAGCAGAGGTTGAACGGCTTCAATCGCGCACTCTCCCACGAAATCAAGAATCGCATCGGCACGATCCGCGGCGCCGTTGAAATGCTGGGCGAAGACTTCGTGCTTCAGGATGAGGCCTTGCGCGACAAGTTCCGCAGTATAGCGCGCGAGAATACGGACGGCATGGAGCGCGTGATCCACAATCTGATCGAGCTGTCCCGCGCGCGCAGTGACCGCCGCCAACATCACAACGTGCAACTGCAGGAGACCGCGGCGGAGGTGAAGCGGCAGCTGCGCGATTATGCCGCTGCGCGTGGGGTGGAAGTCCGTATTGTCGATGACCTTCCTGATATTGAAGTGCCGTCATCACTCATGGAGATTGCACTCTCGAATTATGTGTCGAACGCAATCAAGTATCACGATCCCGCGAAGACCGACCGCTGGGTGGAGGTGCGCGCGTACTCGAAGGATCCTGCCGTTGATGAGCTTGTTGTCGAAGTCGTGGACAACGGCATTGGCGTTGAGCCGGCAGCGCGGGAGCACCTGTTCCAGCGTTTCTATCGCGCGCACGAGGAGGCGGCCGAAGGCATTGGTCTCGGCCTCACTATCGTGAAAGAAGCCGTAGAGTCCGTCGGCGGTTCGGCATGGGCAGACTTCGACCGCGATGGCGTTACCGTGTTCGGCCTGACGCTGCCATGCCGCCGCGCCGTCGATCGCGACGAGCCCGAACCGCCCGCGGTGCCTGCATCGATCTTCCAGTAGTCGTTGTCGGCGGTGGCGCTGCCGGCTTCATGGCAGCGCTGTTCGCAGCACGCGGCGGACGGAGCGTCATTCTTCTCGAGCGCACCAGCGACGGCGGTCGCAAGATTCTCATCAGCGGCGGCGGACGCTGCAACGTCCTGCCCTCCCGGTTCGATCCCGCCCAGTATTTCACGGACTCGTCTCCGAACATTCTGCGCAACATTCTACGCAGCTGGCCCGACCACGCGCAGCGCCGTTTCTTCGAGGATGACCTCGGGCTTCAGCTCGAGCTCGAGCCGGAAACGGGAAAGCTGTTCCCGGTAACACATCGCGCGCGTGATGTACGCGATCGGCTTGTGCGTGCGCTCGGCGACCTGCGCGTCGAGGTGCGGTTCAATGCGACCGCGCGCGGAATCGAACGAACCGCGCGTTATGGTGGCACCGCCGAGGCTGATGCGGCCGATTCCGGCTCGACGCGATGGAGTGTGCAGCTGAGTGATGGTGCATCGATCGAGGCGTCATCCGTCATCATTGCAACGGGCGGATTGTCAGTTCCCAAGACCGGAAGTGACGGCATCGGTCTGCGCATCGCGCGGTCGCTCGGACACACTGTGCGCGACACATATGCAGCGCTGACACCGCTAACAATGGATCCGCCGCTCTTTGGCTCGCTCGCCGGCGTATCATTTCCCGTGACGTTGCACGTGCCGCAGCCGAAGAAACCCTTCATGACGCATGGCGGCTTCCTGTTCACACACGTCGGCTACAGCGGACCGAGTGTCCTCGATGTATCGCACTTCGCGGTGCGCGCGCTCGAGCGCGGCGGCGAGCAGCCAATCTACGTGCAATGGGCCGATCGTAATGAAGCGGAGTGGGACGCCGCGCTGCGTGAGGGCAATGCAACCGTTGGAACTGTTATGCGACGTCATCTCCCCGAACGCCTGCTCGATCGCATGCTTGCAGACGCACAGGTCCCCGCGGCGCGCGTCGTGCCGCAATTGCGTCGCGATGAGCGGCTGCGGCTCGTCGAGATGCTCGCGCGTTTTCCGCTGCCGTACAACGGACACGAAGGCTATCGTAAAGCCGAGGTAACCGGGGGTGGCGTGGCGCTCGAGGAAATCGAACCAAGCACGATGCAAAGCCGCCTGCATCCCGGCCTCTACTTCTGCGGCGAGGTGCTGGACGCATTCGGTCCGATTGGCGGTTACAACTTCGCCTGGGCCTGGGCCACCGGGCGCCTCGCCGGCCTCGCCGCCGGTCGCACATGAACCGAGGACGTCATAAATGATTCACAATTTCCGAGCAGAGACTCGCGTGACGCTGCCGCGGAACCGCGTCTTCGACTTCTTTTCTGATCCGGCGAACCTCGAAATCATCACACCGCCGGAACTCCGCTTCCGGATCCTCACGCCGTCGCCCATCGTGATGCGCGCAGGCCTGCACATTGATTACAAGCTTATGCTCATGGGTGTAGGCTTCGAGTGGGAAACACTCATCAGCGAGTGGGATCCGCCGTTCCGCTTCGTGGATGA
>JBDSPG010000178.1:0-11968 GCA_039912685.1 Longimicrobiales bacterium | reverse complement strand
GCGAACGCCGCGGTTGTCGCGAACGTGCCGGTCTGCAGTGCACGCGCGGCCGTATCCGCGCCAAGCAGCTTGAACGACTTGAAATCACCAAGACCTAGCTGATATGCAATGCCGGGCAGGATGTTCTCACGCTCGAACTGCGAGCTCAGCGTGTTGTTCCATTCCATGTCGATGAACTCGAACCTGCGCATGGCCCCGCGCGCGATGCGGCCCCAGCCCTCCACATCCTTTGGCACCGGGCCGAAGGCGGACTTCAACCCATCAGCCGGCAGGATGCGCAGGTGACGCGTAACAGAGCGACCGCTCTCGAAACGGCGTTGCATGGTCGCGATCGAATCGGCGTCGAGATCGCCGACAAACCCGAGGTAAGACGGATTGCGGTCCGTCATATACAGGTTACTGTATTTGTAATCGGCTACGACCCACGAAGCAATGTCCGGACTGTAATCGATCACGGTATTGAGCGATCGGTTGGTTTCCCAGCCGACATCGAGGCCGCCAACGGACTGGCGCGCGTTCTGAATTGCTTCGCGCACCCGCTCGTCCTGCGTGGCACGCTGCGCGGGCAGCAGGTCGCGCACGCTGGCGAGCGCGATCGAGCTCGACAGGCCCTTGAACGGATGCAGGCTCACACCCACGTCGTTCTGTAATCCCTGCCGCGGCGATTCTACCGCACGAATCAGGCTGTCATCATCCTGCATGAGAATGCGATCGTAGTTCCAGGACTTCGACAGCTGATTGCTGTAGCCGGAGTTGAATGACACGCTTGCCGGTGTCAGCCGCAGGCGCGACGCCGTGAATCTCTTGAACGCATCGCTCGTCTCTACCTGGGCGGGCACAATCGCGCGCAACGCGCGCTCGACGAAGCCGGGAAGCACGCCGAAGGACTTCTCTAAAACTGGATGGTTGTACGAAATGCCGGCGTCCAGTGCACCGCTCTCAAATTTCGATGTGATCTGCTGGGTCGATGCAGTGCTGTAGCCGAAGCGGAGTGCTGTGCCGTCGACGAGCAGGCTGATCCAGGGGTTGGCCGTCGGAGTCCGTTTGCTGAGTCGCACGCCGAACCGTGTAGCGCCGGCGCCCGTCTCACGCAGTGCGCCAAGTCCGCTCGCGAGTACATCTGTATTCTGGAGGAACGTCGGGTCCTGGCCGCTGCGAATGTGCGTCACACTGAGAGGCAGGTCGACACCCCAGTCCGACGGCAGCATGCGGTCGAGGTGCGCGTCCGCGTTGAAACTCAGGTCGCCCGCGGCCAGGTACGATGGCGTCTCATTGAGCTGCTGGAATACATCGTTCTGGTGGGAGAACGATATGCTGCCGTTGATAAAGTCGCCCGCGTTCAGGTTCAGAGACACAGCGGCCGCGTTGCCCGCCTCCCGGGACGCGCCCGTAAGACGCATGTCGTCGATCCAGACCTCGCCATTCGTCGAGCTCTGCCCAGCATTGTATACGGCGAACGAGATCTCGCGGACCTGCTGCAGGTTGGGAGCACGCGCGCGGTCCTCCAATACGATCGCATACGCGCTGTCCGCGCTCCACACTGTGTCCTGCGCCCCCGCAACCGGTGGATGCTCGATGAGCTTGCGTTCCGCTGCCACCTTGAGGGCATGCCATTGATCGAAGTCGATCACGACCTCCGGAAGCCAGCTCGCCCGCTCGATGTTGTCGCCGAACGCCGGACGCAGTGGTGTCTGGAACATGTAATAGTTCCGTGCATCACTGCCGATCTTCACGACAAACCGTTCCCCGACCGGCGATCCCCAGGTGCCGCGCTTCGGCAGCGCCCAGAGGTGGAGCGCGCGGTAGTTCATGAAGCTGCGCGCCTGCTGTGCATAGCGGTAATACACTTCCGCGCGATCATCTGGAGCGAGGCCGTCATAGGAGATGCGTAGCGACTTCTCATTGGTTTCGGCACCGGTAGCGCCGATCTGCGTGTTCGGGTTCTGCACCTTTGAATTCGCATCAATCGGCACGCGGTAGGAAGGATCCACCAGTGAGCTCACCGGGCCGACCCTCACATCGGCGTTGCTGCCGAGGCCCGGCGTATCGCCGAGCAACCCGCGGTTGACACCCGACTGATCGCGTTTCGTCCAGCGCGATCCGACGATACGCATGCGCGCGAGCGTAATCAGACGCTGCCCCGCCGGCTCGCCCGCCACGGTCATGCGCAGATGCTTGATGAAGCGCCACGTCGCCTCGGTGGCACCGTTGATGCCGATCCCCGAACGAAGCGGAATGCGATACAGCTGGTACGCGGTGCCCGTCTGGGTGCGGTCGCGCACCAGGTACTCATTCAGCTGATCGAGCCGCACCGTGTATCGGAAGTACGCGCCATCGTTCTGAGAGAGAACACCATTGCCATCCAGGTCTTCGGTGTTACGAATGCCATTGCCCCGCGTGCAGTTCAGACGCGCATCCGTCGCCAGGTAGAGCGCGGTCGGAGTAGTAATGCACTCCTGATTCCACAGCCCGCGAGCATCCTTGTCGGTGCCCCATACTTCGCGATCTGCAAGGCGCGCTTCCTCATCGAGAACACCAAGACCCCAGCGCGCGCCGTCCGGATACTGACCGTTCGTACGCCGCAGTGAATCGATATAGAACGCATCTTCACTGACTGTACCAATATCGAAGATCAGCGCGAGTGGTGCAGTCGTCCCCGCCCTGACATAGAACTCGAGATATTCGCTGCGCGACATGTCCGTGCCTGACGTCGACAGTGTAGTCGTGATCGAACGCCACACCCTTTCCCCTGCCGGCGCTTTGGCGTCACTGAAGTTGAGGATCAGACCGTAATCATACGCTTCCTTCCCCACAACGTTGATCGAAGCATCCAGCGTCTGCCTCGGCAGGAAGGCGCCACCGATTTGTCCATCCTCAGTCATAAAGTCGTGAGTCCAGATAAGTGGCGCGGCGTTCGACGCGTTCGGTGTGAACGGGAGCATGCCCATGTCCCCCGTGTTCGTTTCCGGTCGCGAACCAAGCATCCAGTTCTGCCGACGCGAATCGATGCGCAGCTCATCCGTCGCCTCAAAGTCGTCGACATAGGCATCACCCTCGGTATTGGGGTTCGGTGATGAGAGTGCCACCTCTGCCGTCAGATGAGCGGACGACGCGTTGCCGAGCCGGATGCCGGGCAGTGCACCGAACAAACGATCGAGCAGCGCGCCGCCGAGGTCGATACCACCACTCACACCGCCCAGGAAGATGGAGCCGGGCTCCGTTCCGAGCTGCGGCCGCGCCATCAGGGACTTCTCGGCCTGATACAACCCTACGACGTCGATCTGACCTCGCCGCCCCAGGGAGTAGCGTGCGTTCAACCCGAACACGCTCGTCGGCGCGATCTGGAAGAGCGGCTTCTGCTCCCACACCACGCCGAGCTCCGCGCCCGGATGCGTGGCGAACAGCGTTCCAGGGTCACGCAGCGTCAGCTGGCCGATGTCGTAGTCGATCTCGTAATCGACGCCGCGCACGAGCGGCTGTCCGCCGAGTGTGATCTTTTCACTGTTTTCGCGAAGGCCGAACGCACCAAGGTTGAACGATGACGCGAGGCCGTCGGACTTCACACGGTAATCGAAATTGAGCTTGAATCGTGTGGCCGCAGCTCGATTCACGGGGTCGACTTCATTGTAGATCGCCCTGTTCGCGTTCGATCCCAGCTCAGCCTTGAGCTCCGCCGCCGTCAGGTTACGGCTCGGTACAGGCGCCGGCGCGAGGAACGGTTGCAGCGTCGGGAAGATGATGAATGTTCCGGGGATCGTGGTTGCGGCATCACCGAATGTGCCGCGCGACGGCTGATAGATCTGTGCGACGTCGAGGCGGTCGGTGGGCGCGTCTTCGTCGAGGCCGAAGAACCGCAGATAGGGGAGCTGCTCGGCACGCACCGTCTGGAATGTCTTGCCACCCGCACGGTCACCCAGGGAGATATGCATGTCGATGCTCGTCAACTCGACGCCTGCCGAGCTGTCGAGACGATAGACGTTGTGCATCTCGTACACCCACGTGCCCGCACCCGGCTGATGCGCCGATGCAGGACCCCTCAGCAGACGCAGGAGCGGTGTCGTGCCGACGGGGGACTGCTCCGCGTTGACCATGCCGACCGTGTCGCCGCCCTGTGTGATGTACGCCATCGCCAGCGCTTCCTCGGACCGCAGCGGCGACTTCAGGGTGATCCATAAACCGCTGGCGTGAACAACGTAATCGACGCCCGGCGTGAGACGGCGGAACGAGCCGCTGTGTTTGAGCCCGCCGCCCGCCGGTTGCGCGTCCGCCAGGAAGCGGCCGAGCTCCGCGTTGCCGACACCGCCCGCAGCCGTCGTCACGTGCTCGTCACGGTATAGCTCGATCACACCGCCTGTTCGCGGACGCACGGTTTCCGGCGCATCCACCGCGCGCAGTGCAATCGCATCGACATGCGGTGAACCCGCGATGAGCGCTGGGTCCACGATGAAGAAGAACTGTCCCTGCACGTAATTCGCATCGTCCACCACGAGCTGCGACTGCTGCGTCACGCTTTGCGTTGTACCCGCTCCCGCAACCTTGAACTCCCGCTTCGCCAGATCCCCGTTCTGCTGAGCCGCGACAGTCTGGATCTCGAGCGGACCGATCTGCGCATTCGCACGCAGACCAAAGTTGCCCGCCGGAATTCCACGCGTCATGTAGCGCGATGGAGGGAGCGCAATCGACACATCTCCCACATCTACACTGCGAAGGATCTCGTCCGGCAGACCCTGGTACGACACATTGAGATTGTTCTCCGCATCGAACTCGTTCTTCTGGTCGAAGTTCACATTCACGTAGATGCGGTCCGCGACCTTCCCTGACACGCGCACGCCGAGTGTCATGTCCGGGCGAAGCTGCGGGAATAGGCCGGCCTTGCACTGCAGGTTTGTTGCAACGTCGCATGGATTGTATCTCGTCCAGGACCCGCCCAGTGCGCCATCGCCATGCACCTCTATTCCGAGGTCCGCATACTGCGACAGCACACCGGGCAGCATGTCGCGGTCGGCTGTGTCACGAGGCGTGAGCGGCAACGGCAGGTACGTCACGCTGTCTGGCAGCGTCGGCCGGCGGCCGCCAAGGCCACCCTCCGCCAGCGACATATTCAAGCGCACCGAATCGGGAATGATATCTGCGGCGAACTCGGCGTTCACCACAGGCACAAAATCGAAGAACTGCAGCGCCCTGCGGAACAGAGTGCGATGCGCCCGTGCCGTCTCGGCGCGAGCCCGGCTCATTTCCTCCTCCAGCCACTGTGACAGCGCGCGGGGTTTGAACAACAGGAGGGCGTCAGGCGTATGCAGTGTGAGAAATGGGGTCAGATCGCTTTTCACCGACTCGATGGCGACCATCGGCTCGGGAATCGCGGACGTGACCGGGTCCTGCGCCAGAACGGGCGCAGCTACGGCAAGGAGTACGGCAACAATGAACGGAAGACGTTTCATGGCTGTAGCGAACGTCGCCTCGGGCTCCGCGTACCTTGGGGGCAGGATCACGTACCGGCGCGTGGTGCACCGGGACTGCTTGTATAAGAACGAATCATGAAATATAGTAATGACTTAGCTCATCCTCAACGGCGGCCGACGGACCGGACGAATTGATGCGTATCCTGACGCGCTACCTGCTGCGCGCTCACGTCGGACCGTTCATTTTCGCCCTGAGCGTCCTCACCGGCCTCCTTTTCGTGAATACCGTGGCCAAGCGGCTCCCCGGCCTGGCCGGCAAGGGCCTGCCGCTGATGGTGCCGCTCAAGGTCATGGCTCTTTCGCTGCCCCATATCGTCGCGCTCACCCTGCCCATGGCCGTCCTCGTCGCGGTTCTCTACGCCTACAGCCAGATGACAGCCGACAACGAGATCACTGCGCTCAAGGCCGGCGGTATCAACCTGGTGCGCATGCTCGTGCCGCTCCTCGTCGCCGCCGCGATCCTCTCCGCTGTCATGGTCTGGTTCAACGACCGCATTCTGCCGGAGACGAATCACCAGCTGGCCGAGCTCATCATGGACGTCAACTCCACGAGCCCGACGTTCAGCATGAAAGACCGCAACGTCGTCAACGACCTGTCAACGCGCGATTACAGCCAGCACTTCCTGCTGCGCGCAATGGAAATCGATGTAGCGACGAACCGTCTGCGCGGTATCACGATCTACGATGTCAGCGATCCGAACATGTCGACCACGGTGTACGCCGACAGCGGCTTCATGCGTTTTAACCGGCAACGGACGGATCTGTTCCTTACGCTCTATGACGGTCGCGTCGATCAGCTGAAGCGTCAGACGCCGGCGGACCTCGATCGGATTTTCTTTGCCGAGCAGCAGATGCAGGTGAAGGGCATCGGCAATGAGTTCGAGCGGAGCCAGGACAATTATCGCAGCGACCGCGAGATGACCCTCGACACACTCGCTGGCCGTATCGCCTCCGCGAAGCGCGACCTAGCCATGGTGCGCCAGAGCGCCGCTGGCGAGGCACGCCTGGATTCGACCGAGTTCGCCCAACGCCAGGAGACGCTGCAGTCGCAGATCAACTCGTATTCCGTGGAATGGCACAAGAAATTCGCGATCCCGTTTGCCTGCATCATCTTCGTGCTGATCGGTGCGCCCATCGCAGTGCGGTTCCCCCGCGGCGGTGCCGGCATGGTGATCATGATCTCGCTCATCATCTTCGGTATCTACTACATGTCGCTGATCGGCGGCGAGTCCCTCGGTGACAAGGGTACGATCCCGCCGTTCCTGGGGCCGTGGGCACCGAACTTCTTCTTCGGTCTGATCGGTCTCCTTGCTGTGATGCGGATCGGTCGCGAGACTGCGAGTGCGCGGGGCGGCGACTGGGATGATATGCGACGTACGATTCTCTCCCTCTTCAAAAAGCCGCTGCGCCGCTCATGATTCGCAAACTCGACCGATACATTGCGAGCGAGTTCGCGCGGCTCTTCCTGCTATTCGCCGTCGCCGCGCCCGTGCTGTTCATCCTGACGGACTGGACGGAGCATCTGGACGAATACACGCGGCCCGAGGCGCATCTCACGGTTGGGCGAGTCGCTCTCGGCTATCTCTACCAGATGCCGATGTTCATGACGTGGTCGTTCCCGATCGCCGGGCTCATTGCGACGGTTTTCACGGTCAACAACATGACGCGCCACTCGGAGATGGCGGCCGCGAAGGCGGGCGGCATCAGCTTCTTCCGCGTGCTCGCCGTGTTCCCCGCCCTCGGCATCTTCCTGACCTTCGCAGGTCTTGGACTCGCCGAGATCGCGCCGCGCGCGACTGTGAAGCGGAACGAGATCATGGGCACGGCACAGCGGAATGCGGGCTTCACGCGCCAGGATTTCGTGTATGGCTCACCTTACGGTGACGCTGTGGTCATTCACGACCTGAACGCCGACGCGAAGCGGATCATCGGCATCACTATCCATCACGAAGAAGATGGTGTAAAGAATCCGAGCGAGCTGATTGTCGCGGATTCTGCGCTCTACCGCGACGGCCGCTGGCACTTGATGAGCGGCGTGTACCGCACGTTCATGCATGACACGATCGAGACGGTCAAACACTTCGACACCATGGTGCGCGAGCAGTTTACGGAGGCGCCCGGTGAGCTGACGAAGGCGGCGAAAGAACCGGAAGAGATGACATACGCGGAACTGGGCCGTTACATCGAGGTCCAGAAGCGGTCGGGCCAGCTGCCACGCAAGATGATGGTGGAGCGGATGCAGAAGATCGCCATTCCGGTCGCCACGCTGATCATCATCCTGTTCGGCGCGCCCATGGCAAATTCATCAGCGCGTGGCGGTCCCGCCTACGGCATCGGAATCTCACTCGGCCTGATCATCTTCTATCTGATGCTGTTCAAGATCACGCAGGCAATGGGCGCGACCGGATTCTTCACACCGTTCTGGGCGGCGTGGGCACCGAACGCGTTGTTCGCAGGCGCCGCCATGGTAGGATTGTTCCGGGTCCGAACGTAGACTGTCGCGGAGTGCGTCAGCGCCCCGCGAGCCCGGTAAACTCGCGCAGTGCGCCGTCGCTCAGCGTGCCGGCAAGGATCATCTGCGCGGGGCCGCGTAGCTTCACCTGGAAATCCTCACTCACTTCGACTTCGGCGATGCCGCCGGGCATCTTCACCTCGAACACACCCGGCTTCAGGAATCCGCGTCGCACGGCTGCCGCGCACACCGCCGATGCGCTCGAACCAGACGCCATCGTTTCCCCTGCACCACGCTCCCAGATCCACGCCTCGATAGTTCTGTCATCGAGCACATGTGCGAACTGTACGTTCGTGCCTGCCGGGAACATCGCGTGCGTGCACAACTGCGGGGCGCGCTCCAGAAAATCAGCGCGCTCGAGTATATCCATGAAGGCGACGCAGTGCGGGTTGGACAGTGACACTACGTTTATTTCGGCGGACTTCCCATCGCGCAGCGGCGCATTGAACGCGAGCGCTTCACCGCTCGCGCCAGTGAACCCGGCAGCTGCAGCATCGAACGATGCACGACCCATCTCCACGCGGATCATGAGCACGCCGTGCTCGAGAACTTCTTCAACGCGCATCTGCACCGTGTCCTTGACCAGTCGAACATCGAACCAGTCGGTGCCGACAATGCCGCGGCCGTGCAGGTACGCACCGAAGATACGCAGACCGTTTCCGCTCTTCTCTGCTTCCGTACCGTCGGGATTGATGATGCGGAGTGCAATGCCGTTGGAGAGGTCCGCGAGCAGTACGCCGTCGGAGCCAATGCCGCGGTGACGATCACATAGATAGCGCGCGCGTGACGGCGTGAGCTCGCACGGCAGGTCGGCCGCGTCCAGGACGAGATAGTCGTTTCCCAGTCCGTGGCCCTTCTGGAAGCTCAGCATCCTGGTGCGTCGATAGTCTGCCTGCGATCGGCGGGCGGATGGAAGCCGAAGGTCTCGGAAATGTCGAGCACCTCGTCGCCGGCATCCATGCGGATACCCTCGATGCCGTCGAAAACCTGCAGGGCAAACCCGACGCGTCCGAACGGCGCGCTCACCTGCAACCCCTGCACATACGGCTGCACGCGCTCGAACATCTCGCGCGCGATTGTGATGCCCTCGTGCAGCGCGTGCTCCTTGCTCTTCTCGTTCGCCCGCTGCATGCGCGTCACGATCTCCTTTGGCACGATCACACCCGGTACCTCGTTCGCCATGAACTCCGCGTTCCGCGCCGAGACGAGCGGCCAGATGCCTGCAACGATCGGCACCCAGATACCGCGCTTCTTCGTGTCCTCGATGAAACTCAACAGCTGCTCCGGCTCGAACACCGGCTGTGTGATGGCATATTCTGCCCCCGCCTCGACCTTCCAGTGGAACCGGTTCAGCTCGTATTCGCGCTCCGGCGCACCCGGGTTCACGCCCACACCAATCGTGAAGGACGTAGGCTCGCCGATGCTGTTGCCGCCCGGATCGAGACCGCGGTTCAAACGTGCGACCATGTTGGTCAGACCGATCGCATCGATGTCGAATACCGCGGTCGCCTCGGGGTAAGGCCCCATCTTCGGCGGGTCCCCCGTAATGAGCAACATGTTGCGCAGTCCGAGTGCGTGCGCGCCGAGCAGATCGCTCAGCATGCCGAGCAGGTTGCGATCACGGCAGCAGTAGTGGACTACTGTCTCGATGCCGACAATCTGCTCGACCAGTGTCGCAGTCGGCAGCACACCCATGCGCATCTGAGCACGGGGTCCGTCGGGTACGTTCACACAGTCGACGCCAGCTGCCTTCAAAACCCGCACACCGGCCAGCATCCTCGCCGGCGTGATGCCGCGGGGCGGTACGATCTCCACGGTCGTGACCAGCTCGCCCGCAGCGATTTTGCGGCCCCACGCCGAACGCTCGGCGAGCGGCTTGGTGGTCACCGTCTCTGCGGGCTCGACCTGCGTCGCGTGCACGTGCACGTGGCGAGGCGCGATTGCGTAGATCGCGTCCGCCATGCGCTTGATGTGCTCCGGCGTCGTGCCGCAACAGCCGCCGACGAACTTCGCGCCGCCGCGGATCAGCCGCGATGCGTACGTCGCCATATACTCCGGTGACGCCATGTACATCTTGCGGCCCGCGATCTCGCGGGGCATCCCCGCGTTCGGCTGCGCCGAGACTCGCCGCGGCGTTGCAGCCGCCATGATCTCGATGGCGCCAAGCATGCCTGCGGGCCCGACCGAGCAATTCAAACCGATCACATCCGCGCCCCACTCGTGCAACCGCGCCGACAGTACGTCGACACTCGTGCCGTACGATGTGCTGCCATCTTCCTGGATCGTCATCTGCGCGACAATCGGAACACCACCCGCTTCTCGAACTGCAAGCATCGCTTCCCGGATCTCGCCGAGATCGCTGAACGTTTCGAGGATGATCAGGTCCGCGCCACCCTCGAGTAGTGCGTCGGCCTGCTCGCGGAAGATCGAACGCGCCTCTTCGCACGAAGTCGGGCCGTACGGTTCGATACGAATTCCGAGCGGTCCGATCGCACCGGCTACGAGGCCACGGCTGCCCGCGACTTCCTTCGCAATCTGCGCAGCTCGTGCATTAATCTCACGCACCGACTTCTCGAGTCCGTACTCTGCGAGCTTGATTCGGTTCGCACCGAAGCTGTTCGTCTCAAGGATCTCCGCGCCGGCCTTCAGGTACGAGCGGTGCACATCGCGGATGAGATCCGGCTCCTTCAGAACCAGCTCGTCATAGCAACGGTTGATGTACACGCCCTGCTGATACAGCACCGTGCCCATGGCGCCGTCAAACAGATGCGGCCGGTCATCATTCAGCAGATCTTCGAAAGTCATGCTCATACCGAGAAGTATTTCGCTTCCGGATGGTGCACGACGAGGGCGGCCGTCGTGAGCTCCGGAACGAGTGCGCCCGCTTCCGTGACATCGATACCGAGCCGGCCCCGCGCTTCCAGCAGATCGAACAGGATGTGGTGCTGCAGGTGATCGGGGCACGCGGGATAGCCCCACGAATAGCGCAATCCTCGCGCGCCGCCGAGTCCGAGTTCCTTCTTGATGTGGCGGTTCACATACTCCGCTGCAGCCTCGGCGAGACGAACGCCGAAGCCGTGCAGGTAGTACCCTTCCGTGTAATCGCCTTCTTTCATCATGCGCTCCGACTTTTCGAGCAGCGCATCACCGACCGTGACGATCTGGAACGCGACGACATCGCGCTGGCCATTCCCGGCCGGCGCGAAGTAGTCCGCGAGATTGAGCTGATCGCGATCCGCCTGACGCGGAAACTCGAACCTCGCCGCCTCACGATTCTGGTCTTCCGGATCGTAAACCACGAGCGTGTCTCCGTCCGACGCGGCCGGGTAATACCCGTACACGGCACTCGGCGCGAGCCATCCACCCGTAAGCGCTTCCTGCTTCATGCGCTTCAGACGCGGCTCGAATTCCTCCTTCACCAGTCGATCATACTCCTCGCCTTTCGCGTTCTTCGCGCCCCAATGCAGACGATACAGCGTGTTGAGGTCGAAGAACCGATACAGATCCGCGAGCGGCAGACGGTCCATCTGCTTGACACCGTAGAACGGTGCCTCCGGCAGCTGCACGTCCCTCGCCGGCAGCCGTTTCTGCGACGGCCTGGCCGCCGCCGCACGCGACTTCAGCTCTTCACGCTTCGCCGTGCCTTCCACCACATCGCGCAGCTTTGCAGCGACAAACTCGCCGCGTCGCTTCGGATCGATCAGTGTATCGATTGCATCGAGACCCTCGAACGCATCCTTGCAGTAAAATACGCCCGGCTGGTAGAGCTCGCCCGTGTCCGGCTTCGCGTACGATGCACTGCGCACGAATGACGGGTTGATCGCGGCACCACCGACGAGCACCGGGAACGACAGACCCCGCGCCGCGAGCTCCTGCACACACAGCGGCATCTGCTTCGATGTCGACACCAGCAATGCGGAAAGACCGATCGCATCGGCACCGACTTCGATCGCCTTTTCGATGATCGTGTTGACCGGTACCTGTTTGCCGAGGT
>JBDSPG010000157.1:0-12112 GCA_039912685.1 Longimicrobiales bacterium | reverse complement strand
CCTCGAATGCCGCCGTCATGATGCCAGTTCGGTCAGCTTCGAACGCGCGCAGTGATCGCTCGAACACTGCGTGCAGAAGGGAACCCTTCTCGAGCGCCGACAGCCACTGCTCGGGTGATGTATCCGGATCCTCGGGCTTCCGGATGTGCAGCACATAGCGCAGCAGATAACGGTGTGGACAGGTTCCGAGGGTCTGCAGTTGGGTCGAAGACACAACGAGGCTCTCGTTGACGCGTGGATCGAGTGATCTGCGCGGTGTAACTACACCGTGGTGTGCGGTGAGGATGGGTCCGTTCAGTGCACGACCGGCAACGTACCCTGCGTCGATACCGCTGAAAGCGCCGCGCACAGCTTCGACGCCATAACGCAGAACGCCGCCTGCGCGCAGGGCACCGAGCCACACGTCATCGCTATCAATGCGGACACTGCCTTCACGTGGTACCGCCGATGCCACTGGTACAAACGATTTGTGCATCGCATCGTAGTCGGCCCCGGCGTTCTGCGTGTGCAGACGGTACGCCTGCAGGAGCTCAGCTGCCGGCGGAATCGCGCGGCCCTCGACTGCATCCCATGTGCTGTAGCTCAGTGTGACACGGCCGCCCAGACGTGCAAGCATGGCCGCGAGACCGAAGCGCTTCTCTTCCACGCGTTCCGCTGCCGTCGGAAGGCCGGATGCCGCCGCATCCTCCGCGAGACGGCGTCGATCATCGTCAACGAGAAGTGCGTCCTGCAGTCCGCTCCCTGGAAAGCGGACCGCATCGAGCCCTACGATGAACGTCGCCCTGCGTCCCGTGTGACCACCGTGCTCCAGGTCGCTCAGATGCAGATGACCACCCGCTGACGTCCACGGTGCATCACCGTTCGCGTCAGGAGCGGGCAGTCGATCTTCCAGCTTGCTCGCGAGCGCCGACAGTGCTGCATCGATTGTTGTCGGGCGCGTTGCCGTTCGCGCCAGCCGCTCCAGCTTGCTTTTTAGACGGCCATGCGCCGTTCTGTCGACCGACGTGCGCAGCGGCACAAAGCGCAGCAGCGCCAGCACGCTCATTGCCAGGTCGGACACGCGCACTGATGCAGCATCAGCATCGAACCGCCCTGGTAGTGCGGGTGTTGCCGCGAGCAGCGGTTCCAGCAGATTCCGCAGCCCGCCGAGCTCTGCACGCTCGCGCACTGCAGTGTTCGCATACTCTTCCGGCGTCCGGTCGTCGTCAGGACGCTGCGCCTTTTCGAGTGCGCGAGCCGCACGGTCGAGTGCTGCAGCATAACGATCTCGTCCGCGCGCGATTTTCATGCGGCGCAATCGTCGAGCGAGGTCTGTTCCGGTGACGGCCTTCGGCTCGGTCGAGGGCGCGATGTCGCCTCGCTCGAGCATGCCGCGCAGCACATCCGCGGGGAAACCCTGCTGAATCCATTCCAGGTATTTCGCGACCGCACGGCCCGGCCGCGTGCGCGCAACAGGAAGGCCAACCGCATAGCTCACATGGAATCCCAGGCGCTGTGACAGCTGATCGAGTGCGACGCCGTAGACAATGGGATCCGTCGCGATGATCTCGACTTCATCCCAGCGCAGGCCGGCTTGCATGACGCGACGCAGTACCTCTCGCAGTTCGGCGCTCAGCGATGTCGCGGCGAACATGTCGAAACCCGGATCGTGGGACGGCGGCGCTGATGCTAGGTCGTGCAGCCATGCAAGACGCGCAGGTCTGGCGGTCGCGGAATCGACACCGAGCGATGATGCGGGACGGCTCAGACCGTGCACACGTTCGCCCGGCAGAATGACGGCGCCCTGCTCGACCAGTACCGACAACAGCTGGCCAACGAGTCCGCGACGGTTCTGACCAGGCAGCAGGAATACGCGCGTGCCCTCGACGCTTACCTCGCGGACCGCGAGCGATGCGACTGCCTGACGGTAGACACCCGCCCGATCCATCGCGTGACGCCGGTCCAGCAGTCTCTCGTAGGCCGTCAGAATGCGCGACAGCTGGACGCGCTTGTCCTCGTCGTGGAAGCGCGTGCGCGCCAGGCCCGCCCCGTCGATGCCGGCTAGACGCAGCGCCTGCACCGCACTCGCGATCGAACGGCGCAGACCCGCTCCCTCCGCCAGCTTCGCCAGCCGACCAGTCCCCTTTGTCAGTACACTGTCGATGGCCTCGTCCAGCAGCGCCGCCTGATCGAATTCGTCGATCACGTCCAGGCCGAGGGCGGCCAGCTTCTCGCCCACGAGTGTCTGTGCCAGCTGCCATGGCGTCGCAACCTCGAACCCCGCCCACGAAATGCCGTGCGCCGTCAATGCACGCAGCACTTCACGGCCCTCGCCCTGACGTCGGGCTAGCACCAGCTTTCGACCGAAACGGTCGGCCGATGCCGCCGACGCCAGCGCCTCGATCAGTGCGGGTTTGTGCTGCAATTCCATGGGGTTGTAATCTAACCTATGACTAGGCCACTGGTACTTCTTTCCCGCCGCATTCCGCCCGCCGGAATGCACCTCCTGGAGACCGCCGGGGTGCGAACGGAAATCATCGAACCGGACGCGGAAAAAATCGTCGATCCGGCTGCAATCCTCGCAGCAATCGGCGGCGCGGATGTGCTGCTGTGTCTGCTGACAGAGCCCATTGGCGAGGATATCCTTGCTGCGGCCACGCACGTCCGCGGAATTGCGAACATGGCGGTCGGCTATGACAACATCGCAGTATCCACTGCGACCGCCATGGGTATCCCGGTCAGTAATACACCGGGCGTCCTGACCGACACAACTGCCGACCTCACCTGGGCGCTGCTCCTCTCCGCCGCTCGACGCATTGTCGAAGGAGATGCGTACATGCGCGGCGGCCATTTCCGCCTATGGGGCCCCGAGCTCATGCTCGGCGCCGATGTCAGTCCCGGCGGCAGCGGTGCGCGAAAGACGTTGGGAATCGTCGGCTATGGACGGATCGGACGCGCCGTCGCACGTCGCGCTGCCGGTTTCGACATGCGCGTGCTTGCTTTCTCACCAGGCCGGACCGGCGTGGAGCCTGACGGTACGTCGTACGTAACGCTCGACGAACTTCTCATGGAAGCCGATTTCGTCACGATCCATGCACCTGCGAACGCTGCCACCCGCGGGATGATTGGCGAACGCGAGTTCGCCCTGATGAAACCCCATACCTATCTCATCAACGTCGCCCGCGGCGAGATCGTCGATGAAACAGCGCTCGTTCGGGCACTTCGCGCAAATACAATTGCCGGCGCTGCGCTCGACGTCTTCGAAGCCGAGCCTGCAATGGCGGAGGGTCTCGCGCGTTGTCCGAATGTCGTGATCGTACCGCATATCGGCAGTGCATCCACGGATACGCGTAACCGCATGGCTGCAATGGCGGCCACGAACGCGATTGCGCACCTGAACGGCAACCGGGCTCCCAATGTTGTGAATGCGGGCGTGTACGAATCAGATGCCTATCGTGCGCGACAGCAGGCGCCGCATGGAGATTCTCGCGCGTGAGCGAAGATCGTGACGCTGATGTTCTGCGACGCGATGCGCGCCGCATCTTCCTCGCCGCTGTCCAGGCTGCGGATCCCGCTCCTCTCGTTCACGGCGCGCTCCTCAATGCACCCGAGCTGCGTGAACGCGCACCCGTTCACGTCCTCGCCGCAGGAAAGGCCGCACACGCCATGGCGGCGGTTGCACTCGAAACGCTCGGAGATCGCGTAGAATCCTGTGTCATTGCGGCTCCCGCGGCCGGCGGCGACACCGCGCTCGAGTATGATGCGCGAGTGCAGACCTTCGGCGCCGGACATCCGCTTCCCGATGAAATCAGTGTGCTTGCCGGTGGCGCAGCACGCGACCTCGTGCAGCGTGCTTCACCCGACTCCGTTGTTGTTGTTCTGCTCTCCGGCGGCGCGTCTTCTGTCATGACTCTACCGGCGGCGGCTATTACGCTGGCGGATTACCGCGATGCCGTAGCTTCGCTGCAGGCTGCGGGCGCGGACATTCACGAGGTCAATTGCATTCGCAAGCACATCGATGATGTGAAGGGGGGTAACCTTGCACGCATCGCACGGACTCCACGAATTGTCGTGCTGCTGATCTCCGATGTCGTCGGCAACGACCTCGATGTCATCGGATCCGGCCCGTTCGCGCCCGATCGTTCGACGTTTCGTGATGCGCTCGACATTCTGCATCGGAGAAGTCTCATGCACGCGATGCCCCCAGACGTCGCATACCACCTTCGTGCCGGCGCAGACGGCGAAGTACCGGAGACACCGGCGACCGGCGACACTGCGTTCGATGGCATTCGTCATCAGATCCTCGCAGACAACACAACCGCATTGGATGCAGCGGTCGCGTTCGCGGGACGCCTGGGCTACCCGGTCGTACGCGTCACGGAGCCGGTGACCGGTGAGGCGCGCGATGCAGGGCGCCGTTTCGCAGAGTTGCTGCTCACCCAGTCGGCCGAGGCACAGGACACATGCATCATCGCGGGCGGTGAGACCATCGTGACGATCACGGGTGATGGTGCGGGCGGCCGTAGCCAGGAGCTTGCACTCGCTGCAGCGATCGTGCTCGACGGATGTCAGAACGTCGTACTGCTCGCCGCTGGTACCGACGGGGTCGACGGCTCGACGGACGCCGCGGGTGGCATCGTCGACGGCCACTCCGCCGCGAGGATGCGCGCGTCCGGCGTGGACCCGGATGACTCGCTGCGCCGCAATGACAGCCATGCAGCGCTCGCTGCTTCAGGAGACCTCGTCCTCACCGGACCGACGGGGACCAATGTGATGGACATTCAGGTGCTCCTACGCGCGCATGCGCCGCCGTTCAACGCGCTCTACGAATCAGCGGCGAACCGCGCGAAGCCCACCACATTGCCCGCCGGCTCGCGGACGAAAACCTCCGTCGACCTGTAGACCGTCTGCCGGCGGGGCACCACGACTTCCGCATCCGCGGCCGCAACCGCTTTCTCGATCGCATCAAGGTCGTCCACCCCTGCCTCCGCGCCGCGGGGCGCGGGGAACCACCTTGAGATGATCCTGAACTTCACTGACCCCCTTTACCTCGCGGGCCAGCGCCAGCGCAACGCGCCGCTCCTGTTCCGTGCGCACATCTCCGAAGATCGCCACGACACCGCTGTCGATTTCGTCGACGTCGATCTCGCGGCGGCCGAGCACCGGGTCACCCCAGAGCAGATCGAGCACCCGGTCCTCCAGGCGCGTCCGCTCCCGACCCTGCCACGCCTCCTTCACCAGGTGACGCCCGCGCCGCGAAACGAACAGCCCGGTTGCGATCGCGCCGAACCCGATCGCACCCGCAATGCCGACCTTGATGGCGAGCGATCCGATCTTCTTTCCTGTATCTGCCATGTGTGCTCCGTGCATGTGATGATGTAAAGTTATGCAGGAGTCACACGGGAAGAAAGAATGACGACGTCGACCGATGCCCTGCCCATTGAGGAAGTGCTGCCCCGCCTGCTCGCTGCGCTCCACGCATCGAGTTCGGTGGTGCTGCGCGCGCCGCCGGGCGCGGGCAAGACGACGCGCGTCCCGCTCGCACTTCTCGACCAGCGGTGGCTAGGCGAACAACGGATCCTTATGCTCGAGCCGCGACGCCTCGCCGCACGCGCTGCTGCGTCACGCATGGCCGCTACGCGACGGGAGCGAGTTGGTGACACCGTCGGCTACAGGATGCGCGGTGATACGAAGGTCTCTGCGGCTACGCGCATCGAGGTGGTGACCGAGGGTGTGCTTACCCGCATGCTGCAGCAGGACCCCGCCCTCGAGGGAATTGCACTCGTCATCTTCGACGAGTTCCACGAGCGCAGCGTGCACGCCGATCTCGGCCTCGCCCTCACGCTGCAGAGCCGTGCACTGCTGCGGCCGGACCTCCGTATTCTGATCATGTCGGCAACGCTCGATACCGACCCCGTCGCCGCTCTCCTCGGGGACGCTGCGATCATTACGAGCGAGGGGCGTGCGTGGCCCGTTGATACGGTATACCTCACGCACCCCGTCGATGGCTTCGTCGATACGGCTACAGCGCGTGCAGCCGCGAACGCCGTAACATCGCATGATGGAGACGTGCTCGTCTTCCTGCCGGGCGCCGCTGAGATACGACGAGCCGAGTCGGTGCTCCGCGACTTGATTGCGAACAACGTGGACGTCTACCCGCTCTTCGGTCAGCTGCCGCAAGACGTGCAGGATCGCGCGCTTGCGCCGAGTCCAACGGGTCGTCGCAAGATCGTGCTCGCGACCAGCATCGCGGAAACAAGCCTGACCATCGAGGGGGTGCGCGTCGTTGTCGACAGCGGCATGATGCGTGTGCCCCGTTTCTCACCGCGCACCGGCATGGGCCGTCTCGAAACTGTGCGCACCACACGAGCGGCGGCAGACCAGCGGCGTGGTCGCGCAGGTCGAACCGCGCCCGGCGTGTGCTATCGCATGTGGACGCAACACGAGGATGCGGGCCTTGTTCCCCATCGCGCACCCGAAATCCTCGAGACGGATCTCACACCGCTCGCGCTCGAGCTCGCCGCGTGGGGTGTCTCCGATCCCACCGAACTACAGTGGCTCGATCAGCCGCCACGCGCTGCGTATGCCCACGCCCGCGAGCTTCTTCTTTCTCTTCATGCGACGTATGGCACTGGCGCAATTACGACGCATGGGCGCGAAATCAACCAGCTGGGACTGCACCCGCGTCTCGCGCATATGCTCGTCCGCGGAGCTGAGGCGGGCCTCGCGATCGCCGCATGCGATGTTGCGGCACTTCTCGGCGAACGCGATATCATGCGGGCCGAACACGCGCGAGATCCGGACCTGCGCCTGCGGATGGATGCCTTGCGAAACCGCGGTGACCACCGCGCTGACGCTGGTGCGGCCGACCGCGTACGGCGGGAGTCCGCCGCGCTGCGCGGCCAGCTTCAGCAAACGAGCGTTGCTCAACCGCACCAGGCCCCTGCGCCCATCAGCCATTCGTGGGCTGCCGGATTGCTCATTGCGTTCGCGTACCCGGACCGGATCGCACAACAGCGTGCGACAGGATCGCTGCGCTTTCTCCTGCGCAACGGACGCGGCGCTGCAGCCGACAGCGCAGGATCGCTCTCGAACTCCGAGTTTATCGCGATTGCTGCCCTCGAGGACTCGGGGCGTGAAGCGCGCATCTTCATGGCTGCACCGCTCGAGCGCGAGGATCTCGAGTTGCACTTCGCCGATGACATCATCACGACTACAACCGTCGAGTGGGATGACGCCACGGAATCGGTCCGTGCACTTCGCACTCGCGCGCTCGGCGCACTCATCCTCGAGCAGGTGCGCATCAACGCGCCCGAGAACACTGACATGGCCGCGCTCCTGCTCGATGCGATCGCGCGCAAAGGCATAGCCGCGCTTCCGTGGAACGATGAAACTCGCGGCCTTGTGCAACGCATTGAGTTCGCCAGATCGCGCGAACCCGATCGCTGGCCGGACCTGTCGGACGCCACGCTGCTCCGTGCTCTCGACATTTGGCTTCTCCCGTTCGTCCCCGAAGCGAAGCGACTCTCCGACATCGGTGCCGGCTCCGTCGCTCATGCATTGCGTGCAATTCTCGACCGCGATCAGCTGCGCCGGCTCGACATTTTCGCACCCACGCATATCACAGTGCCCACAGGCTCACACATTGCCATCGACTATTCCGACACTGCATCGCCCTCGCTCGCGGTCCGGCTGCAGGAGATGTTCGGACGACCGGACACACCCACGATTGCGGACGGAGCCGTTCCCCTCACCCTGCACCTCCTGTCCCCCGCCCGGCGTCCGGTCCAGGTCACACGGGATCTCGCAGGTTTCTGGGCGGGTACGTACTACGATGTGCGGAAGGATTTGCGCGGCCGTTATCCGAAGCACTCCTGGCCTGATGACCCGTTGAAAGCCGAGCCAACCCGCCGGACACGGGGGCATCGCTAACATGCTAGCGGCGCCTATATTGTCAGAATGACGCGGGAACCGCCGTTCACACGAACCAGAGGACCTTTCATGTCGTTGAAAGTACGACTCGCGACGGCGGCCACAGCCCTCTTGATCGGATCTGCCGCGCACGCGCAGATGCCGTCGCTCAACATCATGGTTGGTCCGACATACGCGTCACGTGAGACGAACGGCCCTGCGTTCGAGTCCGATCCCATTTTTACGATCGGTGGCGGTGGTGGCTTCCGCTTTGGCAATCGCACATTCGGATTCGAGCCGGGAGTGCTGATCGTGAGCAAGGGTACGAGTCAGACCGATGGCGACGTCGATAACCGCCTCAAGCTCGATTACATCGAGCTGCCCGTGCTAGGGATCATTACGATCGGCAGCAAGTCGATGCTGCACCCGTTCATCGGCGGTGGACCTGTCGTCAGTCTTGAGATGCGATGCCGCGTCGAGTCGATACGTGGCAACAGTAAGGAGGAGATCGGCTGCGATCTCCCGAACTCTGCTACGTTCGACAGGCACAAGGTCGACCTCGGTGTGGCGGGGCTGGCGGGCGTCGAATATGCCATCTCCAGCTCGAAGCGGATTGCGTTACAGGCCCGCTATACGCACGGTCTGAGCAACATCAGCGATACGGAAGATTCCGCCCTGCTGATACACAACCGCGCGTGGTCATTCTATGTGTCGTATTCGTTGCCGCTGAAGCCCGACTTCTAGCGCACCGACACGCGCCGGCGCGCACTATCCCATAACTTCGTCGCCGATGCGCACGACCTCTTCTGCAAGGCGTCTGATGTCGGCGTTCGTTGTTCTGTGATTCGTGATCGCCACGCGTAAAGCGAAACGCCCACGCAGCTCAGTACTCGACGGCATCGCGATACCGCTCTCCTGCAGCCGCATGAGTACTTCGCGATTGACCTCGTTCAAACCCGCGTCATCCACGGTTTCCACATAGTAGCGGAAACACACTACGTTCAACGGCGCGGGTGCAGCGAGCTCCAGGCGTGGGTCCGCGGCAATGAGATCTGATAGCAGCCGCGCCTGACCCACGTTCTGTTCCACGAGCCGGCCGAACTTCGCGGTCCCCTGTGACTGCAGCGCCAGCCACACCTTGAGTGCGCGAAAACTGCGCGTCAGCTGTGGTCCGAGCCCCGCGAAGTAGTGTGCACCATTCGCAATGCCGCGATCGAATGCGGCAAGATAGGGAGCGGGCGGCGAGAACGGTTTGCGGTGCGCTGCGCCATCGCGCACCAGCACGCACCCTGCTTCGATCGGGACGTAGAGCCATTTGTGCAGATCGAATGCTATCGAGTCCGCGCGCTCGATGCCATTCAGTATCGGACGGAGCGTTTCGGACAGCGCGATGAGTGCGCCTAACGCGCCGTCTACGTGCATCCATACGCCGTGACGCGCGCAGATGTCGGCGATCGCGGCGAGATCATCTGTCGCGCCTGTGTTGACGGTGCCCGCTGTTGCGACAACCGCCATCGGCTTGTTGCCCGCAGCAATGTCCGCGGTGATCGCCTGCTCGAGCGCGGCCGTGTCCATCCGGTATTCCGCATCGGTCGGAATGCCACGCAGCGCGCTCCATCCCAGGCCGAGCAGACCAACAGCCTTTTCGATCGAGTTGTGCGCTTGCTCCGATGCATACACCACCAGCTGCGCACTCTGGGCTCGGACCCCCTTCACGCTCACATCCGGTGCGGCGACTTCACGGGCTGCTGCGAGGCCTACGAGATTTGCGACGCTTCCACCCGACACCAGCACACCTGTTGCCTCCTCCGGCATCGACAGAAGCTTTTTCGCCCATGTTATCACCTGCGCTTCGACATACGGCGCGGCGTGTTCACCACCCCACACATTCGGATTCATGGCTGCAGACCACATTTCCGCCAGTGCCAGATAACTGCTGCCCGTTCCGTTTACCCAGCCCCATCCACGCGGATGAATATTCCCGAATGGATACGGCCGGATCAGCTGCGTGAACCGCTTGTATGCAGCGTCCTCGCCTGTACCTTCCGCCGGGAACTCTTCGTGAAACGCCGCCTTCACCGCATCCGGCATTGGCTGCCACACCGGCGTGTCATCGATACCACGGTGGTAGTCCAGCATGTCATCGACCATACGGTGCGCGGTCGAGCGCAGGCTCTCCCAGTCCGATGGGTCGAGCGTCTCGTGCGCGCGGTCTTCTGTCTTCCTTGGTTCCGACATTACGGCTCCGTGCGTGCGCGTTAGCCTCCCACCTCTTCAACCGAGCAGCGGCTCTGCAATCTCCAGCGCATTCATCTTCGCAAGACCGGCTTCCGTGATATAACAATTTAATCCGCAGGTGATAAGGCCTGCTTCCTTGAACGCCCGCCGGTACATGGCAGGTGTCCGGTGATGCCAGCCCTCGCGATCACCTACCAGTTCGTCGGCTGTCGTAAACGCCTCGAGATAAGCAACGCCACCGAGCACACGCGCGATCGTGGCCAGCCCGCGCGCCATCTCTGCGCGCGGAATGTATTCCAGCATGTCCGCACAGACGATGAGGTCGTACGATTTCCGCAGCTTCAGGCCGTCCAGTTCACCCATGCCCGCCAGTCTGATGTTGCGCG
Organism: Longimicrobiales bacterium; assembly: GCA_039912685.1. Taxonomy (GTDB): domain Bacteria; phylum Gemmatimonadota; class Gemmatimonadetes; order Longimicrobiales; family RSA9; genus DASUXU01. Next base: position 1,598 of record JBDSPG010000157.1, on the reverse strand, counting down.
TCTTGCCGAAGCGTTCGACCACGTAGTCGCTGGTGTCGGTGCCGAGGTAATGGATTTCTGGCCGACTGCGCCGCAGCTCCGCGCGCCATGGCGCTTCGCCGCATCCGATGTCCAGTACCGATCGGATCTCACGGCCGAGCATGTACTCTGCTGCACCCTGTGCAAGCCGCACCTTGCGGCGCACAACTTCCGGCCGCACCACCCGACCCTTCGCCCGGTACCAGCGGTCGAAGTATGCCCGATCATATTGTTTCAATTGTGTTGCCTTAGTGGAGAGACTTCCTAGATCTCGATCTGCGCACCGAGCTCCACGACGCGTTGCGGCGGAAGTCGGAAGAACGTCATGGCGCTTTCTGCATTGCGGTTCAGCATCACGAAGATGTGTTTCCACAGTCCGGCGAGGATCGGTGTGTTGGCACGCACAATCAGCGTCTCCCGGCCGAGGAAATACGTCGTGCGGGGAAGGTCGAGCTGTGCGCCGTCAATGGAGCAGTGACGCAGCGATGACGGCACGTCCACCTGGTCGGTGAATCCGTACTCGATGACCACGCGGTGGAATCCGGATCCGAGGTCGGTGTGTGTAAGCCGCTCGCGCACTGGGACCGTTGGGCGTTCACTCGTCCGGATGGTAAGCAGGATAACCCGCTCGTGCACCACCTTGTTGTGTTTCAGGTTGTGCAACAGCGTTGGCGGTGTATCGCGGTGGTCCCGTGCCATAAAGACCGCGACACCTGGTACGCGCGTAGCCTTGCTCTGCGCGATCATGGCGATCGCGTCCTCCACAGGCAGGATCCGCCGATCGATGATCGCAGCCAGCCCCTCGCGCCCCTTCTTCCACGCAAGCATCGGAACGAAGATGCCCAGCGCGATCGCGAGCGGCACGTAACCTCCCTCCGGCACCTTCGTCAGATTCGACAACCAGAAGGGTAGATCGACCATCAGGAGCAGTGCACCCACAGAGAGCGTCAGCGGCAGGCTCCACGACCACGTCGTTCTCGCACACGCCGTGATCAGCAGCGTTGTGAAGACCATGTCGGTCGTCACGGCGACGCCGTAGACGATACCCAGCCTTTCGCTGGTCCTGAAGTGCAGGACGAGCGCGATGCACGCCACCATCAGCACCCAGTTTACTACGCCGATGTATACCTGCCCGCGCTCCTCACCCGACGTATGCGCGATGTGCACGCGCGGCAGGAACCCCAACTGCACTGCCTGCGCCGTCAACGAGAACGCGCCCGATATCACGGCCTGTGATGCGATGATCGTTGCTAACGTCGAGAGTACGACCAGCGGGATCAGCGCCCATTCCGGTGCCATGCGGAAAAACGGTGATGCCACGGCGGATGGATCGCGGAGCAGCAGCGCGCCCTGTCCGAAATAGTTCATGACCAGGCATGGCAGCACGAGCGCGAACCACGCAATGCGGATGGGCCTGCGACCGAAGTGTCCCATGTCGGCATACAGCGCTTCGGCACCGGTGATCGCGAGGAATACCGAGCCGAGGACGAAGAATCCCTTCGAGCGATTGCGCACGAAGAAACTCACCGCTTCACCAGGCCACAACGCCTTCATCACCTCATGTTCGCGTGCGATCTGCA
>JBDSPG010000132.1:0-3157 GCA_039912685.1 Longimicrobiales bacterium | reverse complement strand
CGGGAAGACATCCAGGAGGAACTGGGGCACGCACAGATGTTCGCCGCTCGCATCAAGGAGCTGTGGGGCGTGGTGCCGGGGTCACTGGCGTTCAAGCCGGAACAGTCATTCCTGCAGCCGCCGGAAGACCAGACAGACCTGGTGCACGTGATCCGCGGCGTGATCGAGGCGGAGCGAGGCGCGATCAATCATTACAACGAGCTGATCGAGCTGTGTGACGGTGTGGACTGGGCCACGCAGGACATGGCCGTGCAGATCCTTCACGACGAGGAAGGCCACATGCGTCTGTTCGAGGGATTCCTGCGCGAGCTGGAGCGCGACGGCTCGAAGCGCTAGCGCAGCGGGATCGAAGCGGTAGCGCAACCAGGTAGGGTCCGTGGTATAATGCGGCGTGAAAGCTGACGCATACGCATCGCTGCGATTCCCGGATTTCAGGCGCTTCCTGGTCGGCCATTTCCTTGCGAGCCTCGGGCTGCAGATGCAGACCGTTGCCGTCGCATGGTACTTGTACGAGCGGACGGACTCGCCACTTGCTCTCGGCGCAGTCGGTCTTGCACAGGTCCTCCCCATCATCCTTCTCACATTGCCGGCCGGCCATCTCGCCGACCGCTTCGACCGCAAGCATCTGCTCATGCTGACGGTTGCATTGCAGTGCCTTGTGTCGATCGGACTCGCCGTTGTTGCGCACGCGAATGGCGCGATCCCTCTTCTCTATCTGCTGCTTGTGCTGAACGGCATCGCACGCGCGGTCGTCGCACCTGCGCGTGATGCGCTGGGGCCGCAGCTGCTTCCCCTCGATCTGCTCGGCAATGCGGCCACCTGGCGCAGCGGACTGTTTCAGCTGTCGAGTGTTCTCGGACCCGCGGGCGCGGGCTTCATCATCGGCACATACCACAGTGCGACGCCGGCGTTCGTTCTGACAGCGGGCACGCTCGCACTGTTCACGTTCCTGCTACTGCCGATCGAGCCTCGTGCGTATGCCGCGAACGCGGGGCGCGGCATGACGTGGCACACGCTGATGGCTGGTGTGCACTTCATACGCGAGCAGCGAATTCTTATTGCGACGATCACGCTGGACCTGTTCGCCGTTCTGCTCGGCGGCGCCACCATGCTGCTGCCAGTCTTCGCGAAAGACATCCTGCATGTCGGACCGCGCGGCCTGGGCTGGCTTATGGCGGCGCCATCGATCGGCGCGATGATCGTAGCAATTCCGCTTGCACGGAAGCCGCTGCAACGTGCCGGGCCCGCGCTGCTCTGGGCGGTTGCGGGGTTTGCACTGGCGACGATTGCGTTCGGCCTGTCGCGGTCTTTTACATTGTCGTTGATTCTGCTGGCACTGATTGGCGGGTTCGACATGGTGAGCGTCGTGATTCGCAGCACACTCATGCAGGTGCTCACGCCGGACGAGTTGCGCGGCCGCGTCGGCGCCATCAACGCGCTGTTCATCGGCACCTCGAACGAGCTGGGCGGCTTCGAGTCGGGCGTGGCGGCTGCACTGCTAGGCCCGGTGCGCGCCGTGGTTTATGGTGGACTCGGGAGTATGGTGGTGGTGGCTGCGGTCGCGAAGCTGTGGCCCGAGGTAAGACGGTTCGGGGCGCTTGTGGAACGGTAGGTGCATGGGCGGGTGTGTTACCTCACCCGCTTCCAAAGGATCGACATGGACATTCTTACCTGGCTGATCGTCGGCCTTATCGCCGGTGTGCTTGCATCAATGGTGATGGGCGGCACTGGTCTCGGCATCATCGGCGACATCGTAATCGGTATTGTCGGTGCATTCGTAGGCGGCTGGATCTTCCGCACCCTCGGTGTGGCCACCCCACTCGGCGGTCTCGCCGGCACCATTCTCGTCGCCTTCATAGGCGCTGTCTTCCTGCTCTTCATCATCCGGCTCGTCAAGCGCGGTTCTAGGGCGTAAGAAGAAAAGAAAACAACGGAAATTTCACAGTAGAGTAGGGACCAAGGGATCTTCCTTGGTCCCCCTCGTCAAACCGGACATGCAGATTTCCGGCATCCGGCTTTCCCAACAGGTTCATCACGAGGGCTATCGGGGAGTTGCACGCAGTTAAAGCAGCCTCAGCCCAAAGTGTCTCTCTCTCGGTACGCGCTGCTCCCTATCACCCCGGAGAACCGGATGACTGCACTTGCCTGTGTCTTCATCACCCGTGCTGGCTTCACCATCTTCGGAAGGCTGGCCGCTCTCATTGTTGTATTTCGAGGCCGTAACGGATTCGCTTGCGCTGCGGCTCGCACCGTGCGCCTCACAGGGCTTCAACAATACGGTTACCCGCCATGTTGCCTGTTCAGCTACATGTTTCACAGGCAGTTCACATGGTGAGATCCTTTCAGCTCACAAGAGCGATGAGACTTTCCTGACGCACCGAAGACACGGAGACACAAAGACTTGGTGCCTCCGTGTCTTCGTGTGAAAACTTTCGTTGTTATTTCTTAACCCAGACCTGATTCGTCCGATCGAGGTCCGGGAACGCCGCGGCCGCATCGATCTCGACCCGCGTCACCTGCGCACCTCGCGCAATCGAAATCGTCGTGCTTCTCTTCCCACTCAGCCATACATCGACCGGAACTGTTCGCATTTCGGTGGCGCCACCGGCGCGTGTGATTGTAATCACAGCCGGCATCGGCGCGAGGCCGCGATCCTGAATCGTCACGAAGAGCGCTGCACCGTTCATCCGGACGGCGCCGATCGCCTGATCGAGCGGCCACGCATTGTAAAACCAGGTAGTCCAGAACCAGCCGAGATCGCGCCGCGCAACATCCTCGACAGTGTGAAAGAAATCGTACGCATACGGGTGACGGCCGGTCCAGCGCGCTCCGTATTCGCGGAACGCGCGGCGGAACGTGTCATCGCCCAGCATGCCGCGCAGCGCGACAAGCACCTGTGACGTCTTGTTGTAGTACATCGTGTTGTACAGGTCGAGCGGGAACATGTCGCCGTGCTGCATCAACGATTGATCATCGCCACCGTTTGCGCGGGCGATGTACTGCCCGCGCTGCCCCGGCTCCGAATCGTTTGGCCTGCCGCCGAAGCGCGGCTCGCCATAGAGCACCCGCATTGCCTGTGCTGTGTTGAACTGCGTGAACCCTTCGTCCATCCACGGATGCCGCGTCTCGTTCGAGCCGACCTGCATCGGGAACCACA
>JBDSPG010000130.1:0-3747 GCA_039912685.1 Longimicrobiales bacterium | reverse complement strand
TGGCGTTTGCATTCACGACGATCCCACATGCACGACAGCTTAACGGTCAGGAGCAGACGCAGGCCGGCACCAAGCCCGCCGCTTCTCTCGTCGCCAGCTTCGATGGACTCGGCGTCGGCTTCACCGGGCCCCAGGGCACCGCCCGCTTGGGCAATCCTTCGGACAACGGCCTCGCCGTCGGTCCCGACCACATCGTGCAAGTGGTCAACTCCCGGATGGCGATCTTCACGAAGAGGGGAAAGAAGTACAACGAAACCGGCAGAGTTCTCTACGGCCCGGTCAATCACAACAATGTGTTCAAGGGCTTTGGCGGCACGTGCGAAGCGCGCAACAACGGCGACACAGTCGTGCGTTACGATCAGATCGCGAAGCGCTGGCTCATTGTCATGCCGATCTTCTCGCGCATTCCGTATCGTGCCGATCAACCTGGTCCGCAGAAACCGCAAGACGGTGCACGCGCGAGTGTCATCGGTGTTGCCGGACAACCCGGCATGGCAGCGCTGCTTTTCCAACCGCCGTACGTTCCGCCCGATACAACACAGGCCGGTGCGAACCGCGGACGCGGTGCGAGCGCAGGCGGAACAGGCAACGCGGGTCGCGCTGGACAGCCTGCAGAACCACAGGGCGTGTATTCAATGTGCTACGCGGTGAGCACATCGCCGGATCCGCTCGGATCGTATTATCGCTACGAGTTTCTTCGGTACTATTTCCCCGACTATCCGCGTCCCGCCATCTGGACCGATGGCTACTACAGTCCTTCGAGCACGAGCGACAATCGCATCTCGCCGACTGTTGCAACAGAGAAGCATGCGTGTGTGGTCGAACGCCAGAAAATGCTCAAAGGACTGCCCGCAACGGAGCAATGCATCATTCTGCATAACGCCGGATTTCTGAACAATGCAGATATTGACGGGACGAAGCTGCCGCCTAAGGGCGCTCCGAACATTATGATCGCCGCTGGCGGTCGTCAGCTCGACAACGTCTTCAATGACAGTGTGCTAAACATTTACCAGTTCCACGTTGACTGGACGGACCCGTCACGTACGAGTGTGACCGGCCCGGTCCCAATCGCCGTCGCACCTTATCGATATCTCTGTGATGGGCAACTCAAGAATTGCGTTACGCAGCCGGACACGGAACGTGGTCTCGACTCGCAGGGCGACAAGATTATGTCGCGCCTGGTATACCGTCGTAGCGGAAACACGGAGCGCATTGTTGCGGTTCATTCGATCGCGACATCGACGTCACGGGGCGGTGTGCGCTGGTACGAGTTCCGAGTCGATCCTGCTTCGCGCAGGACATCACTGTTTCAGCTTGGCACCTATCTGGCCGACAGCCAGTACCGATGGATGGCGAGCCCTGCCATCGACAAAGTCGGCAATATCGGCATCGCGTACTCGTTCGGCGGCGTTCCGCACTACGTGGGCCAGCGGTTCACGGGACGTCGGCCGCTGGATCCGCTCGGGCTCATGACAATGACGGAATCCGTGCTCGTCGAGGGCGAAGGCTCGCAGACGAGTACACTGCGCTGGGAGGATTACACCACGACGGCGATCGATCCGTCTGACGACTGCACCGTGTGGTATGTCGGCGATTATCTGAAGAAGGGCGCTGCGAGTTATTCGACCAGGATCGGCGCATTCAAAATGCCGGGGTGTCGCTGATCCGCTGCTTGCTTATTGCAAGCTGGCTTTTTAGATACAACAACGACACCTTCCAGTATGGCCAACAAACGCACATACGCCCAATACTGCGGAATCGCCCGCGCCCTGGAAGTCGTGGGCGAACGCTGGTCGCTCCTGATCATCCGTGACCTGCTCGTGGGCCCGCGGCGGTATTCGGACCTCCGCGATGGCCTCCCCCGCATCGCGACGAACGTGCTTGCCGCCCGGCTACGCGAGCTCGAGGAGTCGGGAATCATTCAGCGTCGAGCGCTACCCCTTCCCGCCGGATCAGTGGTCTACGAGCTGACTGAAGCCGGCAGGCAGCTGGAGCCGGTACTTATCGGCCTTGGCCGGTGGGGCGCGAAACGCCTGGGCGAGCCGGCGGATGACGAAGTGGTCACGGCGGACTCGATGATCATGGCGATGCGAACGACGTTTCGTCGTGGTACTGCGCACGGTCTGTCTGCATCCTATGACCTGCGAATGGGTCCAATCGTCCTACACCTGCGGATCGTAGAGGGCGAGTTGCACGCTGGTGAGGGACCGACTGCATCGCCCGACCTCATCATTGAGGCAGGTCCATCCATCAGGAAGCTGATGTCGCATGAAATCACGGCGGCCGAAGCTGTCACGCTCGGAATCGTCACCATACACGGACCGTTCCGTCTGCTGGAACGGTTTGTCGAGGTGTTCCGGATATGATTGTTCATCTCATCGACGGTACCTACGAGCTGTTCCGCCACTTCTTCGGCGCGAGACGCGGCAACAAGGGCGCCGACGTTCCGTACGCAGCTGTGCTCGGTGTTCTCGGCACGGTAATGCAGATGATCGAAGGTGGCGCGGAGCATATCGGTGTTGCAACGGATCACGTCATTGAATCGTTCCGCAATGATCTGTGGAGCGGGTACAAGACGGGTGAAGGCATCGAGTACGCACTGTGGTCGCAGTTCCATCCGCTCGAGGATGCACTCCGCGCGATGGGCGTTACAGTCTGGCCGATGATCGAAGTGGAAGCGGATGATGCGCTTGCCTGCGCAGCCGCAATCGCCGCTGACGATGCCCGCGTGCAGAAAGTCTGCATCTGGACGCCGGACAAGGACCTTTCACAGTGTGTAATCGGAGACCGTGTGGTTCAGGTGGATCGGAAAAGCGGGTTCATCCGCAATGCGGACGCGGTGCAGGCGAAGTTTGGCGTGCCGCCCGCCTCCATTCCGGATTACCTGGCGCTGGTTGGTGACGCGGCTGATGGATTTCCCGGGGTCCCCGGCTTCGGTGCCCGTTCCGCGGCCCGTCTGCTGATGAGGTACGGCCACATTGCGGACGTGCCTGCGCCGGATACCATCACGGGGCCGGAGAAGACGCTCGCGGTTCGTCTCCATGAACATATGGATATGGCGACGCTCTTTCTGGAGCTCGCAACGTTGCGGACGGACTTGCCGGTGTTCGATGATGTCGACGACCTGCGCTGGCGTGGACCGTCGCCGGATTTTGGCGCTTTCATGCAGGCTCATGCCGGGGACCGCGGCACCGTCTTTGCCCAGCGAGCGGCAGCACCTCGAATTCGCGGGCGGTGAGGCTATGAAAGACGAACAGAAGTGGTTTCTGGTATCGACTGCCGCAGGTGCGGCAGCGGGATTCCTGGTGCGTAACGCCATCGAAATGGGCTGGAAGTACGCGCGCGGCGAGGACCCGCCTAAGAACCCCGCGAGTTACGACGTGGCATGGAAGGACGCGATCGCGTGGACCGTAACGGTCGGCGTGTGCATGGGGCTCGGCCGCCTGGTAGCCGAGCGCGCGGCCGCCTCCGGCTGGAAACGGTACAGAGGCAGGTTCCCTCCCATGCATTCCTGAGGTTGCGGCGTAGGCGCCACCGCAGGATGTTGGTGTAATGAACGAAACGCCCGTCGCGAAAACGCCGTTCCTCACGATGCCCGAGATCGCCGGCAGCATCGTGATCCTTCTTCTGGTTGTCGCCTTCGGCTGGGCATGTCGCTGGCAACTTCGCCGTCTGACCGAGCGGCGTGCGGACAACGTGCGCATCGCTGCTCGTCTCCACGCTGCACCGATACCTGGCGTTTCCGGT
>JBDSPG010000129.1:0-9400 GCA_039912685.1 Longimicrobiales bacterium | reverse complement strand
GAATGTCCGTCGGCTCGAATCCGGCCACCGCTACCGGTTTGTGGTAGTCACGCGCGATGAACGTATACGGGTCCAGGCCAATGATCGTGCTCACATGGCCCGGCCCGATAAAACCGTCCAGCTGCATGCCAGGCGAGTCGAGAATCGCCTTGATGGCGGGTATGATGGTAACGTGATTGCAGAACACCGAAAAATTCTGCAGTCCCTCCGCGCGTGCTCGCAGCAGTGTCGCCGCAGTCGACGGCGCCGTTGTCTCGAAGCCCACGGCAAAGAAGATTACGCGCCGGTCTGGAGTCGTGCGCGCGAGTTTGAGCGCGTCCAGCGGCGAGTAGACAAAACGGACGTCCGCGCCATTTGCCTTTGCGTCAAGAAGCGATCCTGTGGAGCTCGGAACGCGCATCATATCCCCATACGTGGCAAATATGACATCCGGCGTCATCGCCATCGCAATCGCGTCATCTATGCGACCCATGGGTATCACGCAGACGGGGCAGCCCGGGCCATGAACGAGCTCGATGTTATCCGGCAAGAGCTCCTGCAGGCCGTGACGGTAGATCGCGTGGGTATGACCACCGCAGACCTCCATGAACTTCAGGTTCCGCCCTTTGCCCAGCCGTTCGATCTCGCTCACCAGACCGCGCACTGCGGCAGGCGCCCGATATTCATCGATGTATCGCATCATGCCCGCACCTGGATGTCGGCCGGCTGCGCGAGGAATTGCTGAACGAGTTCCAGCATGGCATGCCACATGGTGGCGTGGGCCTCTTGAATCCGTGGAATGTGCTGCGACCGCGCGATCAGGACGATGTCGGCTTCGCTGTTCTCCGCAATCGCGCCACCTGCGTCGCCCAGCAGTGCGATCGAACCCATGCCCCGCCGGCGCGCCTCCTGCAGCGCGGTACGGATGTTCTGTGAATGGCCGCTCGTACTGAACACGAGCGTAAGATCACCCGCGTCGCCGAACGCAATGATCTGGCGAGCGAACACGTGCTCGAATCCTACATCATTCGCAATCGCGGTAATCACGCTGTCGTCTTGAAGCGCGACCGCCGGCAGGGACCGCCATGCGCGCAATGGCGGTGCGATGCAGTCAGCCACGGCATCGCGCGCATCGGTTGCACTGCCACCATTCCCGAAGGCCAGGAGTTTGCCGCCTGCCTCGAATGTGTCGGCCATCATTCTGGCCGCAGCGATCATGCGGCCAGCCTGTTCATCGAGCACAGCTCGCCGCAATGCAACGATATCGCGTGCTTTTTCAATCGTCGATACCCGGACATGCTCCAGCAGAGCACCGCTCTCCGCAGGCGGATGCGCCGCTCCGTAGAGGAACGGGTACAGTTGTGCCCGCTGTCCGTTTCCGCTCATGCACTCACCCGTTCGATCGCGAATCCGAGGTGAACCAGCACGGTATCACCCCGCTCGACGCCAGGCACCAGGTCAATCGCAACCTCCACCGCATGGTCATTGATGAGAACCGTGGCCGTATTCGTGTCCCGCTCCACCACCAGGACGCGGCCCGCATGCGCCACATCGCCGCACAGGTGGCACGTGCTGTCCTCCGGATCACACGACATCATTCCCGTCCGTTCTCGAGGAAAACGTGAACCAGTTCCCACATGACATGATACGCGGTTTCGAGCGTTTCCTGCGTAATCATCGGGTCGTCACTGGGGACGGCGAAATGATAGTCTGCCATCCGCCCGGAAGGACCACCCGAGGCGCTCAGCAGCAAAGTCAGCATGCCCTTTCCCGCAGCACTCTCGAGCGCGGCGCACATTGCAGCATCCGGTGCACCGTCGGTGATGCAGAACACGATGTCCGTCCCCCGACCCAGGGCGTGCAACTCTGCGGCCGCAGTCACGGCATTGATCGACATTGCAGGCAGCGCGCGCTTTCCGACCAGCACCGGATGCACGAACTCCACGGCCACGTGCTGTGCGTCGGAGACGCCGCCGCCAATGCCGAAAGCGAACAGGCGGCCACCTCGCTCGAAGCGCTCTGCCATGTCCCTGCACGCCAGCGAGATCGCACTCGCGTGGCCCTCAAGGAACGCTTCCGTCGCGTCCACGCTGCGGTGGAATCGCGCCTCTAGTAAAGCATAAGCGGCTGCATCCTGCGCCGGCTCCGAAATTACGCGCGCCGTTCTCATTCGACGCGGCTTTCGGCGATCTGCTGCAATTCATCCACCAGCTCGTCACCCATGAGCTGTTGCAGGAACAGCAGCGTGCGCTGCGCCTCCTCGTCATCGATTTTGCTGAGCGCAAATCCGACGTGAATGAGGACCCAGTCTCCAACCGTCAGTCCATCGGGCAGCAGCAGACCCACGTGAATGACGCGGCGCACGCCCGCAATATCCACACGCGCCAACTGCATCTCGGCGTCAACGAATTCAATCACCTGGCCGGGAATCGCGAGACACATGTTCAGCAATGCTCCAGGTGTGCGGCGGTCACGGCGATCTGGCCGTACGACAGTCCGCCGTCATTACATGGCACCTGCCGGTGCAGCAGAACCGTGAAACCCTGGGAGCGCAGCGATGCTGCGGCACGCTCAACCAGATGTGCATTCTGAAAAACACCACCGGTCAACGCCACATGGTGCACGCCGGTCTGCTGACGAACGCTGACGGCGACGCTCACGATCATGACGCACAGTGCATTGTGAAACCGGGCGGAGATGATGTTCGCACCAACACCGCCGGCCGCATCCTGTGCTACAGCACGAATGAGCGACGAGCAGTCTGCAACCGCGCAGCCGTTTACATGCTGCACGTCGAACGGGTATGCGCCCCGTTCGCCAGGGTCCACCATGCATTCCAGACGAGCGGCGGCTTCTCCTTCGAAACGCGATGCGCGACTCGCACCCGACAACGCGGCAACCGCATCGAAAAGCCGGCCGGCACTGGACGTTGGCGGGCTGAGCACACCTCCGCCGATCATTCCCCGCAACAGGCGCCACTCGGTGTCACTGAACCAGGCACCACATTCGACGGGGGACCCTGACAGTTCGCTGCCATACGCTGACATCAGGTGGGACGCAGCCATGCGCAACGGATGGCGGGCGGCGGCGTCTCCGCCCGGGAGGGGCACATAACTCAAATGCCCGACGCGTTCGTAACCGCCGTTGTCGACCAGCAGAAATTCTCCGCCCCAGATCGCTCCGTCGTCGCCCAATCCGGCGCCGTCGAATGCGACGCCTAAGACCGGCGCGTCGACGGAATGCTCGGCCACGCAGCCCGCGACATGCGCGTGATGATGTTGTACGGCGATTCTCGTGTCGCACTCGAGTGCATGCGCGACTCGCGTCGACAAGTAGTCTGGATGCATGTCGTGCGCGATCACCCGCGGCTCGGCGCCGAAGAGGCGGATATAATGCTCGATGCCTTGCTGCAGCGTGCCGTATGTCGTGGGGTTCTCGAGGTCTCCGATGTGCGGGGACAGGAATGCCTGCGTCCCACGCGCCAGGCAGAACGTGTTCTTCAGCATGCCGCCTACGGCGAGCGCGGGCGTGAGGAGCGCGCGCGGCAGTGACACCGGAAGCGGAGCGAAGCCCCGGGATCGGCGAATGAAAGACGGAGCCCCGCTCTGAATGCGCATGACACTGTCATCGCAACCGATTGTGATGCGTCGGTTGTGCATGAGCAGTACGTCCGCGATACCGCCCAGCTTTTCCACCGCATCCTGATCCGTGGTTACGATCGGCTCGGCTGCACGGTTGCCACTCGTCAGGACGATAGGATGGCTGATCTCCTGCGTCAGAAGGTGGTGGAGAGGGGTGTATGGCAGCATGACGCCCAGCCAGCGGTTTCCAGGCGCGACGTCCGCGGCGATCTGCACGCCCGTGCCAGCCTCCCGGACACGCAATAGCACTATCGGACGCGCCGGACTCTCCAGCAGGGCTCGTTCATCCACGCCGATTCTGCAGAACCGCTCCGCCGCTACGACATCCCTGACCAGGACCGCAAACGGCTTCGCGTCCCGGCCCTTGCGAGCGCGCAGTCGGGCCACGGCTACACCAGCCGTCGCATCGCATGCCAGATGGTATCCGCCAAGGCCCTTTACAGCCACGATGTTGCCACCTCTGATCGCGGCGACTGCCCCCATCAACGCCGCGTCACCGACCTCGCGTACCGAGCCGTCCGGTGCGCACATCGAGAGTTGGGGGCCGCACTCGCCGCAAGCGATCGGTTGCGCATGGAAACGGCGGTCCACGGGATCCGCGTACTCGGCCGCACACGCACCACACATCGCGAACGCCGACATGGTCGTGCCGTGCCGGTCGTACGGCAGTTCCTGCTGAATGGTGAACCGGGGGCCGCAACTCGTGCAATTGAGGAAAGGGTAGCGGAAACGGCGGTCACGGGGGTCGCACAGTTCCCGCACGCATGCATCGCAGGTCGCAACGTCCGCACTCACCAGTGCGGTCGACGCGGTGCCCGGATCGCTGTCAGTGATGCTGAACGTGGGGTACCTGCGCGCGGGCGCTGTCTCGACGCGCATCATCGTGATCGACGCGTTCGCCGGCGCGCGCGTCCCGATATGGTGAACGAAGTCGCGCACGACACCCGCTTCACCTTCGACATCGATTATGACGCCTGAACCGTCGTTCCGAACGCGCCCGACCAGCCCTAGAGACATGGCCTCCCGGTAAACGAACGGCCGGAAGCCTACTCCCTGGACCAGTCCTTCCACGACAATCCGTCGCCGCGTCACTCGGCCCATGAGCCCTCGCGCGCAAGGAATCCCGGAACACCCTCACTACATGATAGTCACGCGGTCGAAATGTGCCAGCACACTTCGGTCAATCGAAGCAACTCAGGGGCTCACGTCGTCGAGCAACCGTCGGAGCCGTTCGAGCAGTTTGGCGCCGGACGGCGTCAGGCGATACACGGAACGGGGTACGGATTCGCCGGTACCTTCGCGGGTGAGCAGCTGGACGTCGACCAGCGCACGCATGGTTTCAGCCAGCGTGGAGGTGCTTGCGGCAGGAAGCGCCAGTTCGACGTCATGAAAGCGAGCGACACCACAGGAGCGCACCACGTTCAGGACGGCGAGGGAGTAACGCCGCCGGATGATGCGCATCAGGCCTTCCACGGCGCAGTAGCAAAGATACGGCTGCGTTTCCCCTGGGGTCGCGCAGCCGCATGATGGGAGCTCTTCCACAGGCTCTACTGTTTGCGTTGAACGATAATCGGCACGAACGCTTCGGTTGTCTCCCACCGGAATTTCAGGACTGCGCCGGTCGGAACAGGTTCGACGAGAATCGTGAATTTCTCCGTGTGACTGGAAAGCGGGCGCGTGGCCATGGCGGTGCGACCGAGTTCCTGCGTGGCATCGTTCTGCATGGCGCCGGCCATGCCCGTCCGCCCGTTCACGATCAAGTGCCACTGTGTCGGGCCGGGGACGGTGAGCAGCGCGTATTTTCCGGGGTCCAACAGCAGATCGCCGATCCGCACGGGACGGTCGATGAGGAGTTCGGTGGCATCGTTCGCGCCGGTACGCCAGACCTTTCCGAACGGCACGAGGCCACCAAAGACGGTCCGGCCCCGGGCGGCGGGGCGGCCATATACAACCGCGATCGCGGCGCCGGCGCTCGTCGTGCGAACGGTATCCGTGGAGGACAGCGCGCCCATGCCCTGCCCGCGCTCATCACGAGCGGCAAAATTGCGGCGGGCAGCGTCGATATCCTGCCACGCTACGCGCTCCGCTGATGCGCCTGCAGGCGTCTCCAGCCACAGCAGCCTTCCGGCGCTTGAGAGCCGCGCCCGCATCGTCGCCGCGCCCGCGGCATTGAGGACCTCGAAGGCGTCGGGGCCAACCCTTCTGACGGTCAGCTTCTGAGCCGTCGTGCCGTTGAGCATGGGCACTGCAGCAAGGGTGTCCCGCATGCGGGCGGCGTACGCGAGCGCGAGCGCCTGCGGCGCGTAGAACCCGCCGGCGCTTGGAATCGCTGCAGGCACGACAGCGGCAGTGGCCTGGCCGTCAAGCGCAAAGTGTGATGCCAGGCCCTGTGAATCAAGCGTTGCGACATACCTCCGAACGGTTGTGCGCGGTGAGCGTGAAACCACGGTTGATTCAATGCGATTTCCGACTCGGACCCACTGCTCGATCGCCGTAGTGTCCGTGCCCAGGCGGATAATAAAGGTGGCGCTGTCTGCGGACTGCTGCGCGTGTCCTCCGGCCGGGAGGACAAGTCCGGCCGCAAGCACAAACGCCGACGTTATACAACGGAACAAAGTGGTGCTCATGATGCGCCTCCGATGGGTGGCCTGGGAGCCGCGGACGCGGCGGGTTTCGTCAGCCTTCGAGCATTGTGGGAATCGAGCGCTCGAGGGAAAGCGGGTGGACGAGAACGGCGCCGTCGCCGGGTAGTTGCAGCTCGACGGGGCGGTCACGGATGGCACGTCGGAAGCCGCGGCCTTCCAGCACACGGTGCACGTACACGCGGCGTCCGATCACCATGACCACGCAGAGCACCGGCACTGCGACGAGCAGGCCGATGACATGCAGCAGATGCGACATGATCAGCACGGCGAGAATCGACAGCACGGGTGGCAGGTGGACCTGGCGCTCCATGATCATCGGCGCGACCACGTTCGCCTCGAAAAGATGCACGACGACGCCGAGCAGGATGACCCAAAGAGCTGTCAGCGGACCGCCCGTGCCGAGTACGAAGAACGCCGGCAGGATTGTCGAGAACAGTGTGCCGAAGAACGGCACGACTGCTGCCGCTCCCGTGAACACGCCGAACGCGAGCGCGTACGGCACATTCAGCAGCTCCAGACCGATCCACGTCAGTACGCCGAGTACGAACATCGCCAGGAGCTGGCCGACAATCCATGCGCGCAACGTACGATTCAGGTCTGCGAGAATGTCGCGAACAAGGTCACGATGGATCGGTGGGGCGAGCACAATGAAGCCTTCGCGATAGATCGAAGGCTTGAGCGCGAGATAGATACCCATGACGAGCACGCTCAGGAAATGGATCACGATCGTAACTGCGCTGAACGCCCACGGCACGAGGCCTTTCAGGTAGCCGCTCATCTGCGCGGCGTACATGCCGACGTACGTTTCATCGGTGTGAATTTCGGGCAGCATGTTGGCGACCATCGGATTGCGTGCGGCAAGCGCTTTCAGCTGCACCTCCCACCCGGCCATCATTGTGGGCATCGCACCGACCAAGTCGCGCGTCTGCGAGATCACGGGCGGAACAATCAGAACGATGATACCGGTGAGTCCGAGGAGGAAGATCGTGAGTGCGATCATCACGCCGAGCGGGCGCGGCACGGAGAAGCGCCGTTGCAACGAGTCCGTTATCGCACTGAGGAATACACAGAAAAGAATGGCAATGAAAAGAAGCAACAACACTTCTGCAATGCTGTGCAGGAACAGCAATAGCAGAAGTGCGAAGATGGTTGCGATCAGCAGAGCGTACGGCTTCCGGTTCATGCTGCGTTACTTCTAGCTGTCAAGCTCGACATCCTTCACGGGCTCACCGCCCGCGCCGATGCGGCGTGGGCCGCTGCCCGCACTGTTGCTTCCCTGCGCTGCGCCGCCCGGGAGCGCTCGGTTGCCCGATTGGTTCATCTTTTCCTTCAGCGCCAGCAGACGGAACTCTACGGACTGATCGGCCGGCTTGAGCTTCTTGAACTCCTGCTCGAGCGTGTCGCCCTCGTTCAACGCTTCCGATACTTCTGCCGACGCGATCGCCATCCGCTCCGATTCCTCGATCTTCTCCGCCATGCGGTCGAAGACCTCGAACGCAGATCGGTCGTTCAGACCGGCCATCGTCTCATGGATACGGCGCTGTGCCTGCGCACGCTTCTGCTTCGCGACCAGCAGGTTTCGCTTGCGCTTCGCCTCCTCGATCTTGTCGTTCAGCTGACGCAGCGATTCCTTCAGCTTTTCCGTTTCGTACGCCTGCTTCTGCCATGTCTCGTTCAGATTCACGGCGCGCTCGGAATGCTCTTCCTGCCGCAGCAGCGCCTGCTTCGCCAGGTCGTCACGATTCTCGCCGACCGCCAGCATCGCCCGATGCTCCCAGTCATTCGCAAGTTTCGTCTCTTCCTCCATCTGCGCCTTGAGCTTCCGCTCATCGGCAATCGCGACTGCGACCTCCTGCTTCGCCTTCGCAAGCTGCTCACGCATGTCGATGAGTACCTGATTCAGCATCTTCTCCGGGTTTTCCGCCCGGGCGATTGCCTCATTGATATTCGACCGGAGCAGCATCGAGAACTTCTGAAAGATGCCCATTCCCTTACCCTTCCTGTCCGACTGCAACCAGCGCGACGAGCTGCGGCGTATGGCTCGACGTGGCCAGTGTCAGGCTTTCGTAAGAGCTGCGCAGCTCACCGAAATCGAGGTCCGCGAGCTCGAGCGCATGCGACAGCACCACCTCGTCTCCTTCGATCCCGTAGCTGCCGTGCACGATATCGTTTGCATTGAGCTCGAGCAGACGGCGATACAGATTGACGCAGCGCGCGTCCTCGCCGCCCGCCGGCAGGTCCATGATCTTGGCGCGAAGGATCGCCAGCGGCGGCGCGTAGCTCACCACGATCGACGTAGTGTCCGCCTCCCCGCGCACGATCCAGATACCATCATCGACCTCGTCATATTCGACGCCGAGCCGCATGAGGTAGCTTTCGAAGTCTTCCCGTGTCGTCATTCTCAGCCGTTGCCTGTGTTTGGATGCCCGTGAAACATAGGAAGCCGTACGCGGATTGGCCATGATCCGTTTCTTTGTGCTGGTTGACGTGGCGGCCGCCGCCGCATATACTGAACCCCATGGTTCAGTATTCTCCGGACGTCGACGCGGCCTTCGCTGCCCTCGCAGACCCGACTCGACGCGGCATCCTCGAACACCTGGGATTCCGCGATGCCTCCATTTCCGACCTCGCCGGCGCCTTCGGCATGACGCTCACCGGGTTGAAGAAGCACGTCCAGGTCCTGGAGGATGCCGGGCTCGTGACGACGCAGAAGGTCGGACGGGTGCGTTCCTGCAGGCTCGGCCCCCGCCGTCTCGACGAAGAACGAACCTGGATCAGAACGTATCACGAGATGCTGGAGGCCCGGATCGACCGGCTCGGACAGTTCCTCGAACGCACGAAAGGCAGCGACAGATGAGTCAGGAAAGGAAGTCGATCATCACGACGACATCGGATCGAGATATCCGGATCGAGCGCGTATTCGACGCACCACGCGACCGGGTCTGGCGAGCGATGACGGACCAGACCCTCGTCGCACAGTGGTGGGGGCGCGGCAACAAGCTCGTGATCGAGCGGATGGAGGTCGAGCGCGGCGGACATTGGCGCTACGTGGAGCACGCGCCGAGCGGCGTGCACGGCTTCGAGGGACGCTACCGTGACGTCACGCCGCAGGAGCGCATCGTGCGCACCTTCGAG
>JBDSPG010000076.1:0-3714 GCA_039912685.1 Longimicrobiales bacterium | reverse complement strand
CAATCCTCTGACGTGAAGGGGACGACCTTCACGATCTATCTACCGCGCGGCGCCTGAGCTCAGCGAACGGCATCACCAATAAACAGAGATCTGCCAACCGTGCTGCGGCCGAACTCCGCGATCCGCTTCTGCACACTCGCCGATGTAATCCACGAAGCAAACAACTCCGCCGCTATCCCATTACGCGCATTTCGAACAACGATCACGCTGTAGTCATTCCGCAGGACAGGGTCGCCCTGATACAACAGCTCCAGTTCGGTCTTGTCCTGCAACGTAAGCAACGTCGCGAGGTCCGTCAGTATGTACGCGTGCTTCTGACTTGCGACGCGCAGTGCGTCCGCCATCCCCGCACCCGCTTCGAGATAGTGCGCAGCATCCGGCGTGATGCCCGCCGCCTTCCAGACGGACTGTTCCTTCCTGTGCGTGCCGCTGTCGTCACCGCGCGAGATGAACAGCTGACCGCTCGCATGGATGCGCGTGAACGCATCGACCGCGGTCGACGCGGCGGCGGCCTTCGCGGAATCCGTGCTCGGCCCTGCGAGCACGAACGAATTGTGCATCACGGGCCGCCTGGCAACACCGAACCCATCGGTGACAAAGGCGCGTTCATCATCTGGTGAATGTGTGAGCAGCACATCGACATCACCGCGGCGCGCGATCGTGAGCACTTCACCGCTCCCGGCGACAACGACCTGGAGATCCACGCCCGGATGGTCCGCGCGGAACTGCGTCACCAGCGTGTCGAGCAGGCCCGAGTCCTCGACTGTATGCGTGGTTGCGAGCAGCAGACGCGGCGATGACGAAGCGTTCTCGCGACTGCAGGACGTGAAGACTACCGCGGCGCCAATCGCAAGCGCGAGCGTCAGCGCACGCATCATTTATAGTTTCGCCATCTGGCGGACGATCCGGTCGATGACATCGCGCATGCGCGATGATGGCTGTCCGGAATTATTGACGACAATGCAGAACGCGAGCACACGCCCGCTGTCGGTCTCAACCAGACCGGTCAGTGAATCGACATTGCCGATCGACCCGGTCTTCGCGCGTACGCGGCCAGGCAAATCCTCGAAACGCCGGCGCAGCGATCCGGTAGGTGCAGCCGAAACCGACATCGCGTCGAACGCGGGCCGCATGTGCGGCTGGTTCGCGAGATACCGGATCAGCTCGGTGAGCATGTGCGGGGTAATCAGATTGCTCGACGACAGTCCAGACGCATCGCGCAGCCGGAATTCAGTTGAATCGATGCCGACGTTGTCGATGAGGAATCGCCGTTCGAGGTTTAGACCAGCGTCCCAGCTGCCGTCACCGCTGATCTCCCTGCCAATTGTCTTTGAGAGCTGTTCCGCAAACCAGTTCTGACTGTTCTGCAGAATCGGCCCAATGATCTGCGGCAGCGGCGGGGATGCGTGCTCGAACAGTAGCGTCGCGGTGGCCGACGGGGACGTGGTCGGGGAGTCGACCACCCGAACATCATCAACGCCAACATCGACGCCCTGACGTTCGAGCGTTTCGCGCAGCACGGTTGCCGCGTATTTCCCTGGATTGCGTGTCGCGAAGCTCTCATTGCGAACGGCCGCGTCGGCCGGGATCTCACCATATGCATACACGGTGTCAGTGCCCGGCACACGATCGAAGTCGAGCGTGTACGGTGCACCTGCAGAAACGGTCCGCGTGCGGTTCGAGAACACGAAGTCACTGGTCTTCGGCTCCCACGTGATCTGCGCCGGCGCACCTGCAGCCCCCGCCGCGACACGGAAGTCGACCGCATTGTCGTTGAACCCGAGTGGCGCGACCGGCGCCGCATACCACCAGTTCAGGTCGTACAGCTCCCAGTCACTCCGCACGTGTTCCGCATCGAAATATGTCTGGTCGGCAATGATGCGACCAGTAATACGCTGCACGCCGTGCGCGCGCAGCGAGTCCGCCACAGCTTCAAAGATGGACGTACGACTCTTCTGGTTCCTGCCCGAAATCGTCGGATCGCCCCGGCCGCGCACGATGAGGTCACCGGAAAGCACGCCGCCCGCGACGGACCCTGTCGCATAAAAACCCGTCCGATACCGGAAATCAGCCGGCAGATGATGCGCAGCTGTCGCGGACACAATGAGCTTCATGCTCGATGCAGGGACAAACAGACCATGCGCGTTGCGCGCATATACGAGTGCATCCGTCTTTATATCTCGTACTTCAATGCCCCAGTAGCCGCGTGCAATGGCGCCCGTGTCGATAATAGCTGCAATGCGCGCTGCAAGCCGTGCCGGTGTCAGCGCCTGCGTCTTTGCTGGCGCCTTGGTCTGCGCGGCCGCCGGAGCGGCAGCAATCGTCGCCAGGAGTGCGATCAGGCCGAAGGCGCGAATGTGCGTCGGGCGAGCGGGACGGTCAGTGCGGTTTGTCATGCAGGTAAGGCTACACGATCGGCGGGCGCCCGACCAGATTACCGAGCCTGCCCGGCGCCCGATCTGACGGCGGCCGTTTACCGGTCCCTGCCCCGCCGTTAGCTTCGGTCTCCCGAATTGGAGCCTATGAACGACAGAATCCTGCGCGCGCTGAGGCGCGAGCCGACCGATTGTACACCCGTCTGGTTCATGCGCCAGGCCGGCCGCAGCCTGCCACGCTACCGCGACTCGCGCGCGGACCGGGACATGTTCGACCTGCTGCGCGATCCCCCCGCTGCCGCCGCCATCACCCGCATGCCCCTCGAGTATTACGACGTCGATGCTGCGGTGCTCTACAACGACCTGTCGACGCCGTACTTCCCTGCTGGCTTCGATGTAGAGATGCGGAAGGGCGTTGGACCGGTTGTGCACAATCCCATTACCAGCGCGGCCGATGTCGCACGCATGACGCCGTTCGATCCGCGCATCGGGCTGGACTTCAACCTGCGGCAGATCGAGCTGCTCGTTGCCGAGCTCGATGTGCCGGTGCTCGGTTTCGTCGGCGCGCCCTTCACGCTCTGCTCTTATCTCGTGGATCCGCCGCGCTCGCGTGATCTCGCGGAGATCAAGACGTTCATGTGGCGTGACAGTGATGCGTGGCACGCACTCGCAGCGTTCTGGGCCGACCACATGGCGGAGTTCGGGATCGCTCAGCATGAAGCGGGCGCTGGTGCCGTGCAGGTGTTCGACTCATGGGCGGGCGCACTCGGTATCGAGGATTATCGAGAGTTCGCACTGCCCCACACCAAGCACCTGCTCGGCCGGCTCGCCGATGCGGGCGTTCCGTCGATTCATTTCTCCATCGGGAACCCCGCACTGCTGCCGTCAATCGCCGAAGCGGGGGGTGATGCGATCAGCGTCGACTGGCGTCTGCCGATCGATGAGGCGTGGGACATCATCGGAACGGATCGCGCGATACAGGGGAATCTCGACCCGACAGTTCTACTCGCCGGTCGCGATGCCGCGCTGAAGAAAGTGAAGGAGATTCTCGACCGGGTGGATGGACGGCCCGGACACATCTTCAATCTCGGTCACGGACTCCTGCCCGAAACGGATCATGAAGTGGTTCGCGCAGTCACCGACTTCGTTCACGAATACACGAAACGCTGATAGCCCCGGCGGTGACGCTTGCCGTCGAACAATTTCCTGTTGTGGATCGAGTCGTTGATCTGCGCGAGCAGCTCCTTCTCGATGCCGGCTGAATCGAGCGGGCGCAGCATCTCCTGAAGCTCAGGGTCATCCGCCATCTTGTATCCCATACGAGTGTAGAGACCTGCGA
>JBDSPG010000066.1:0-3364 GCA_039912685.1 Longimicrobiales bacterium | reverse complement strand
ACGTGTCGCTCAACCGCCTGCGTTACCTCGCCGATGTTATGCCGGCGAACGTCACGATGCTGTACTCGAACCGCTCGAACATCCTGGAGCAGATCCGCAAGGCCGACATCGTGATCGGCGCCGTGCTACTGCCGGGCGCGAAGGCACCGAATCTCGTGCGTCGCGAAGACCTCAAGACCATGATGCCAGGCTCCGTCATCGTGGACGTTGCCGTCGATCAGGGCGGTTGCGTCGAGACCATCAAGGCCACAACACACGAAGATCCGATTTACACCGTCGACGGCGTCATTCATTACGGCGTTGCCAACATGCCGGGCGCCGTTTCGCGCACGTCCACGCTCGCACTGACCAACGCGACTTTCCCGTACGCTATGACACTGGCGAACAAGGGCTGGAAGGCCGCCTGCCAGCAGGACCGAGCACTCGCGCTCGGTCTCAACGTCATCAATGGCAAGGTTGTTTATCCGGGTGTGGCGGAGGCGTTTGGGCTGGAGTATGTGCCCGTGGAGAGCGTTCTCTAGCGTTCTCGAGCGTTCCCTACGAATAACAGCAATAAGCTAGCTTTGCGCGTGGCGATTGGCCGCGGGCTGAAGCGCGCGTGGCGACGGGCGACGGGCGAATGAGAACGGCACAGGGGCTTCTCATTCGCCCGCTTCCCGTTGTTACTCGTTTTTCAACGTCTCACGAAATGTCGTCGCGCCGGGGCGGTCGAGGGCGTTGGTGCCGCCATTCCCGCCGCCGTCGTCGATGGTTGCAGCGAGGAGCATCCGACTCGCCACGGGATGCACGTAACGCAACAGGCGACCCGCGCTCCTCAGAAAGGCCATCGGAATTTTTCGCACGTTGGCTTTTCCCCCAGTTTCAAGCTCACACTCCCGGACGACTTCGAGTGCGGTGAGATTCTCCGGTCCTCTGACGCGGATGACGCGCCGCAACGTCTGCGAATCCGCCAGGGCGTCATCGATGACGCGCGCGACATCGATGACCGAAACGTAGTTCTCACTGAAGTTTCCTTTTCCAAATACGATGGCAGGCCGCCCGGCGCGAATGTTGTCGGCGATCATCCGGCCCCAGAATTCCGCGAATTTTGTCGGCCGTATCACGGTGTAGGAGAGTGAGCCGTTCTGAAGCGCGAGCTCTACTTCGGCTTTCCACCGAAAAAAATCGACGGGGCTGTCGGGCGATGCGGCCGTGGCGGAAACGAAGATGAAGCGTTGCACATCCTGTTGCTCGCAAGCCGCGATCAAATTCAGATTGCCGGCCATGTCGGTAGCCGAACCGCGATGTCTGCCCGCGCTCATGAAAGAGTTGGCGGTACTAATGACGCCAGCTGCGCCCCTGACGGCTGCCTGCAATGACGAAGGCTCCAGCATGTCGGCGCGCACGACTTCCGCGCCGAGGTCCCGCAGACCCTGCAGCTTCTCAGGCGAGCGAGAGACAGCACGGAGGGGGCGGCCCGACCTGATGACAGTCGTCGCGATGTGACTGCCGAGCAAGCCACTTGCACCGAACAAAACGATGGGGGACGTCACAGATAGCCTTTCTCACGAGCATGGATCCGAAACTGTGACAGAGCGTCCGTCGTGCCGGGCCCATCGTTCACATCTTTGGCGCGGCGCGCACTACGCAGTGTCGCCGCCAGCTCCATTGGTAGTTGGTGTTGACCCGTAAGCAGCATCCGATCCGCGATATCCGTCCACCCATCCGACTGCTTCTGCAGTTCACACTCCATCAACGGTACGCCAGCGATCCAAAAGAAAGGATAGCGATTGGGGAGCGCATTCCACTCTGCGATCGCTGAGGTGGCGTGCCGTTCTGCATCATCGAGATCTCCTCGTCGCAGCGCAACCCATGCCAGGTGTCCGCGCGCCATACCGACGTAGGCATTCATATTCGCGCGGCCTGCAATTCCGAGGGCGACCGCTGCTCTGGATGCGGTCAATTCCACGTCGCCAAGAAAGCGGGCCTGCATGGTGAGGTAGGTGAGAGCAAACGTCTCGAGCGGGACGTCCCCAATCTCCCGGCTCATTTCCAACGCGCGCTGTAGTTGCTCAGCGGCTGGGCCGTAATCGCCGGACAGAAGAAGCGTGAGGCCAAGGCTGAATTCCGCCGTTCCGCGCTCGACGTAATCTGAACCGGTACTGGCGACCGCGCGATGATCCCGTGCGATTGACAGGGTGTTGGCGTCCGGAACATAGTCACGCGCGCGTAGCTCCTGCCCCCACTCGGCGCGGAGCACGCGCGCGCGATCGGACGTGCTTCCAAACTGCCGGATAGGATCGGCAACCTCGTGCAATATGCGACGTGCGTCCGCGGCGCGCGCCTGCAGGTAGCAAATGTGCAGTTGGCCCAGCTTGATCTGCAGCCACTCCCGCCAGTTGACGGGATCGTCGGCCATTTCCTTCGGAAGGTGGGATAGCGCTGAATCGAACGCACGCCACGCGTCGTCGCTGAGGTGTTGCGCTACCAATGATTCGCCGACCAGTCGATGTACTCCGGCCGTTGTCGTTCCGTTCGGCGAGCAGCGCAATGCTTCTTCGTATCGCGACCTCGCGAGCTCGAAGCGCCCCGTCCGCGAAAGCACGAGTGCCAGTCCCATCAACGCGGGGAAACGGCGAGTCGTGTCGCTGGCATCAACAAGCGCCAATGCGGAATCGAAAAATACTTCAGCCTCGGAATTCGCAAAGACGTCTACCGCGAGCTCCCCCGCAGCGATCAAATAGCCAACTGCCAGCGAAGGGCGATCGCTACGTTGATAGTGAAAGGCGAGCTGGGCGATGATTGCAGCTCCGCCGCCCGCCGCCATCGGCTCGATGGCCTCTGCGATAAGTCTGTGCAGCTCGCGCCGCCGGGCCAGGAGGATCGTCTGATATGTGATCTCGTGGATGAGTGCATGACGGAACGCGTGGCCGTGGTCGGCCAGCGGGGCCGCCGGTACGCCGGCGCGCAGAACATACCGGTTGCAGAGGTCGTGAAGGTCTGCTGCCACTGCTTCCGGAGCACCGCCGCGGATCCTTTGCAGCAACGATTCGGGAAATACGCGACCGATGACGGACCCGCATTGCAGCGCTGCCTTTCGCGACGCCGGGAGCCGGTCTACCCTCGCCCCGATAACTTCTTCGATGGTGGTCGGTAGAAATGTTTCGTCGGACGCACCATCGCCGCCTGCACTTGCATCGCGAACTGCAATCGCGAGTTGCTCGATGAAAAAAGGGTTGCCCTCTGCTTTTTCCAGGATCGATTGCCACACCTGCTGCGGTACCTGACTGCCGCGCAGGATGCGCTCCACCAGCTCGGTAGATTCCCCGGTTTGCAACGCACGGAGACCCATTCGAGCAACCATCGGTTGGTTCATGACAGCGCG
>JBDSPG010000057.1:0-14779 GCA_039912685.1 Longimicrobiales bacterium | reverse complement strand
GTTGACATGCTGGTGAAGTTGTAACCATGCAGGGGCCAACGGACGACACGGCGATTCGGATCAATGATACATTGAGCATCCCGCGATCCGAAATCGAATACCGGGCGACGCGATCAGGTGGTCCGGGCGGTCAGCACGTGAACACGTCTTCGACCCGAATCGAGCTCACTTGGAACGTCGCAACCTCGACTCCTCTGACGAATGATGAGCGAACGCGACTCCTCGTCAAGCTTGCCACGCGTATCGACGGCAGCGGCGTGCTCCGCCTGGTGTCAGCAGGGAGCAGAAGCCAGCTCCAGAATAAGGAAGAAGTGACGGAACGGTTCGCGGGCGTGATCGAGCGGGCATTGCGCATCCCGAAGCCGCGCAAGCGGACGAAGGTGCCGAAGGGCGTGAAGGAAGACCGATTGCGCGAGAAGAAGAAGCGGTCGGAAGTCAAGCGCGGCCGTGACAAGATCGGACCGTACGAATGACGCGCGGTTTCGGGTGGCACGGGTGCGCAGCGATCGTCCTGACGCTGATGTGCAGCGCCGTGACGCGCGCAGCGGCGCAGGAACCAACGCAGATTGCGGCGGCGCGGCGCATGCGGGACGCCGGGCAGTATGCGTCCGCGATTCGCCAACTTGACGAGTACCTGACTCAGCACCCGTCGGATGCAGGCGTGCACTGGCTGCGCGCGCAGATTCTATATCAGCTCGGCGACTACGCGCGTGCTCGTAGCGCATACGCCCGGGCCCTCGAGATCACCCCGAACGATGCGATCCTCCGCGCCGACATCGTGCGATTCAATGCCGACGTAGCACATGCGACGTCGCCATGGGTGCGTGCACTCGCGGGAGCGACTGGAGATGACCAGCCGATTCGC
The DNA here is from genome assembly GCA_039912685.1 of Longimicrobiales bacterium. Lineage (GTDB taxonomy): Bacteria > Gemmatimonadota > Gemmatimonadetes > Longimicrobiales > RSA9 > DASUXU01. The sequence goes on along the minus strand of JBDSPG010000057.1, from coordinate 13,914 downwards.
ACCGGTTCGCTCGATGTTGAGGCCGGCTTCTTTGCGGCGCCGTCCGCTGTGGTGAAGCTGACGGGACGACTCGATCGCTACGCCAGCGATTCGACGGCCACAGCGCCGACAGTTGTGGCCGGCGGTGCCGGCGTGTCATGGTCGCCCGCAGGCACTCCGATCACACTTAGCGGAGGTGCAGCCGTGGAAGGTGGAAACGCGGGCGGGGCCACGCTGACCGGACACGCGATCGCAGCGTTCCGCGTGGCATCGCAGACCGCGGTGCGCGCTTCCGTCGAACGCTCGACCTACCATGGCACGCTTGCGAGCCTGGATACTGCGATCGCCGTGCGTGGCATCGAGCTCGCCCTCGATCGCTCGGGCGCTTCCGGCTTTGGCGGACTCGTCGCCGTCCGCTCCGACCGCTATCCGGATGGCACCGAAATCAGGTCCGCGTATGTCTGGGTACTGGCGCCTGTCACTGCCGGCGTGAGGCTCGGCCTCGCGTCCGCGCACCAGGATGCGAACGACTCGCGATGGAACGGCAAACGGTTCGATCCATACTACACACCCGAGAATGTGACATCACACAGTGCATTGGGCGAGCTCCGTTTCGGTCGGGTGACGGCGCTGCAGATAAACGGCAGTTACGGCTTCTCCGCCCACGAGGACGCGCCGGTTCAAGGACGTGGTCAGTCCCAGCAGTTCGTGACGCGGTCATTCAAGCCATGGACGGCCGCCGCGTCCGCCAGCATTCCGCGCGGCACACGCATGACGCTCTACCTGCGTGCAGCGCATGAGCGCACGTCATTTTATGATGTCTCTCGTGCGAGCGTGGCGGTGATGTGGCTCGCGCGCTGACGCGCGACCTCATGCGGTGGCGTCGCGCTGCTGACGTCTCGCGATCCGATCGTGTCATTCTCCATGCGCTGATCGGCGCAGGCATCCTGCTGCTTATCCGGTTTGGAGACTGGTGGTTCCGCGCGAGCAACGTCGCAAGTATCCCCTTATTCGTCGTGCTGTCTCTGGCCGTGTGGTATGGCATCACACGCATTGTGCTGGGTTGGATCAACATCGCGCGCATTCGCGTGGATGCGCACCGCCCGGCGCCGGCCGGAATGAGTGTCGCGATTTTCACGACGAGTTCACCCGGCGAACCGCTCGCAATGTTCGAGAAGACGCTCGCGGCGTGCGCACACATTCGTTATCCTCACACGACGTACCTGCTCGATGACACTTGTGATCCGCGCATGCGCGAGGCCGCCGAACGGCATGGCGCGGTGTGGCTCGAGCTCATCGGAATACCGGGTGCGAAGGCAGGCAAGATCAATGCAGCGCTGCAACGCACAACGGAACGGTTCATCCTCGTGCTCGATCCCGACCACATCCCGTTCCCTAACTTCCTCGATCGTGTGCTCGGCCATTTTCATGACGACGACATCGGTTTCGTGCAGGTTGCGCAAGCATACTACAACCAGTCTCGCTCATTCGTAGCGAGAGGCGCTGCGGAGCAGACGTATTCGTTCTACGGCCCGACACAGCTTGGTCTGCACGGACACGGTGCGGCCGTTGCGATCGGTGCGAACTGCACGTTCCGCCGTGATGCGCTCCAGACCATCGGTGGTCACGGCATCGGCCTCGCCGAGGACCTCGTCACATCGATCCGTTTGCACGCATCGAAATGGCGGTCGGTCTATGTCCCCGAAGTACTGAGCCGCGGCCTGGTGCCTGAAGATCTCGGGTCATTCTACAAGCAGCAGCTGAAGTGGGCGCGCGGCGTGTACGAAGTGATGTTTGCAGAGCTGCCCAGCAGGGCGGGAACACTGTCGTGGTGGCAGCGGCTCTCCTACGCAGCGATCGGAACGTATTACCTATTCGGGGTCACCGCCCCGATGTATCTCGCGCTGCCCTACGTCTACCTGTGGACAGGCGTGCAGCCGGCCGCCATGCGGTTCGACGAGTTCATCGTGATGGGCGGACCGGTTGCCATTGTAGCGGTCGTGATCTACCTGTTCTCGCAGCGGTGGATGTGTGACGTGCGGCACGAGCGCGGACTTCATCTGCGTGGCATGATGCTGAAGGTTGCGTGCTGGCCAATATTTCTGGCCGGTACCGTTCTCGCGATCGCACGCGCAGAGATCCCATATATTCCGACTGCGAAGGAAGCCGTTCGTGGTCGCTTCTTCCGACTCGCATGGCCACTGCTCGTTTTGCTGGTGCTGTACACTGTGACAGTTGGGTGGACGATATACAACAGGCTGCTGCTCGAATCTGCCGGTACGCTGGTGCTGACAAGTCAGGCCGTATGGGGCATGATCGGTTTTGCCACCCTCGCCGCGATGCTGAGCGTGGGTGGTGTATACGCGGCGTGGCAGGCAAGGACGCCCGGGGCTGGCGCGGCCTGGGATGACATCGACCTGGAATTGATTGAATGCGACGTCATCAGCGTGTAGCACTCACCGCGATCTCCGCTCTTGTGAGCGTAGGCCTCGTGCTGGTACTGCTTTTTGCAGGATCGGCAACGGAAGGGCCGTTCGCGCGTGTGATGCACACAGTCGCGAACCTGGTGAGCCGGACGGAGAACCGTGCAGCCATGAAGCTGCGCGGCCCGGGTCGCATCGAACAAATGAAATGGCTCGAGGGTTATCGGGATGATCGCGAAGTGCTCGTGCATCCCGACACGTTCCTGTTCGGCGTCTATGATGACGGCACTCCCGCAACACTCGACGGTGTGCTGGCCCTGGAGCGAGCGATTGGCAAGCCGCTCGCGTTGATCCAGACATATGCGGCGTGGGGCGACAAACCCGAGCAGGCGTTCCCCGATCGTATTGTCGATGCCATCCATGCAATCGGCTCGATTCCCGTGATCACCTGGGAACCGTGGCTCACGGACTTCGAGAACAGCAAGCATCCCGACCTTCCGCTTCGTGCCGACCGCGATCGCGGCGGTCTCGCATCGATTGCTGCAGGCAGGTACGACTTCTACCTGGACCAGTGGGCGCGTGATTCGAAGGCTAGCAAACACCTGATCATGCTGCGCCTCGCACACGAGATGAACGATCCTTATCGGTATCCGTGGGGCCCGCAGAACAACCAGCCGCAGGATTTCATCGCCGCATGGCGCCATGTCGTCGATCGCTTTCGCGCTGCGGGTGCGACGAACGTAATCTGGGTGTGGTCACCCCATGTCGCCTATGCCGGCTGGGAGGTTTACTGGCCAGGTGACCAATATGTCGACTGGGTCTCGACCGGTGCTCTCAATTACGGCACTGTCGCGAACTGGTCGCGATGGTGGACATTCGACGAGATCTTCGGCAAACACTACGCATCGCTATCGGGTTTGAACAAGCCTATCATGATCGCGGAGCTGGGCAGTGTGTCGGTCGGCGGGGACCGCGCGGGTTGGTACGCGGCGGCACTCGACAGCATGCGGACGAAGTATCCGGCCGTGCATGCCGCGCTGTTCTTCAATGTGCGGCGTGACAACACCGTAACGTATCAGGCGATCGACTGGTCCGTACTGTCGGACAGTGCGACACTGCGCGTGCTTCGTCGTTGAGCGGTCGAGGGCTCAATCATCCCTCATCGCCTGCACAGGTTGCACACGTGTCGCGCGTAGTGCCGGTACGAACGTAGCCACGATCGCCGTCAGCACGAGGAGTGTACCGATTGCGACAAAGGTTGCAGGATCGCGCGGGTCCACCTGGAAGAGCAGCATGCTGAGCAGTCTCGACACACCCAGGGCGAAGACAAGTCCGAGCACCAGGCCGACCCCGAGCTGAATCAGCCCCTCGTTCATCACCAGGCGAAGCACATCTCCCCGATTGGCGCCGAGTGCCATGCGCACGCCCATCTCGCGTGTCCGGTGATTCACGGACGTCGCCATTACACCGTACAATCCGACAGAAGCCAGGAATAACGCGGCCAGGCCGAACGACATGAAGAGGGAACCGAACACCAGGTAAAACCAGTTGTGCTCGTCGATCGAGTGCTGCAGTGTCGTTGTGCTGAACATCGGTTGATCCGGATCCATGGCCGTTACGACGCCGCGAACGGCCTTCGTCAGGTCCAGCGGATTGCCATCCACGCGCGCGAGAATCCCAGCGCCGTAGGCGGGCGACTGCGCAAAGGGAATGAAGATGCCGGACTGTTCCTTTTCGGTCAGACCATTGATGTACGAATCGGGCACGACGCCGACAATCGTGCGGAACGGCTCGTCACGGTCGCGGTCAGGGCTAAGCCGTACCCGCCGGCCGATCGGGCTGGCTGTTCCGAACTGAGCACGCGCCAGGGACTGGGTCACGATTGCGACCGGTAACGATGCGGCATCGTCCTGCGCTGTGAATGCGCGACCACTCACAATGCCGATCTTCAGCGTGCTGAAGTAATCGGGCGACACCTGGGGCGAGCCAGCGAACGGGTAGCGCTCATCGGGATAGGTGACGCCTTCGACAGCAAAGGTTGTCCGGCCTGACCCGCGACCGGGAAGTGAGCTCGCAATCGCAGCGGACTGAACACCCGGCAGGGCACGCACTTTCTCAACCAGCTCATTGTAGAAACGGACACGCGTCGCTTCGTCAGGATAATCGACATCGGTCAGCGATACGTGCCCTGTGAAAACGCTGCGCGTCTCGAAGCCGTAGTCGACTGTGCGCAGCTTCGTGATGCTCTTGATGATAAGACCGGCACCAACCAGAAGACCGGCCGAAAGTGCGATCTCAAAAACCACCAGAACGCGGCTGAGCCTGCCGAGTTTCAGACTCGAGCTGCCGCGCGCCTCGTCCTTCAACACGTCACTCACTTTCGTGCCGGCAGCGCTGAACGCAGGGAAAGCGCCGGCGAGCATAGTCGACAGCAGTGTGATGGCGAACACGAATAAAAGAACCCCGCCATCCACCTTCACGTCGATCCAGAACGGCGGGTTGGTGTCGACGATCGCATTCGAGAACATTCGTGTGCCGATGAAGGCGATGCCGAGGCCGAGAAGCGCGCCTGCGAATGAAATGATGAGGGACTCGGCCATGAACTGGCGGACGATGCGATATCGTGACGCTCCCAGAGCAGTCCGTACACCGACCTCCTTCGAGCGTGCAGCGGCGCGGCTGATCAGCAGGTTCGCGACATTGGTGCATGCAATGAGCAGGACGAGAAATACGGCGCCCAGCATGGTGTAGAGCATTGCGATCGGTTCGGGGCCGAACGAGCTCTCGATATACGGTGTGATCGTGACGCCGGCGCCCTTGTTCGTTTCGGGATGCGCAGTGGCGATCCGCTGCGCGATGGCGCTGAACTCCGCGCGTGCCGCATCGATTGAAACGCCATGACGCAACCGGCCGATGACATCCACGCGCTGGCCCTCACCGCGCTTCACGCGCGCCGGGTCCTGACGCAGCGGCAGCCAGATCTGCTCGCTCTCGGGAAATGCGAAACGGTCAGGCATCACGCCAATGATCGTGGTCGGCTTGCCATTCGCGCGTTCCACTCGGCCGATTACGGACGGATCGCCACCAAAGCGATTCTGCCAGATGCTGAATCCGATGAGCATCACGTCGGGTGCGCCTGGGACGTTGTCAGCCGTCTGCAGCGACCGGCCGAGAACCGGTTGCACGCGCAGCAACGGGAACATCTCTGGCGTGACGAACGCGCCTTCATATCGCTCAGGATTGGCGCCATCGGAGAGGTTGATGGCCGTCGAGTTGCTCGCTGACAGGTCCTCGAACGACTTCTGCTCTGCGCGCCACTCCGTGAAGTCATGCACCGATGGCTCGACCTGCAGACGGTTCTCGGATGGAATCGACGTCGACAGCGTGAGGATCCGCTCGGACTCCTCGAAGGGCAGCCCGCGCAGCATCGCACCATAGACAATGCTGAACATCAGGGATGTGAGTCCGATTCCCAGTGCGAGTGCGATGATCGCGATGGCCGAGGACCCCGGCTGCTTGCGCAGCATGCGGGCTCCGAAGCGGAGGTCGTTGAGGAATGCTTTCATCGGGCCGCTCACATGGACGGTGGGATTGGACTGCCGGGGAGCCCTACGGAGGGGTAGGGGAGCGGGTTTCGGACGGAATTTCTCACACGAAGGCACGGAGTACGGAGAAGTTTTCCAACGGACTGTTTCTTAGCGGACGGCTATTGGTGACCCCCAAAGAACTTTTCGGGCTCTTATTAAGAGGAGGATGGCGACGAGGGCGAGGCCGGCGGAGAGGCCGATCCAGATGCCGAGCGCGCCGAGGTGGAAATGGAAAGCGAGGGTGTAGCCGACGGGCATGCCGATGGCCCAATAGCCGAGTGCGGCGAGCACCATGGGGACGCGGGTGTCGGCAGCACCGCGGAGAACGCCCGTGCCGGCCACCTGGGCGCCATCGAAAATCTGGAATGCGGCGGCGCACAGCAGCAGCTTCCCACCGAGTGCAATGATGGCGGGATCGTCGGTATACAGTCCGATGAGCGTGTGCGGAATAATCACGAAGAGGAGTGCGCACATCGCCATGAAGCCGGTGGCGAGCAGGTAGGTTGCGCGCACTGCGTTCCGCATTTCAGCCTGACGTCCGGCGCCGACGTGTTGTCCGACGCGAATGGAGCCCGCGAAGCTGACGCCGAGTGCGACCATGAAGGTGGTGGACGCAATGTTGATCGTGACCTGATGCGCCGCGAGTTCGAGGGGGCCGAGCCAGCCCATCAGCACTGCTGCGAGTGAGAAAAGCCCAACTTCCAGTCCGAAATGCCCGCCCGCCGGCAGACCTATGCTGATGATGCGGCGCAGCATTTCGCGGTGTGGCCGGAGTCGGACACCGTGAAACGGTCGCAATTCAGGATGGATATGGATGTACACCAGCGTTGCAATGAGCATAGCCCAGCGTGTGATCGACGTCGCCAGTCCGGCACCGACGACACCGAGCGGCTCGATCCAACCGCCTGCTCCGAAGATCAGCACAAAGTTGAACGCGATGTTCGTTGCGAGCCCGAGGAACGTGATGATCATGGTTGCACGCACATGACCCATTGCCTCAAGAAACTGACGGAATGTCATGAAGAGAAGCAGCGGCGGAACGCCCCACCCCAGTGCACGTAGATATCCGCCCGTCAACGCAACGACACTTTCCTCCTGTCCGAGTGCGCGCGCGATCGGGCCGCCAAGGATGCAGCTCGCTGTGAGTGGCACCGCAAGCAAGAGTGCAACCCAGACCCCCTGGACGAGGACGGCACGGCAGCGGTTGATATCACCGGCGCCGAATGCCTGACTGACCAGAGGCGCCATCCCGAGGAGAATGCCGGCGCAGATCAGAACACCAAAAAAGTGGAGGGCGGAGCCCAATCCGGCCGCTGCGAGCGGCGTCGCACCCAATCGGCCGACCATGAGCGTGTCCGCTGTCGACATACCGACCTGGCCGAGTTGGCTGAAGATGATCGGCCCGGCGAGAGCTGCGAGCGCGCCGATCTCTACGCGCAAATCAGTGTGCGTCCCCGGCCGGTGGGGCGCCGCAGCGGCGAAAACGAGGTCGGGAGGCGTATCCATGGGATAAGATACCGTGTACCGCTCCGATTTTCATGGCGTCCCGTCCGGCCGCTATTATCTTGGTAGGACACCCGCCGCTCCGGCACGATATCGCGCCGTCGGCACTTCGGAGGATCCCATGCTGACGCTGTTCTGGTTCGCTCTCGTTCTCGGGGGCGGCCTCGCACTCTTCTCCCTCGCCGGCGATTTCTTCGGCTCCGAGGGGGCCGATCACATCCACATCGAACACGACGGCGCCGATTCGCACTGGCAGCTCTTTTCACTGCGCGCAGCGACGTACTTCCTGTTCGCGTTCGGCGCGGTCGGTGTGCTGGTGCACTTCACGTCGGGCGGGAAGGCGCCGCTGCTCGCGTTTTTCGGCGCGCTCTTCACCGGCATTGTGTCGGCCTTCACAAGCGTCGCGATGTTCCGCTACCTGAAACAGACGAACTCCGGTGCAATGGAAACGGATGCTTCGTTCGAAGGTCTGCTCGGCCACGTCGTGCTGCCGCTGCGCGGCGGCAGAGGGAAAATTGCCGTCGAGCGAAGCGGTCGCGAAATCGAGCTGATGGCGGAATGCTATGACAAGAATGCGCTGCAGCCCGAAACCTGGAAGCAGGTTGTCGTCGTAGAGATAAGGGGAGGCACTGCGTTCGTATCGCCTCTCCACGAGTTCGAGCGCGCGGATGCGCTCCTTCCTTCTGAAACGGAGTAAAGATGAATACGGGCTTGATCATCGGTGGCGTACTGCTTGCCGTCGCAGTGCTCATCCTTTTCACGATAAACCGCCTCGTGATCATCGTGCCGCCAAACATGGCGGCAGCAATTACGGGTCGCAAACGCGCGCTCGGTGATGGCAGCAGCGTCGGTTATCGCACCGTAACCGGCGGTCGCACCCTGCGCATACCCATTCTGGAACGCGTGCAGTGGCTAACGCTCGGCACGATCCCGCTCGAGATCAGCGTTGATGACGCGTACTCCAAAGGCAACATCCCGCTCGCGGTGCAGGCCATCGCGAACGTGAAGATCGCGTCCTCACCGGAAGCCGTATTCAACAACGCCGTCGAAAGACTGCTCGGCAAGACGCAGGCGGAGATCGAGCGTCTCGCGCGCGAAACGTTGACCGGTAACCTGCGTGGCGTGCTGTCGAAGCTGACGCCGGAGCAGGTCAACGAAGACCGTCTCGGATTCGCAGAGCATCTCTCCGAGGAAGCCGATCACGACCTGAAGAAGCTCGGCCTGCAGCTCGACGTGCTCAAGATTCAGCATGTAAGCGACAAGGTCGGATATCTGCAGGCGATTGGTGAGAAGGCCACTGCGGAAGCACTGCGTGATGCCGAGATCGCAAAGGCGAACGCAATCGCGGAAACTCGGCTGCGCCAGTCCGAAGCGAAGCGCGTCGCAGAAGTTGCGGCTGCGATGGCCGACGCACAGATCAAGCAGCAGCAGGCGGAAGCGACCAAGATGGCGCAGGTCGCGCAGGCTGAAGCAGAGGCGCACGTCAAGGAGAGCCAGGCGCAGGCACGTCAGCGCGCGGAAGTCGCGAACGCTACGGCGGACGCGGAGATCCGCACACAGCAGGCGGCGTCCAAGCAGATCGCGGAAGTCGCGCAGGCGAATGCTGACGTGAAAATTTCCGAAGCGAAGAATGCACTCCGTGTACGACAGGCGGAGCTGCTGCAGCTTTCGGAAACCGCGGAAAAGGTTGCGCACGCGAATGCACAGCGCGCCGAGTCGGAAGCGCAGACTGCGTATCAGGAGCAGCGCGTGAAAACGGAGCGCACAAGGCTGCAGGCAGATGTCGTGCAACCCGCGGAAGCGGCGCGTATGGCCGCGGAGTCTGCCGCCAAGGCGGAGGCCGCCCCGATCATGGAGAGCGGTCGCGCGCAGGCGGAAGTACTTGCCCTGCTGTTCGCCCAGATCGCCAAGGGCGGCGATATCGGACTGCAGGTCTTCCTCGCCGAAAAGATGCCGGCGCTGCTCGGCGTCACCGTCGATGCCATGAAGGATGTGCAGATCGACCGCCTCACTGTCATCGACAGCGGAAACGGTCAGGGCGTCGCTAATGCGACGTCGCAGAAAGTGAACGCTTCCATTCGCGCACTCGAGCAGGTCGCGGGCGCGATGGGGCTGGACCTCGATTCGTTTATGAAGAACCTGGGCGGGAAAGTCGGAGCGCCTGCCGCTGGTTCGAATCTCGACGCACCGTAAACGCCGGTTGTCGTTTTCCGACCGGCACGTCATCTTGCGGTATGACGAGTCCGGCGGTCGAAGACTACCTCAAGGCGATCTACCAGCTCTCCCGTGAGGGGGAGTCGGCAAGCACTTCAGCGATCGCTGACCAGCTCGGCATCGCGGCGGGCTCCGTAACCGGCATGCTCAAGCGGCTGGCGGAGCAGGGCCTCGTCGAACACACGCGCTATTATGGCGCGAGGCTGACCGCGCGCGGGACGCATACCGCCGTGCGCACCATTCGGCGTCATCGGATCCTGGAAGCATTCCTCGTCCATGTGCTCGGCTACCCATGGGACCGCGTACATGCCGAAGCCGAACAGCTAGAGCACTCGGCCTCAGAGGAGCTCATCGACCGAATGGCCAAGGCACTCGGCGAACCTGTCGCGGATCCGCATGGCGCGCCAATTCCGACAGCCGCAGGAGTTTTCGAAGACGTACATCTGCCGTCGCTTGCCGAAATACCCGTCGGCTCCGCCGTACTCTTGAGGCAAGTCCCCGACGACGACCCCGCCGAGCTCCGCTACTTTGCCGAACTTGGACTGATCCCGGGCGCTCAGCTCGAGATCCTCGACCGCGCGCCCTTCAACGGGCCGCTGCGCCTACGTGTCGCCGGCACGGAATGCGTGGTCGGCGCCGAAATCGCCGCCAAAATCCAGGTCGCCCCGCCGGAACCAGACCTCGCCTAACCCCGTTTGCGGTAAATTACAGAAAGTCTGGCCTTGACATTGTTTTAGTCCTGCCTAATTATGAAGTTGGGCGGGACATAAACATGGGCGGGCCTATGACCGATCGGAACGACAAATCCATTACACGACGGACTCTTCTGCGCAGGGGCGCGTTGGGCACAGCGGCCGTGGCCGCGGCATCCGCGGGGATCGCGCGGGCGGTTGCAGGGTCTGCGCCTGAGTCGACGGTGACCCCGCTGATGTCGTCGCATGACGCACACTCACCGCACGCACTCGATGTTGTAGGTGACATCAAGCCCGGTGGCCTCGATCCCGATGCATTTCTGACACACTTCGAATATGGCCGCGAGGCCGCATCCGCGGACGGCCGTAGGGTACGCGAGTACGAGATCGTTGCGACGAATCGCGAGATCGAGATCGCGCCCGGCCTTTATTTCCCCGCGTGGACGTACAACGGCAGCGTGCCGGGTCCGACGATCCGCTGCACGGAGGGTGACCGCGTGCGAGTCCGGTTCGTGAATGGCGGCACGCACCCGCACACGATGCATTTTCATGGCGTTCATCCGGCGAACATGGATGGCGCGATGGAAATCGTGCAGCCCGGAAGCGCGTTCGTGTATGAGTTCGACGCGGAGCCGTTCGGCGTTCACCTGTACCACTGTCACGTACCGCCGTTCAAGCGCCACATCCACAAGGGCCTGTACGGCATGTTCATCATCGATCCACCGACGCCGCGCGAGCCAGCGCGCGAGATGGTGATGATGATGAATGGCTTTGACACGAACCTCGACAATGACAATGAAGTGTACGCGGTGAACAGCGTCGCATTTCATTACCAGAAGCATCCCATCCAGATCGATCAGGGCGAGCTGGTGCGCATCTATCTCGGCAACATGACGGAATTCGATCTGTTGAATTCATTTCATCTGCACGGCAACATCTTCAAGTACTACAGGACCGGCACGACCCTGACGCAGTACGAGTCGACGGACACAGTTGCGCTGTGCCAGGGCGAGCGTGGTGTTGTGGAGTTCCGTTACAAGCACACGGGCCAGTTCATGTTCCACGCACATCAAAGCGAGTTTGCGGAGCTCGGCTGGTCGGGTGCATTCAATGTCCGCCCGGTAGTCCATGCCTGAGACAAGCAGCAATACGTCGCTGTGGGTGCGCGCACTGTTTCCGCTCGCGCTGCTGGCGATCCTCGTTGTCATTCTGCTTCGTCACGGACCGCTCGGCATGCTTGAATCAGGTGCGATCCCGGTTGAAGATCTGGTCATCGAGCGAATTACGCTGCCGGAGCCGAACGTGATGAAGCTACGGGTTGTGAACGGCGGCGCGGAGCCGGTGACGATCGCGCAGATCACGATCGATGATGCGGCATGGGTGCACACGCTCGATGGCGATCGTCGCATGGAGCGTCTGTCGTCGCGTGTCATCACCATTCCATATCCGTGGGTCACGGGCGAGCGTCACGTAGTGAAGCTCGTCACGAGCACGGGCGTGACGTTCGAAAGTGAAGTGCAAGCGGCGGTGCAGACGCCGCGCGCGGGCGCAAAACAGATCGGCATGTTTGCGGTGCTCGGCATATATGTCGGCGTGATTCCTGTGCTGCTCGGTCTGTTGTGGCTGCCGTTCCTTCGCCGAGTAGAACACGAGACCCTCGATTTCTTCCTCGCGTTCACGGTCGGCCTGCTGCTTTTCCTCGGCATTGAAGCAATGGCAGAGGCGCTTGATATGTCACAGCTGGTTCCCGGTGCGTATCAGGGGCTCGGCATTGTCATGCTCGGCAGCACGCTGACGGCGCTGCTGCTCTTTGCACTCGGACGTGCGGACAGTTCTCGCACGCAAACCGGTGAAGGCGCAGCAAACCGTCTGGCGCTGCTGGTCGCGATCGGAATCGGACTGCACAATCTCGGCGAGGGTCTGGCAGTCGGTAGTGCGTATGCGACGGGAGAGATCGCGCTTGGTACGTTCCTGGTGCTTGGTTTCCTGCTGCACAATACGACGGAAGGCCTTGCGATCGTTACGCCGCTGGCAAGTGGTCGCCCGCGTGTGAGCCGACTGATCGGCCTGGGCCTGCTGGCGGGGTTGCCGACTATTGCAGGTGCGTGGATCGGCGGGTTGAGCTATTCGCCCGTACTTACCACGTTGTTCTTCGCAATCGGAGCGGGTGCAATTGCGCAGGTCATCTACGCAATTGCGAGCTTCTTCGCGGGCAGTGAGCGCGGTCTGACGAGTCCACGCAATGCAGCCGGGTTTGCGCTCGGCATGCTCGTGATGTACGCGACCGGCCTGTTCGTCGCGGCATGATGCGACGTCCGACGGTACCGTTCCTGTTTGCCGTGGTTCTCATGCTACCGGCAGCCGCATCATCACAGGAGCTGACGAGTGATCGTCCGGACTTCACCGAGAGCGTGGTCGTGGTGTCGCGTCCGCAGCTGGAGAGCGGATACACACTGACGCGCACCGACGGCATCAGTCGCCACGCGATTGGTGAGCTGCTGCTGCGTATCGGTCTGACGCGCAGGTTCGAACTGCGCGTGTTGGCGAACTCCTACGTGCTGACGCGTGGGAATGGTGTCGAGGCGAACGGCATCGAGGACGCTGGCATCGGCGCAAAATTTTCGCTTTCACCGCGGGCCGCGGTCATCGTGGGTGCCATATTTCCGACGGGTGCGTCAACGGAAACGGCGGATGGCGTGGTACCTGAAGTCCTGTTGTCCCTGGAGCGTCCATTGAGTGAGAGCGTCGCGCTGGGTGCGAATGCATCATTCGCTTCACAGCCCGGACCATCCGGCCGGTCGGGCGAAGCGAGTGGCAGCATTGTCCTGGGTGCTGAGATCGGGAGGCGCACGGGAGTCTTCGCCGAGGCATACGGCACTCGCGTGCTCAACGGCCCGTTTCGGGACCATGCGGTTTTCACGGATGTCGGGATGACGCGCAGCATCACAGGAGACCTGCAGCTGGACGCGCGAGTGGGGCATCGGCTTAATGGCGCGGGCGAATGGTATGTCGGCGTGGGTTTGGTCCGGCGCTGGTAGAGATCCCGTGGCTCGTAAAGCGACCCATCGCGCTGGCTGCGGGGCACGATAATCGCCATCATGCGTCCCATGCACGAAAACCCGGAACCCGTACAGCTCCAGGACGCGACGCCGCAACTCGCCGACCAGGCGGATACCGGTGTCGACCGACGCGGTGCGCGCAGCGTATCGCGCGCGATGCGCGCACTCAAAGCCGGCCATGCTGCGGACCGCACGATCATGGAGCGGCTCGCAGACTCGCTCACGAGGGCTGCCAGCTCCGCCACTTTCTTCAATCTTCATGTTCTGTGGTTTGCGGTATGGATCGCCTGGAATACTCGCGCGTTCGGACTGCGCCCCTTCGATCCGTTCCCGTTCGGCCTGCTGACCATGATCGTCTCGCTGGAGGCGATCTTTCTGTCAATGTTCGTGCTAATGGCGCAGAGCCGCGAATCGGCGATCGCCGAGCTGCGTGAGGAAGTTACACTGCAGGTGAATC
>JBDSPG010000028.1:0-15160 GCA_039912685.1 Longimicrobiales bacterium | reverse complement strand
GGCATTCGGCAGCGAGTCGAGGCCACCGAAGTAACGTACCTCGTTGAGGTTCTGGAACAGTGCGTTGTTCGTGACGTTCGTCAGCCGATAAATCGCGTACAGGTTCGCCTCGTTACCCTGCGGGTAGCCCCAGGCGAGTGTGCGCTGTTCTGCCAGAATTCCCATCGGATGCGTGCGGCCGCCCGACCGGGCCGGGTTGCCGTCCCAATACGCAACCCATGAATCCTGCTGCGAAGCCGCTTTGCGACCGATGAGCACGTCGTTGAACAAGGACGTGTCATTGATAATCATGCTCGTTGCTTCCGGGAAATCCGGAATGCCACCGACCGTCGGCCAGTTGGCTATGTCATCGGCGTCCAGCGAATTGAACATCTCGGTGATCGGCGTGCCGTGGTGCAGCGCGCCCGATCCCTCGAAGAACAATGCCGCCGTCGTGTCGCCGCTCCACGGGAAGCAGGTCGGGGTCACTTTGGCGCGTGTCGTGCGCGTGCATCCGGCTTCCGCTCGGATGATACCGGCCACCTGGAGCCCCGAGCTGAAGACGTACGGATCCGGCGTACCTGTCGGCCAGAAGCCGCCCGGATTCGTCGGGCTGCCCGACACGTCGACGCAGGTCTCGCCTTCGCTCGTGGCACCGCATTGAATCTTGTTTACCGCCAGCTGGACGTCCGGTCCGGCCGTCAGATTGAACTGGCTCGTGCGGTCACGGAAGTAGACCTGCTTCTTCCCTTGCGCCGACGCGGGAGCAGGTGCCAGTGAGAGGGCCAGCAACCCTCCCAGCAGGCCGGCGTACAAACCGCCCCCGCTCCACGTACGGAATTTGTTGACAATGCGACTCATGATCGCTCCTGAAGGCGTAAAAGTATCCATGAGGTGACCTGGCGTGCGCCGCTTTGACGCACGCCAGGACATCTATCGTGACTAGAAGTTGATCTCGAGGCCGAGGCGCAGCCTCTGCACCGAGGTCTTGAACTGCGCGATCCCGCTCCCGCGGTCGTACAGATCGCCGAAGAGGAGCTTCTGCTCATCCACCGTGAATATGCCGTCGGGCTCGCCGATGGCATAGCGCTTTTCCGCCTGCAGCAGTGCGTACTTGTTTACCGCGTTCTGCTTGTTCTCCTTCATGATGTCGAAATCGTCCTCGAGTACGTCACCGTCGAGGTTCGCGCTCGTCAAGTTTGTCTTGATCTGCCTGTCGCGGAACACCGCGTTGACGGTCTGGCCGGTCTCGAGGAACACCCTGTTCGTATTCGACAGATTGAACGGGTTACGAGCGTCCGCGAACGCGCGGAACGACTTGCCCGCCACTTGGAAGCCCTTCGTGACGCGAAGATCCATGGTCTTGAACATCGACGTGCGCGAGCTGTTCAGCGGCTCTGCATATGTCGCGTCGAAACCAGCGGACGGCGGCCCTCCATAGCCGAGGCCCACGTTGTTCTGCAGGGTGTACGGCAGGCCCGAAGCGAGCTGGCCTGTCGCGAACACACCCACATCAGACAGGATCGCATGCCCAACGCTGTTGCCCGACATGTAGTCCGTCGGCAGCTGCATTGTGAACGTTGCTGCGAGGCTGTGTGCACGGCTCTGGTCGTTCGGCAGCAGGATGTCCGCGCCGGCGATCGGCGTGTTCGTCGTTGCTGCGTAGTTCGATGCGCCGCGTGCGAAGATGCTGGTGTACGTCTGCGGGTCCGAGCCCGTGCCACGCGCATCGAGGAACGAATAGCTCAGCGCCAGATCCGCGACATTGCTGATGCGGCGATCGATCTTGATATCACTGCCGCGTGTCAGCGAGTAGTCGGCATTCACCAGCGCATTGATACCGATCGATGCGCCCGTGTTCGGATTATCGAACGCGAGCTTGCGATAGGACAATGAGTTGCGGTCCGTCTTCGAGTACGCGGAGATGTCGAGGACTGTGCTGCCGCCGAATACCTGGCGATAACCCGCCTCGAACAGAACCGTGCGCGGAATATCGACGTCACGACCGAACAGGTTATTCGTGTTGGCGCCGCCCGCGAGGTCCGCGAGCTGGCCGGACAGAATGCCACCATTGCCCGTCAGACGCGGCACCTGCGTGTTCTGGCCGTAAGACAGACGGAACGTCGAGTTGGACGTGACCGGGAAGCTCACTGCGAGCTTCGGGCTGAACGACGTCCGCACCTTCGTCGGAATGAAGTTGTCCAGGCACTGAATGACGCCCGTGAAGCTTCCGGGAATCACATTTCCATCCGCATCACGCTTGAACTGCTTGCGCCTCTCCGCGGTGGCTGCGCCGCCGCATGCCTCATCACCTTCGGGGATGTACAGACGGTCCGCGAGCGGCTCCGAGCCCGAACGCAGTTTGTACCTATCCTTCGACAGCGAGTCGGGCACGTTGTAGACGTAGCCCGGTACGCGAGAGAAGTAGCTGTTCGGGTCCGAGTAGTCCATGCGGACACCACCGGACAGGACCACGTCCCCGATGTCGAGACGGTCTTCAAGGAAGAGACCGCCGAACTTCGGCGTGTAGTGCGAGGCGGTCGATGCACCCGCCGTGGTCTGGACGTTGAAGGCCTTGTCGTCTTCCATCGTGATGTCGCCGCCAAGCCACACGCGGTTGTAGCGTGTCATCTGGTAGTCGATGGTACCGGTGTAGTACATCCGGTTGCTCGTGTTCCAGTTCTGGCCTGGATTGCCCAGGCCCTGTGTCACGCCGATGGTGTTGGCGAACGGGCTGATCCGCAGGTTCTCCGAAAGCCCTGCGCCGCCCGATTTCGTGGCGAGCTCGCCATACAGCGGGAACAGCACGTCCTCATTCGGCGGGATCAGGTTGGCACGACGCGCGGTCACGACCTCGTCGTTCACCGGGAACTTGTCGTGCAGGTCCTTGATGGCGAAGTCGATGCTCGAAACGTTGAACCCGAGGAACGGATAGCGGTGATCCGCCAGATACTGGAGGTTCACTGTTCCGCCCTGGTTGTAATCACGCTGCATGGATGCCTTGAGGTCGAGCGCGATCTGGCGGTCCGCCGCCTGCGAGATGAGGAAGTAGCCGCCAAGTGTGAAGACGTTCGTGTTGGCGATGTTACCGGTGTTGCCTTCGCTGCTGATTGTGCCGTACTGCAGCGTCTGGGTCCGGTTGAAGTAGTGCGCGAAGTCGAGCTTCGAGCCGCGGCCCAGGCCGAGCGACAGCTTGTTGGTCGTTACGAACTCGTCATCCTGACGACCCGGCGTCGCAACGCCATTGTCGAAGTCCACGAATTTCGGGAAGTAGATGTCTATGCTGTCGGTCGTCCCGGTTCCCGTCAGACCGCTCGCGTTCGTGCGGCCCAGGCGGATGACCGTGTCGATGCCGACGGGCACATACTGCGGGAAGTACTGGTCCTGCAGTGTTGTGTTGAGGTTCGTGCCGTACTTGTTGCCTTCGGCCGTCATTGCACCGAAGTAGCTGAGGTTCTTCAGGAACGGCAGTGGTCCGCCGATGCTGAACTCCGCGCGATTGAAGCCGAAGCGGATCTTCTTGGGCGATAGCTCGTCCGTCTGGAAGGCAGCGGAGCCACCCCAGGAGGTGCCGCCGGAGCGAGTCACGTAGTTGACCACGCCGGACTGGGCGTTACCGAAGCGCGCCGAAATACCACCCGTCGTGACGTCCACCTGTGCAAGCGCGTTGGTCGGCACCTCGAGCGATGCGGTCTCACCGGTCTGCAGGTTGCGGATCGGCACGCCATCGATGAACTGCGCTTCCTGACCCTCGCGCGATCCGCGAATGGAGAAGCCGCGGTTGGTCGTAATGATGCCCGGCTGCAGCCTGATGATGTTGGCGGCATTGTCCATCGGCAGCTTGTCGATGGTTTCACCCGTCACGATCGAGCGGGACGAGACCTGGTCGCGCGGCACGAGCGGGTTGCGATCACCCGTAATGACCAGCGCTTCCAGCTCAACCGCTGCCGGCTCGAGCGTAGCGAAGTTCAGTGTGGTCGTGTTACCGCCGAGGATGCGCTGATCCTTCAGCTCCTGGGTGCGGTATCCGAGCGCCGTCACGCGAACCGTGACGAGACCGGCCGGAACTTCGTTGATGAAATACAGACCCTTGTCGTCTGAAATGTTGCCGAGACCGGTACCGACGACTGTCACCGCTGCGCCTACAACCGGCTGACCCGCGGACGTAACTCGTCCCTGAATCTTGCCGGTGGAACTCTGCGCATGGGCGTTCATCACTGAACCAGTGACAAACATGACTGTCGCGGCCAGCGTCAAGGCGAGCCTGGTTACCGCCTTACGTAGCATGGAACCTCCTGGATGGTGCGGAAAGGAAGCGTGGGTGGAATGTCGTGCAACAAAAGCCGTCAAAGGCAGCACTCGCTATGAGGGGGCGCAACGCGGCCCCGTGACACTTTGGTTGATCTGGGGGTCACAATGAAGGCCCCAGATTATTGCGGTGTGAAAAACGTGTCAAGCACCCGGACCATGACAGGTGGCTCTTATTTGCACACAACCTTGAACGCATAGGGGGTCCGAACCGTGACAAAACGCTCTCCCGGGCCAACTTCCGGGATGCGGAACTTCTTTTCGGACCAACAAAAGTTTTTTTCGGATCTGACCCCGGCCGGCCGGTGTACCAAGCCCCTTGACACAGGCTCGCCCCGCGGATCCGCCATCCGACAAGGTGCA
This sequence comes from Longimicrobiales bacterium, assembly GCA_039912685.1. Classification (GTDB taxonomy): domain Bacteria; phylum Gemmatimonadota; class Gemmatimonadetes; order Longimicrobiales; family RSA9; genus DASUXU01. Next base: position 10,510 of record JBDSPG010000028.1, on the reverse strand, counting down.
TAAGATGCTGCTGCGCGCATGTTTTTTTTCGTTTCTGCTCATTCTCCCGCCGTGCTCAGCGAGAGCGCAGGCCCGCGATTTCATGCAGTTCCGTGACAGTCTCCGGGGCGTCACGGACGTTCCGGCCCTGTACCGGATGGAGCGGGCGCTGGAGCAGCCGGGCACAGCGAAGACCGTCGGCCCGGTCCTGCAGCGAGGCCTCATTGCGATCCGGATCCACGAGATGACAGGGGACGATGCGGACGCTTCACGTGCGCGCGAAGCCTTTGAGAAGGCGACCCAGCGCTTTCCATCGGACCCGTGGAGCCACTACGGCGCAGCGCTGGCCCTTGGGGGCGGCCCCGAAAAACGGCTCAACGTGTTGGGTGGTGCGCTCAGCGATGTGACGGTGCTGCAATCATTTGCGGAGATCCGCAGGAAGGATCCGCGGTCCCGGGCCCGTGTCGAGCTGCGCCGCGCCCTCGGTCTCCAGCCGGCCTTCGGCGCCGCCGCGATCTACCTGGCCGACCTCGCCGTCGCCGATGGCGGACGCAGCCGCGACCTGGTGAAAGAGGCCCGGGACGCCCTCAAGGGTGCGATCAGCGCTGGCTCGACGGATCCGACGCTTCCCGCTACGCTGTCCCGGATGGAGACCACGCTCGGCAACTACTCCGAGGCCGCCGCCGCCTCGGAATCTGCCGCCGCCACCGGGGATGCGTCCGCGCTGCGCAGCCGCGCCGAGGCGCTGCTGCTGTTGCCGGGCCGCGAGGAGGAAGCGCACAGACTTTATGTGCGTGCGCTCGAACGGCTCACGCCCGACGCAGCATCTGTGATGTTTGGCGATGTGCAGGTTCTGCTCACGCCCGCGGAGGCCGCGGAGTGGAAGCGGGCAGACCTGCAGCAGCAGGCCGACTGGCTCACCCGCTTCTGGGATCGCCGCGCCGCTGAGTCCGGCGTTCCCGTCGCGGAGCGGTTGGCCACACACTACCGTCGATTGGCCGTCGCGAAGCAGCGCTACGTACGCAATTCCTCGCGCGGCACCGGTGGTAATGGCGTCCTTCTCCCTGACGCGCCCGCAGGCAAATACCCGTACGATCAGCGCGGGGTGGTGCTCGTGCGCCACGGTCCGCCGGTCGCGGTCGTGACGACACAGACACCCGGCGCACTGCCCAATGAAACGTGGGTCTACAACATCCCCGATCAAGGTGCGCAGCTCTTCCATTTCGTGGCACTGCGCGGTTCTTCGGATTACGCGCTCGTGTCGGACATCACAAAGGCGATCGATCCGCGGGCGACTACTACCTACCGCAACAATGCACTGATTGATCTATTGCAGGATCGGGTTGCGTTCGAGCCGAAGTATCAGATCGCCGCGTCGCGCCTGCTTGCAGTTTTTCAGCGTCAGCCTGCGGTGCCGCTCGAGGACACGAACGTGCGCAACATTCTCGAGACGTTTGATGCGGAGTATCGTCGCGGCGCGCGCGAAGCGCTGCGCACGGAATCACACCGTCACGAGTACGAAGGGGACATTAAATACCTGCACGACATTTTCACGTTCCGCACACCGTTCTCGCGCACGGAGGTGACGGCTGCGTTCGCGGTCCCGGCCGGGGATCTCGTACCGCTCGTCGGCAGCGCCGGCACGCGCTACGCGCTGCGCCTTTCCGTGATCCTGCTCGACACACTGCAAGGCACTGTAACCCGCGCGGATACTGCGATCGAGATCGATGCACGGCGCCAACTCACGAATGGCGAGTATTTGCGCGCCAACGTCACGCTGCCCGTAATTCCCTCCGAGCATGTCGTCTACAAGCTCGCGGTCGAAGATGTTGTCGGTGGCAGAGGGTCTCTCGTCGGAGGCCGCCGTGCATTGCGTGATTACGGGAATGCGGACCGCCTGCTCGTGAGCGATATCGTCCTCGCACTGCCGGACACTGCGGGGGAGTGGGTGCGCGGCTCGCAGAGGCTCGCACTCGCACTGCCTCGCAGCTTCAGTGCGGCGCGACCGTTTACCGTGTTCTACGAAGTCTACAATTTCCTGCCGGGCGAAGCGTACTCCACGCGCATAACCGTTACGCCGATCGATGGAGGCGCTGGACGTCGCATAAAGTCCATTGTTGGTGGTGGCGCGAAACCGATTCAGGTGACGTTCGATGGTGTGGCTGCGCCTGATGGCTCGAATGTCATGCAGGAGGTGCGTCAAGTTGCAACAGAACTCGCAACCGGGCGTTATCGGATGACCATCGAGATTACCGGGAAGACCTCAGGGCGCACCGCGTCCACGCAGACGGAGTTTACGGTCACGGACTGAGGACGTGTACGGATACTCGGCTAATTTCCGTCTCCAACCATCTGCACCACGCGCAGGAGCGCACGCGCCTTCGCGAGCGTCTCCTCGTATTCCGCCGCTGGGTTCGAGTCGGCAACGATGCCAGCACCCGCCTGTACATGCGCAACGCCGTCGACTGCCACGAGTGTGCGAATCGCAATCGCCGTGTCCATGTTGCGTCCGCCATCCGCGAAATACCCGACCGCGCCCGCATAAATGCCGCGCCGCACAGGCTCCAGCTCATCGAGAATTTCCATGGCGCGGATCTTTGGTGCACCGGATACAGTGCCCGCGGGGAAGCACGCGCGGAACACATCCATCGCGGATGTATCGGGTCTCAGATCGCCCTCGACCTGACTGACAATGTGCAGCACGTGACTGTAGCGCTCGACACCCATGAATGCCGGAATGCGCACACTGCCGAACTCTGCGACGCGCCCCACATCGTTGCGGCCGAGATCGACAAGCATGAGGTGCTCGGCTCTCTCTTTTTCATCCGCAATGAGCTCTGCCGCGAGCGCATCATCTTCTTCCGGCGTCCTTCCTCGCGGCCGGGTTCCCGCAATCGGCCGTACCGTAATCACACCCTGCTCCGCCCGCACCAGCACTTCCGGTGAGGACCCGACGAGACTGATGCCATCGAGCTCGAGGAAGAACAGGTATGGAGACGGGTTGAGGGAGCGCAGCGCGCGATACAGATCGAGCGGCTTCGCTGTGAGCGGCATACTGAGCCGCTGGCTGAGCACGACCTGAAATGCATCACCCGCCGTGATGTAGTCGCGGATGCGCTGCACATCGCGCTCGTATTCCGCCCGCGAGCAGCTGCTCGTGAATGTGGCATCGAGGTCGGCTTCTCCGAGTGCCAGTGACCCCGGCGCCGGCGCTTCGTCCAGCGTCCGCAGGATGTCGGTGACGCGTTCGGCCGCTGCGTCATAACGGCGCCGTAGCTCCGCTTCATCGGCATCCACCGTATCGACCGTCGTGATCGCCTGCGCCCGGCCGAAAACATTGTCGATGGCGAGCACGACATCGGTGAAGAGAAGGATCGCTTCCGGGATGCCGAGTGTATCCGGCGGTGCGGACTGCAGATCTTCGATATAGCGCACAACGTCATACCCGAGGTAACCTACAGCACCGCTGAAGAAGCGGGGCAGTCCCGGAACGTCGACCGGATCGCGCTCTTTCAGTCTGCGGTCCAGGTCCGCGAGCGGATCCGTCATGACGGTCGCTTCGGACCAGCCAGTGGTCGGATCCCATGTGCTGACCCGGCCGCCGTGCTCCAGACGCCAGGCCGAGCGTGGGCGGGTACCGACGAAGCTGTAGCGCGCCCACTTTTCGCCGCCGACCAGCGACTCGAGCAGGAACCCGAATGGCGGACGCATCAGCTTCGCGTATGCACTGACCGCTGTGTCGCGGTCGAACAGGAACTCGCGCCACACCGGTACCGGCCGGCCGGCCGCGGCGTAGCGCGTGAAGTCTGTAAAATCGGGTTTCAGCATGGGCGCGAATGTCTCGGCCATGCGGACGCCTGTCAAACGAACCGGAGAATGATCATGCTGCGGAAACTCTGTGTGTCCCTGTTTTTTGTTTATGCGACGGCGGTCGTGTCGCTTCCTGCAGCCGCCCAGGTCCCCGGCATCGGGCTGCGGCTCGTCCCCAAGGTCGGACTGTACCGCGCGAACGGCGATCTGACCGATGGCTTCCGCGCCAAGGACCACATGTCGTTTGGCGGTGCGCTCGAGCTCGACCTGCCCCTGTTCCCCATCGACATCCGCGCGAATGTCGACCACGTCAATGCGACCGATATCGAGCTCGGTGGAGTTCGCGCCGGCACGGTCTCGATCACCAGCATGGTCGGTGACCTCATGCTGCGGCCCCTGCCAGGCATCATTCCCGTTCAGCCGTATCTCTTCGCTGGCGGCGGCCTCAAGCAGTACCGATTCCGCGATTTCAGCACGTCTTCTTTCGACTCGAGTAATGACCGTCGCGACCCAACACTGCACGTCGGTGCCGGCGTCGGCCTTAACCTCCTCAGCATGGGGCTGGTTGTCGAGGTCGGGGATTACGTCTCCCGCTTCAAGTTCAGCGGGGCCACGAAGACGCAGAACGACCTGTACGGGACGGTCGGTGTGAAGATCGGTCTGTTCTAGGCGAAGCCCGGATTTGCCCTTATCTTTGGGGCTTCCCTGTTAGGGGATTCCCTGTTATGCACCTGCAAGACTGAGCTGAGAATGGCGTTATTCCCGACGCGCTCGACGAGAGAAGTACCGGTGGACGACACAGTGTACAGGCCCCCATACATCGCCGCCGCGCTGGCTGCGCTTGGTGTGTTCATCCTGTACGCGCTCACACTCGCGCCGTCCACGGCGTTCTGGGACACCAGCGAATACATCGCGACGGCCCACGTTCTCGGCATCCCGCACCCGCCAGGCAACCCGCTGTTCGTGCTGCTCGCGCGGGTGTGGGACATTATGCTTGGTGTATTCGGTCTTCCCGTTGCTGTGCGCATCAACCTGTTCAGTGCGTCCATGGGCGCGCTCGCCCACGGTTGCTGGTTCCTGCTCGCCGATCGCGTGCTCGCGTTCTACTCGCGCGACAAGATGTTCCGCTGGATCGGTGCAACGGCGGCCGTGCTCGTCTCCGCAACCGCGTTCACTGTGTGGAACCAGTCGAACGTGAACGAGAAAGTGTATACCGTCTCGCTGTTCACCATCGCGCTGCTCTCGTTCCTCGCGTTCCGCTGGCGCGACCGTCTCGGTGAGGGCAAGGATGACAATCTCATTCTGTTGATGGTGTTCATCCTCGCGCTGTCTGTCGCCAATCATCTCATGGCGTTCCTGGCTGCGCCCGCGCTCGTGTTGTTCATTCTCATTGTCGAGCCGCGCACGCTCTCGCCCATTGCGAACTGGAAGCTGTATGCCGGCGCTGTTGCCGCAGTGGTGCTCGGGTTGTCTGTGCACCTCTTCCTGCCGATCCGTGCCGGTCTCGATCCCGTGATCAATGAGGCCGATCCCACGTGCAGCAATCTCAGTTCATCGGTGACCAGCGTGCTGACGTTCGGCAAGGCAGGTTGCGCCGCGCTGTCTGATGCGCTCGCACGCCGTCAGTATGACAAGCCGTCGATGTTCCTCGATCCGGTCGCAGCGTCGCAAGGGCTCATGGTGCCCCGTTCACCCGCTCTGTTCTTCGCTCAGATGGCCAATTACATGCAGTACTTCGACTGGCAGTGGGCGCGCTCCGTGATGGGCAACTTCTCGTGGGGCGCGCTGCCCCGCGCACTCGTCACACTCGTATTCACACTGCTCGGCGGATACGGCGCGCTCACCAACTGGCGCCGCGACAAGAAGAGCTTCGCCTACATCGCGATGCTCTTCATCACGCTGTCCATCGGACTCGTGTTCTACCTGAACTTCAAGTACGGGTATACCACGCCGTGGCGTGACGCGCAGAACGGCAATACCGAGGTTCGTGAACGCGACTACTTCTTCATTGTCAGCTTCTCGATCTGGGGACTATGGGTCGGCATCGGTCTCGCATCACTGTGGGCGAAGCTGTCGGACATGTTCCTGAAGACCGAGCTCGAGCACGCGTCGCCGCTGCATGCCCTGCGTCCCGCATGGGCCACTGCACCCGTGCTCGCACTTGCGTTGGTGCCGCTGTTCGCGAACTGGTCTTGGGCTTCGCGGAAAGGCGATTACGCCGCGCGGGACTGGGCCTACAACCTGCTCATGAGTGTCGAGCCGTACGGCGTTGTATTCACGAATGGTGACAACGACACGTTCCCGCTCTGGTACCTGCAGGAGGCCGAAGGCATCCGCAAGGATGTCACGGTCATCGTGATGAGCTACCTCAACACGGACTGGTACGCGCGACAGTTGCGCGATGCTACAACGCCGTGTCCTGCAAACGAGAAGTCGAGCGACGACGATACGCGCACGATCTGTCAGCGGCCCTATGTCGCGCCCGAGGGTGTGACAATCTATCAGCCCGCCGGGCCGGGCGGTGAAACTCCGAATGTTGCAGCGGCATCAGATGCGCCGGGTATGCGCCCGCCGCGGAAGTCGATCCTGCCGCTCACGGATGATCAGATTCTGCAGGTCGCATCGACACCGCCGTATCGCACGAATGCGATGCCGTTCCGTGCCGGCTTGATCAACACGGCGATTCCCGAAGGCACACCACTCGTGCCCGCCGATCTGTTCCTCGCGTACATCGTGACAACATCGATCGAGGACCGGCCGATCTATTTTGCCATGACGACGCAGGCCTACTCGCAGCTCAATCTGTTCGACAACCTGCTCCGACAGGGCGTCGCGTTCAAGCTGAACAATGGCCCCATTCAGGCCGACAGCACCCGCGGCATTTACGAGATCGAAAGCGGCACCGCATCAGCACTGACGGGTAGATTTGTCGATCTCCCGCGCACCGAGACGCTGGTCGACAAAGTGTTCGTGCACCACCCAGGCTTCCCGGACAAGTGGACGCACTGGACTGATATCGCAACGGAGGGCATCCCTTCGTACTACGCGTACACGCTGTCGATCATGGCGTATCTCTACGAGAGGAACGGTAATCACGCGAAGGCGCTAGAGACGCAGCGGAGGGCGGAGCCGTTCCTTAGACTTACCGATGTCAGGCAGGAAGCGTATAAGAGGTAGACTCGTTTTCGATCCCGTTCCGTGGCATGACCTTCGGTCTCTTTTGCTGAACGGATAAGCGCGCTTTGCGCGTGGCGGCGCGCGCTGAAGCGCGCGTGGCGACGGGCGACTGGCGACGGGCGAATGAGAACAACGAGGGCGGCGGCGGCGGGGCGACTGAGCGATTTCTTATGCTGCACCGGTCGTCGAGCCCTCGACTTTCGCTTTGACATTATTGGGCCCGTCTCTTTTGAGGCGGGCGTTTTCTTTTGGCGGCGGAGGATGGTGCTTGTCAGGAGGGCGGAGATTTCTTCGAGGTGGGCTTGTTGTTCCTTTACAAATGCACCGCGCCGATCGGCGCCGACTTGCAGCAGCTCGAGAATGGAGGCGCATTCCCAGGCGGAACGGCGGGCAATGCGGTAAAAGCGTAGTTTCTCCGGAACGCTGTACTCACCCGCACCCTCCGCGATGTTCAACGAAATAGAACTCGCCGCCCGTATCAGCTGATCACACAACGACCTCTCCGGCCACGCCGTGCGCCGCGTTGCATGCAGCACCTCTCGATAGAACACCAGCGACAGCTGGTACGCCCGCATTTTCTGAAAGTAGAAAGCCATGAGCAAAGGATGCGATGCGGTCGGGGCGGGGGAATAGCGAGCCAGGTCAGCGCGACGATGTGGAGGTACGCACCAGTCCGTCGCCCGTCGCCGCGGGCGAAGCCCGCTTGTTCGTTCAGTGGCGGACTCGGTCACACAGGGCACGGGCGGGAACGTGCTATCGAAGGGTTTCTCCCATTACATGAATCGTCTCCCCGTTCACGCCGTTTGCCTCCATCAGGAAGGAAACCACGTCAACAACCTGCTCCCGCGTAACAAACCTAGCCCCCTCCTCAGCCTTTTCCCTGTTTACCTCCGTGTCCATAAGGCCCGGCGCAATCGCGTTGACGCGAACACCAGTCCCACGCTCCTCGAGCGCGAGGGATCGGGTCAAAGCAATAACGGCAGCCTTCGCAGCGCTATACGCACCCAGTCCCGCCACGGCCCGTTCGCCTGCGGGCGATGCGAAGTTAACGATGCAGCCGTGACTTTCGCGCAGCATCGGCAATGCTGCTTTCGACATCATCAGCACTGTCTCTGCATTGATGCTCATTTCACGACGGAATTCTTCCGACGTCGTATCATCGATGCTGTGCATGACGGTGAGACCGCCGGCGACGTTGATCAGTGCATCGAGTCGGCCAAATGCGCGCGCGGCCTGAATGACACCGTCGACATCGGCCTGACGGGTGAGGTCGGCGCGCACGCCGACAATGCGATCACGGTCGCCGAGTTCCGTCGCGAGCGAACGTATTTCATCGGTCCGTGCTACAACGACGAGGCGCGCACCGGCTGCTGCGAAGCGGCGAGCGATGGCGTACCCGAGCTGACCTGTGCTGCCGACGCCTGTGATAATTACGACGCGGTCGCGCATGGGGCCTCCAACTGCAGTTGAGTCTTGTGTCATTGTCACGGGGATCAGCGCGGTGGGTACCAGGAGTGCAGCCGCTGCAAAGAACACGCTCCACGCCTCGATATGCGGCACGCCGTACGTCGTCACGAGAAAGAGTCCAAGAGATGCGCCAGCGAGTGCCTGCACACCAACATCACTTTCATAGCCGCGATGACGGAATAACCCCGCCAGCATGCCGCCCGTCGCATAGGACGGTATTGCAAGCATCAGCAACACCGCCAGCGATCCGCCGTACGTCTCCGCGCGCAACGACGGCGCGCTCGGCCAGACTGCAGCGAATGCGGATGCAACGAGGAACGCGAGAATCATGATGACCGTGCGCCCGCGCGTCGACCGGCTCCCCACGTCGCCAGCCCAGACCCCCGCCGCAATCGCGCCCACCGTAATCCCCAGCAGCACCCCCGCCGTCCGCAAAAATCCCTGCCCCGTATACAGCAGCAACGCCATTCCCGCCGTCACCCCGCTAGCCCCAGCAAGCCCGGTGATGAAGGGCGCCAGCATGCCACGTGATGATCTGTTGTTCACTTTCGCCCGTCGCCAGTCACCGGTATCCCCCTCTGTAATAGATGAGCGGCTCGCCCTCACGAGCATCGCCCCGCAGCACGCGTCCGACAAAGATCGAATGATCCCCACCATCGAATTGCGCATGCAGCTCGCAATCGACCCATGCGAGCGCATCGTCGAGCACGGGCGCGCCCGTCACTTCTTCATGAAACGCGACACCCTCGAATTTTTCGGCGATGTCGTCCGTCGCAAAACGCCGTGCAATCCGTTCGGCCGTATTGTCGAGTACGCAGATCGCGAACGATCGTGTCTCGAGAATGCAGTCGTGGGTGTCCGCGCTTCGCTCGACGCAGGTGAGGACGAGCGGCGGGTCGAGTGACAGGGAGGAGATGGCGTTGGCGGTCAGGCCGCACGGACGGCCCTGGCCCGTTCGTGTGGTCACGATGGCCACGCCGCTGGCCCAGTGGCCGAGAATCCGGCGGAACTCAGGCGAGTCGAGGGACATTGTCGCTCGGGGTCGAAGCATCTGCCGCGGCCCGCAGATTGCCACTGCCCACAGCGGTTCCTACTTTAGCAGTCAACCATTCCACGGGGGTATCCCTGCACGGTCCTGAGAAGTCAGCATTGCGCGCGCATCTGCACGTCATCCGTGCGTCGCTCGCTGTCGCCCTGATTGTAAGCGCGCTCACTGCGTGCGACAACGTGAGCTGGGGTGGCGCCGATGTCGCCGTGGTACCTCCGCCCGCCAAGGCGCGGGGCGCGCAGCTCTCGAAGGAAGAGGAAGCGGCCATGGACGAGCTGCCGCAGGGGCCCGTGCTGTATTACGTCGCACGAAGCACGGTCGGCGCCGTGATGATCCCGGTGGGTGAGATGGTCACTGACTCGCTCCGCCTCCTGCGTACGTCAGGCGACGCCCGCGTCTATGCCACCCGCTTTGTCGCCGCGAACATGCGCCAGGGTCAGGAGTTCGCGCTGTTCAGCCGTGGCGCCCGTGTCGGCACCTATGTCGTCCAGTCCGCGCAGGTCCCCGAGCAGCCCGGCTGCCCCGTCCAGCCGCAAGCGCTCGGATCCCTCGAGCTCTCGGCCGGCGCTGACAGCATCCGCGAGTTCCTCGCCGTTGCCAAGTCACAAGCACCGCAGATCACGAAACGGAACGAAGACGTAGGCGACATCAGCCGGACCATGAACACCGTCGCTCCCATCCTGGCTGAGCGCGCGATCCGCAAGCGCGGTGCGACGCTCCCCGGCAACTGGGCCGCCGCATTCGAGCAGGGTGCCGCGTTCCCCGCATCCGGCCGCTCCGCCGCCGGCTTTGCCGCCACGTTCCTCGTGGGCGACACGCTCGGGCCCGGCATGGACAACGAAGGCTACTCGTTGTTCATGATCGTCCTGCCGTCCGCGTCCCAGACCGGCTATGACACCACATACGTGGACTACCGGAACTACGCACAGACCGGCAAACAGGCTCCCCGCGTCATCGATTATCTCGACTGGACCCGCGACGACCAGGTCGAGCTCGTCATGCGCGTCTTCGGCGTGTCCGACAGCTGGT
>JBDSPG010000027.1:0-3568 GCA_039912685.1 Longimicrobiales bacterium | reverse complement strand
GGCTGTACAGGCGGTTGCCGCGCTGGAGATCACCCGTTCCAAAGCCCGCAGTGACACCCATGAGGAACAGGGCAATCAGCTGCACCGCAACGAATCTGCGCCGTCTGCGTGGCGGCTTCACACCGGTTGGCGCAGTGCGCACCGCTTCACTTGCAGTTCCAGCGCCGACTCGAGCCGGCGCCCGCGCGGGCGCAGCCGCGAGCAGGGCGTCGAACACAATGCACAGCATCGCGATCAGGACGAACAATGCGTAGCGTTCCTTCTTCCGAACGCGCTGCTCGCTCGTCTCCGTCGTGCGATCCAGCCGGTTCAGCAGCTGCGTAAGACGATCGGCCGCACCAGGACGATCCAGCTGCACATACTCGCCGCCCGTCTGCTCTGCGATATGCCGAAGCATCGGCGCATCCAGGCGGCTGATAACGGTGTTACCTGCTTCATCACGCTTGAATCCGCCGTTCGCCCCCGAACGCGGATCCACATCAGGAACCGGTCCGCCTGCAGGAGTGCCCGTACCGACCGTGAACACGTGCACGCCTGCCCGCGCTGCGCGCACCAGTGCATCATCGATGGCGTCACGCTCCTCGAGCGCTTCGCCGTCCGTCACGAGCACGACGGCGTGCTCTGTACTCTCCTTGTTGCCACGCGCGAGCTCAGCCGACAGCGTGATGGCCGCAGCGATCGAAGATCCGCCCTGGCTGACGATGTCTGGCGCAAGCGCATCCGTGTAGAGCTCGAGCGCACTGTGGTCGACGGTCACAGGCGACAGCACGTACGCACGTCCAGCGAATACGATGAGGCCGAAGCGGTCGGACGGCATCTCGCGCAGCATCCTGCGCACCAACAGTCGTTCCTGCTCGAGCCGACTCGGCGCGACGTCCGCCGTCAGCATGGATTTCGAGATATCCAGGGCGAGAACGACGCTGAGTGCCTGCGCCTGACCATGCATCACTTCACTGCCCCAGCGCGGTCCGGCTGCGGCGATACCGAGGGATGCGCCGGCGATCATCATGAGCAGCAGTCGTGCAGTCGGGAACCGGCTCAACCTTCCGGCGCCGAGTCGCGCGATCAGCGCGGAATCGCCAAGCAATGCGGCCACGCGGCGCCGACGGTGCGCATACAAGGCGATCAGGATTGCAAGCGCACCAGGCAGCGCAAACGCGAGGCCCAGAAGCATCGGTCGTGCGAACGTCATGGGATCCTCCCGAAACGGGAGGACAGCAGCATCCACTCGAGAAGGAGCGCGACGATGACAAGCGCAACGAACGGCAGATATCGCGGTGTGTAGTTGACGTACCGCGTCACGTCTACCGTACTCTTCTCAAGTTTGTCGATCTGATGGTAGATGCTGTCGAGGGCTTCCGAGTTGGTGGCGCGGAAATACCGCCCGCCGCTGAGGTCCGCGACTTCGCCCAGCAACTCCTCATCGATGTGCACCGGCGACATCACGTACTGGACGCCGTATTGCCCCGGCTCTCCGAGCGGAACCCGCGCGACGCCCTCCGTGCCCACCCCGATCGTATAGATTTTCACGCCGTACGCGGCTGCTGCGCGCGCAGCCGTGAGCGGATCGATGTCGCCTCGATTGTTCTCACCGTCCGTCATCAGGATCATGACGTGGGATTTGCCCGGCACACGGCGCAACCGGTTGGCTGCGGTCGCGATCGCGGTTCCAATCGCAGTCCCCTCGCCAAGTCCGTTCGCCTCTATGGTCAGCTGGTCGACAGCCTGGAACAGGACGTCGTAGTCGATTGTGAGCGGAACCTGCGTCAATGCCTCACCCGCAAACGCTACGACTCCGATGCGATCGTATTGGCGACCGGCGATGAATGCTGCGACCTTCTCCTTGGCCACCTCCAGCCGGTTGTTCGGCTTGAAGTCCTCGGCCAGCATCGATGACGACACATCGATCGCAATGACGATCGCGATGCCTTCGGCGTCAATGTTCACGGCGGCAGCACCGGTCCGCGGCGCAGCGAGTGCAATGACGAGCGCGACGTAGGAAATCGAGCGCAGCCATCCCGGCAGCATGGAGAGTCGCCGGCCCGCGCCACCTGCAAGCGCACCCGCGGCTGCGGCCCGGGAGAAAATGAAGGCGCGACTACGCCCGCGCTGCAGCCAGAGATACGCGGGCAGCAGGAGCACGAAGAGGAGGATCAACGGATGCGCGAAGCCGAACGTCATGCGACGCGCTCCAGCTCCACGCGCGGAGCCGGCGGCCAGGTGGCATCGCTGACCCACCGCGTTGCGCGCGTCCATTCCTCGTACGCTTCTGCAGCGCGCGGTGCGCGACGCGCAAACTTCACCATATCGGCAGCACCGAGCAACGTGAGGAGTTCGACGCCCTCCGCGTGCGCTCCACGCCCGCGCACCCGCGAGGCGAGTTCGCTGGTCGTGAGATCCTGTGACAGCGCCGGATCGATCGCTTCAACAAAGTCACGGACCGCGCCAGAGATTTCTGAATAGAATTCCTTCAGCTCCCCGCGCTCGACAAGTCCAGCCTCCCGTGCACGCTCCAGCCGCTCCATCGCGATTTCCCGCGGCGGTCTGGCGGGTAAAGCAGGCACGATCGCGACTGGGCGGCGACGCCTGCGCCAGAGCCAGTATGCGAGTGCGGCAGTCAGCAGTGCAACGAGCAGTGCCAGCCATGGCCACATGACGCGCGTGCCACCGAGCGTTCCCTTCAACGGCTTCGGCTTGATGCCCGTCGTGTCGGCGGGTAGCACGGACTGTACGCGCAGCGAATCGAACGCGGCGACATGCGGCGCACCGTCGATCGTGAACGATACTTCCGGCAGTGCGTGCATACCTGGACGCCACGCAGCGATCGAATACACGGCAGTGACTTCCACGCCAGTCGCAGTCGTGTCCGACCTGATCGTGCGGGTCCCCGCATTCTCGAGGTCCCTCGGCAACAGCAACGAATCCGGGAATACAACAACGGCACCGCGAGGAACGCTCACGCGGATCGCCGCGCGAGCCACATCGCCGACCGTAATCGTGTCGCCGAGAATTCCTGTCTGCGCGCTCTGCGCGCTGAGCGATGCCGGTAGAAAGGCACCAACGGCGAGCACTATGAGTGCGTCTCGCATTCTCAACGCCTCCCCCGCCTTCTCTCACGGCGTCGGAAGAACGAGAGCAGCGGTCCGACAAACGGCTCGTCGGTACGGATGTGTATCTGGTCGACCCCGAGTTTTCGGAACAGCCTCTGAACCGAATCGTTCTCGGCGGTGATCTGCGCCCTGTAATGCTCGCGCAACTGCCTGCGCCCTGTATCGACCACGAATTCGCCGCCGGATTCCGGGTCGCGAACAACAATCAATCCGACGTCAGGCAGTTCCTGTTCGCGCGCGTCCGTGACATGCACGGCCACCACGTCGTGGCGGCGCGCAACAGTGCGGAACGTCTTCTCCCATCCCACGGTTGCATCAGCGCCGGTGCCACTGTCGGCAGACGGTGCGAAGTCGCTCATCAGGAAGATGACACCGCGGTGTGAGAGCAGCCGCGCCGCGTAATCGAGTGCCGCCGGGATATCGGTGCCGCGACCCTGCGGCTGGAACGCGAGCACATC
>JBDSPG010000011.1:0-8712 GCA_039912685.1 Longimicrobiales bacterium | reverse complement strand
GTACATCGCTGGCCTGTCGGCGGCGTGCACCCTGGCAGCGGTGTGGATCCACGTATGGCAGCCGGGGCCGCCGAGCTGGTATGACGACGTGACAACACGGGAACGCATGAAGCAGCTCAGATCGGCTGACCAGTGGCAGCTTGCGCATGCGGAGTATGTATTGAATGACACGGTCGTAGCCGTCCTGCCCAAGATGGCCACGGGCGTGTTCGTATCGCAGGCGTCGTATGTGGTAGATCCTGTAGACTCCACAAAACGCTTTGTCGAGACGCAGCTTGGCGGGGCGCAGGGCTTGCGCGCACGTGTCGGTATCGTTTTTCACGAAGCCGCCCTGGGTCGTTATGGCAAGAGCAACGTTTACTCGCGCACCAACTACTTCACGGGTCAGGACGCGATCGGTCCGTACTGCGTCACTACTTTTCCATTGACGACTCGCAATGCCAGGCTAGGGATCGGCATCGACTACGGACGCCATGATGTCACTGGCAGGCTGTCCAACCTCACCGGCCCTTGCCAGTTCTGGGCGCGCTACGGTGCCCCGGGTGCAGGCGTGGAGGGATGGTTGCGGCAAGGTGGCTATCACTTCGCCTCGGCCCCGGTGGCAATCCTTCCCAGCCCTGAGAAGCGGGAGTGGCAACCGTTTGGAATCGATTGGCGGAACACGAATCGCGGGTATGGACGTGCGTGCCGCGCGGGTGACGAGGTGGCCTGCGGTCGGGCACTCAACTGGCGCATGGAGGACGACACGATGCGTATTGCCGCCTTCACGCCCGACCGGCGGTATGATTATCAACCCCGTATTGGCGATCACGACGAAGCTATGTTCGCACACGTTGAACAGGAATTTGGTGCCGCCAAATTTGATAGCTTCTGGCATTCGACCGAACCCGTGGACGTAGCATTCCGCAACGCGTTCGGTGTGAGCTTGAACGCATGGACAATGAAGTGGTCGCAGGAATACTTCGGTGTTGCCACGCGGGGTCCGCGCATTGCTGGATTCTCTGTGTTCCTCACAGTTCTGTTGCTGGCTGCCCTCGCCAGTGCTGTTCCCTTCATCGCGAAATATCGCGCCGTGGCTTGACGGCGAAACCGTGGGTCCGGGCACAAACAGGTCGAGGGGCGGAGACCGTGGACACCGGCGAGGCAGGGGAACGGCATCCTTGACAATGGAGGGCCATGCGTTTACCTTCATTTCTGGCGAGAATACCCCGACAAGGTGTCGGGGCCAGCGACGAGAGGACCTGGAGCTACTCCGGGTCTTTTTTTCGTTTTAGACCTCGCCAGAACAAGATGGTGATCGATCGGTACGGACAACCGGCTTCCGACATCACCCAGATAAGGGAGTACGAGTATGCGTACCACAGGCACCGTTAAGTGGTTCAACGACACCAAAGGTTTCGGCTTCATCACGCCGGAGTCCGGCTCGAAGGACTGCTTCGTGCACCACAGCGCCATCCAGGGCGACGGCTTCAAGAGCCTCGCTGAGGGCGACAAGGTCGAGTTCGATATCGTCGACGAGCCGAAGGGCCCGAAGGCACAGAACGTCGTCCGCGTCCGCTAAGGCGCTGTAGCACGCGTTAAGCGGGCTACGAGAACGGCCGCTCCGGTAGACGGGGCGGCCGTTTTTTATTGTGGATTGCAGTCCTCGCACAAACACAGACCGCGCAGGGAATCGAACGGGTAGATCCCCGTGTTATGACCATCACTCCAGTCGAAGCGCAGAGCGTACCTCCCGACGTATTTGACCGCCGTCATATAGACGTCCGCAGGTATCGTCTCGGGATCGAGCAGCGGCCGACCCGTCATCTCCTCGATGCACCCCGCACACGGACACGCCATGCGGAGGTAGCGCGGATCATACTCGGACGCGTGGCCATCCATCCATTCGATTCGAAGTTTGCTCTCGTCTGCGGACGAACCAACGTGTTGCGGCGTCGTCGCTGACGGATTGCCGCTGTACTTCGTCTGTGCCATCGATGTGGTTCCTGCGTTATTGCAATGTGACGGGCGTGAGGCCCGCCGCCTTGAGTTTGATGTTAAGCGACGGCAGCTCGACTGTGCGGAGGGCCGTCCACGCCGCGAGCGCCGGCGCTGCCTCTGCTCGTGCGCTTGCGACGGCGCGTCGCTGATTGGACGTCGGCGCGACGTCCGCCGCCTGGAATGTGTTTACTACACCACTCAACTGCGAAACGGCGCACGGTATCGTTCCGGGTGCGACACCACCGCCACCACCCCCCGCGCCCGGTGCGGCGGCCACGCCGCCACCGCAGAGACGGCCACCCGGTTGCACCGGCGTTGCTCCCTGCACTGCCGCAGTGTGTTCATCAAAGATCTTCAATGCAGCCGCTACAGTTCCACTCGCCCTCGGCAAGAGCGCGGCAACCTGCGAGCGCGGCGAGATCAGGTGCGCTACGGCCTGCTGCGCATCCGCGGCATCGAAGTACAGTGTGTTCGTCGTCACATACACTTCGGCCATAGCGGGCAGCGGCGTCGTCACGCGCGGATCCTGCTTCACCGTGATCGGCTGCGTGTACGACTTGCCATCGACAGTGAGCCGAACGGTGTAATTGCCCGGTGATGCCCAGGGGGTTCCGAGTGCGGGCGTTGCATTTCCCGGCACCGAATTGATCGGCAATCCGCCCCGTCCACCACCACCAGTGGCAATCGACTGATAGTGCACGTCCCAGTGGAAGCGATGCAGTCCTGCACTCGTGCCGAGCCGCTGCGGATGCCTGTACCAGTAGAGCGGAACCGGCGCTGCGGCGGGCTCGGGGATCGGCGCGACAGAGTCGGTGCTACTGTACCGTCGCACCACGCGTCCGGATAGTGTAACGATCTCGAGTGTAACCGCCCCTGCCGTCGCCGACTTGAGGTAGTAGTTGATTGCCGCGCCGTCCGGCGGGTTCTCTCCGACGGGCTCTTCCTTCGGCCACGGCATGTCCGTGCTCATGTTCCAGCGCACGCGCATTGCGGGTGCAGGCTTGAACAGTACAACGTTGGTCGCGAGTGTCGCCGGGCTGATCTGCCGCAGCGGCGTAATATCATCGAGGATCCAGAATCCGCGGCCGTGAGTGCCGATGGCGAGGTCGTTATCCTTGACGATGATGTCGCGCGCGGATGACGCGGGAAGGTTGAGCCGCAGCGATGTCCAGTGGTTGCCATCATCGAGCGATGTGTAGACACCGGTCTCCGTGCTCGCGAACAACAGGCCCTGCTTCACGGGATCTTCGCGGATCGAATTGGCGGCGCCGAACGTCGACATGCCGTCCGTAATCTCCGTCCATGTCCCACCGAGATCGTGCGTGCGGTAGAAATGCGGACGCTGGTCATCGAGGCGCAGTGTGTTCACCGCGGCGTATGCTGTCGCGCCGTCGAAGTGACTGGCATCGATCATGAACACCTTCCAGAACGGACCGATCTGCGGCGGCGTTACATCCTTCCACGTGACTCCGCCATTCACGGAGACGTAGATGAGGCCGTCATCCGTGCCAACCCAGATGCGGTTTACGTCGAGTGGAGACGGCCCGATGGTGTAGATGACTCCGCGCGTGGTCATGAGGGATGGGTCCGTGTATTTCCCGATGCTCTTCGGCAGCTCGTACGACCGGCGGGCGAGGTCACCGCTGATCTGCTTCCACGTGACGCCACCATCAACGGTCTTGAACAGGCAGTTGTTGCCGAAGAATAGCGCGTGCGGGTCCGCTGCAGAGAACACAACGGGCTGCGTGCGCACCTGTCGATTGCATATGGATGCTGGTCCTGCGCCTGCGCCACGACCACCCTGCACAGCACTCACACTTGATGTCTGCCCGGTACGACGGTCGAAGCGTGTAACGCTGCGGCCACCGAAAACGATGTCGGGATTCAGCGGATCCGGTGCGACGTAGCCGTACTCGTCGACGCCGACGGGCAGCCAGTCGCGGTCGGAGACGACGCCGTAATTCCCGCGACTCGCGACGCACGCGGAGCCGCTCTCCTGCTGACCACTGCACAGCCGATACGGAAAAGCGTTGTCGGCGGTGACGTGATACATCTGAGCGGAGGACTGGTTATACCACGAGCTCCAGGACTCACCGCCGTTCAGTGAGACGACTGCGCCCTGGTCCGCGACAAGAAACACAATGTCCGGATTCACGGGACTGATCAAGCCGCCCTGATAGTCTTCGCCACCGGGCGCACCTTTGAATGAGGTCCAGGTTTTACCGCCGTCCGTCGACTTCCATGATACGGTACTGGCCATGATGACGGCATCCGCATCCTTCGGATTGACGATGGGCACCGGAAGATCGCCGCCGCCGATGCGGCCCGCGGGACGCGTGTCTGTCGTGATGCGCGTCCACGAATCTCCCGCATCATCTGAACGATAGATGCCGACAGCACCACCTGCCGCGACTGCCGCGTAAACCCGGCGCGTATTCGACGGCGCGATGGCGAGATTGACCTGTCCGACATTCGGCGGAAGCCCGCCCGAGAGCTGCCTCCACGTCCCGCCTCCATCGGTCGACTTGAACAGGCCACCGTTGTTTCCGCTGAACGCTCCATTCTCCCACGGCCCCTGACGCGCCTCCCAGAGGTTTGCGTAGATGACCATTGGATTCGATGGATCGATGTCGACGTCATTTGCACCCGTGTTCTCATCGCGTTGCAAGACAGGTGTAAATGTCACGCCGCCGTCCGATGACCGATACAGGCCTCTCTCCGCGCTCGCGCCGTATGGGTGGCCGAGCGCAGCAACGAAAAGGCGATTCGGATCAGTGGGATCGACTGCGATATTTGGAATCTGCTGCGCATCGCGCAGACCGAGGTGGGTCCAGGTTCGGCCTGCGTCATTGGATCGGTAGACGCCGTCGCCGACGGAGAGGTCCGGCCGCTGCAGGCCCTCGCCGCTACCAACGTAGACGATGTTCGGATCGGACGGCGCGACAACGACCGCACCGATCGAGTTGGTGGATGTCGCATCGAAGATCGGGAACCACGTGCGTCCCGCGTCGGTCGTCTTCCATACACCGCCGTTTGTTGCGCCCGCGTAGAACGTGAACGGCTGCGATGCGACGCCTGCGGCTGAACGGGTGCGGCCGCCGCGGAACGGACCGATGTTGCGCCAGCGCATCTCGGAAAACAAACTCGCCGGCGCTTGCGCGGCGAGATGCTCGGCGCACGGGGACAGCAGCAGCAGGACGGCGAGAATACGGGTGCCTGACTTCATGGCCCTCCATGAGGCGACGGTTTGTGTCCTTTACATTTGTATTGGTTCGAGTACGTGCCTCAACTCATTCAGAAGGACTTCGGATGAGTATGCGTCCTTCCGCAGGATCTGCTGCACTCCGCCATTCAGCCGCTGACGATGTTCCGCGGTGAGGTCCAGAGCGCTGACGACAATGACGGGTACCGCCTTCCCCGCTGCGCTCTCGCGCAGTGCGGCAAGGAAATCGAACCCATCCATTTCAGGCATCATGAGGTCGAGCAGAATGACGGCAGGCATTTCGGCCGCGACACGTTCGAGCGCGACACGCCCGTTCTCCGCTTCGACGGCGCGCAGCCCTTCCTTTTCCAGTGTGCGACGCATCATCGAACGCGCGGACTCATCATCCTCAACAATGAGAACGCAGCGGTCAGCTGAAATGGCGTAGTGCCGCATCACGTTGACGAGGCGGTCGCGGTCGATGGGTTTGGTCAGGTAATCGGATGCACCGAGGGCCAGGCCGAGCGGTTTTTCGTCGAGAATGGTTGCCATGATTACCGGAATATCGGCGAGGTCGGGATCTGCCTTCAATGCTGCGAGCACTGCCCATCCATCCATCTCCGGCATGAGCACATCCAATGTAATCGCGGCAGGGCGTAGCTCACGAGCGAGCTGCAGACCCGCATTGCCGCCAGCCGCGCCGCGCGTCGGATAGCCGGCGCGAGTGAGGTGCCGCTGCATCAGCTCCCGTGAGACGGGATCATCATCGATGACGAGCACAAGCCCGCCCGGGGCGCCAACAGCATCGAGCGCGGCTTCACTGAATGCCGGCGCAAGCGCTGCCGTCTCGGTGATGTGCGATGGGACGCGCACTGTGAATGTGGTTCCCTGACCTTCCTCGCTTGCAACAGAAATATCGCCGCCCATGAGACGGCAGAACTGCCTGCTGATGGCGAGGCCGAGACCGGTGCCGCCGAACTTCTTACTCGTGGATGCTTCCGCCTGCGCAAACGCCTCGAAAAGGCGCGCGCACTGATCCGGTGACATGCCAATGCCGGAATCCTTGACCTCGAAGATGGTATCGTCTCCAGCGCGCCCCACGGTCAACCGGATCTCGCCGTTCTCCGTGAACTTGCTTGCGTTGCCGAGCAGGTTGAACAGTACCTGGCGCATCTTCGTGACGTCGCCATGCATTGTTTCCAGCTCCGCACCGACATCGACAACGAGCAGGTTCGCGTTTTTCTCGATGAGCGGCTGCACCGTTGTCTCGACTTCGTGGACCATGTCGGCTACCGAGAACTCCTCGATGTATAGCTCCATCTTTCCAGCCTCGATCTTCGAAAGATCGAGGACATCATTGATGAGAGAGAGCAGGTGACGACCGGCTGATCGGATCTTCACGAGATCCTGCACGTAATCGTCGCGGCCCTCCTCGCCCATTTGCTCCTCGAGCATCTCGCTGTAGCCGATGATGGCATTGAGCGGTGTGCGCAGCTCATGACTCATGTTGGCAAGGAACTGACTCTTGGAGCGGCTCGCGCCTTCAGCGGCGCGGCGGGCCTCAAGCAATTCGCCGACGTCGTGATACAAAGCCATTGCACCAACTTCCTCGCCACCGACTACCACGGGGATGCTGTAGTGCTCGACATCCACCATCACGCCGTCCTTGCGACGGCGCTGTCCGACACCGCGCCCGAACTTGCCCGCCTTCGCCGCCGCGGTGAATTGCATGGCCTCGGCGCGCGTTTCTTCCGTCGTGACGAGATCGTCGAGGTTCTTTCCGAGCACTTCCTCCTGCGTATAGCCGAAGAGCCGCTCGAATGCGGGATTGCACTGTGTGATGAGGAACTCGAGGTCCACGCTGACGATCGCAACGGGATTGTTCACCACCAACGCGTCGAACGATTGCTGCGCGGCTTCGTACAACCGCGCATTCTCAATCGCTATCGCCGCCTGCGGCGCAAAGAGCTGCAGCAGCCGCAGGTCCTCGTTGCCCAGGTTACGCGCGGGATCGTTATGCACGCTTGCGATCGCGCCGACAAGACGATTACCGATCAGGAGCGGTACCGCGATCACCGAATGAACCGTTGGCACTTCGTACGTCGCAGAGCGTCCAGCCCATTCCTGATAATTGGGAATGATCATCGGTTCGTGCGTCTGTGCGACGTATCCCATCGCGCCCTCACCCAGCCGCATGCGCGTGCCGGTCGAGTCCATCCCCATGTTCAGGCTTGCAACCAGAACGAGCTCGCGACGCTGTTCGTCATACGTGGCAAGCTCACCACCGGACACACCGAGCAGGCCGATGGCGCGGTTGAGAACCGAATGCAGGACCTTCGACAGCTCCAGCTCACCTGAGAGATCGGAGAGTGTGTCCAGCAGTGCCTGCTGTTCCTCCGCCCGTTTCCGTTCCGACGTAAACAGCCGCGCATTCTCGATGGCAATCGCCGCCTGTGATGCGAAAAGCTTGATCAGTCGCAAGCCTTCATCGCCGAAAGAGTGACGCGGATCGGAGTGTACTGCGCCGATTACGCCGACGAGGCGATTGCCAATCATGAGGGGCGCGGCGAGAACGGACTGGAACTCACTGCTGACATACTTCCCCGAACGGCCCGCCCACTCCTGGTAGTGCGGAATCATGAGGGGCTCGCGTGTGCGTGCAACGCGCCCCATCGCACCCTCGCCTAGCTTCATGCGTGTGCCGAGGCTGTCCGAACCGAGGTTGTGGCTCGCGACGATGACGACGTCTTTCGTCTCTTCCTCATAGATGGCGAGCTCGCCGCCGGTCACGCCGAGCAGCGTTACAGATCTGTTGAGCACCGCATCAAGAACCTTCGTCAGCTCGAGCTCACCCGAGAGTGCTGAGAGCGTCTCGAGCAGTGCGGACTGCTCTTCGGAACGTCTGCGTGCTTCCGTGAAGAGTCGCGCATTCTCGATGGCGATCGCAGCCTGGGGCGCAAACATCTCGAGCAGCCGCAGATCTTCACTGCCGAAGCTGCGCTCCGGGTCGGAGTGCACGCTCGCGATCGCACCGACGAGTCGTTTCCCGATCAGCAGCGGTGCAACCATGACTGCGCAGACCTCGCCCTGCGTGTACTTTCCGGACCGTCCTGACCATGACTGGTAGTCCGAGATGATGAGTGGCTCGTGCGTCTGGCCTACGAGGCCCATCGCACCTTCACCCAGTCGCATGCGAATGCCGGTGGAGTCCGTGCCGAGATTGAGGCTCGCCACCATCACCATCTCGTTCGCTTCCTGATCCAGAATCGCCAGCTCGCCACCCGTTACACCAAGCAGCGTAATTGCCCGCTGCAGCACTGCCTGAAGCAGCTGCGAAAGCTCGAGATGTCCGGACAAGTCGGCGAGCGTGTCGAGAAGCGCCTGCTGCTCCTCGGCGCGCCGTGTTTCCGATGCGAGTATGCGTGACCTGGCGGATGCAAGCGCGACGTGTGCGGCGCCAATGGAGAGCAGCTCGCGGTCGAGGTCACTGAATGTGGAGTCAGCCGGACGCTCGACCGTGATCGTCCCGG
>JBDSPG010000299.1:0-11726 GCA_039912685.1 Longimicrobiales bacterium | reverse complement strand
CTCCATGGAGTACCGGCCGGGTTAGATCTCCCGCCGGGTCGTTGAATGTGGTGCTTTCATGGCGGTGTTTCAACCGGAGGCGGGCCGATCGGCTTCCCTGGGATGCAGAAAGCGCCCCTGTCAGGGGCGCTTTCCGGTTTACTCAACGGCTGGGTTTACAGCAGCCCGTCAGTTCATCCTGCGGTGCGCGCCGTCACGCGAATGCTCGCGGCAGCCGGTGCCTGGAGCATTGGCATGCGCGGATAGAAGATCGCCGGAGCTGTGGTATAGATGACATTCTTGAGCGGTGTCTTCCGCTGGAATGTGCGGATCGCCTTGCCGCCCTGCGGCACGTACATGAGCACGCGCACATCCGTGGCGCCCACTACACGTTGATCGAGCTTCGCATCCATGTAATACAGATAGGGTGCGATCCAGCGCGAATAGTCGGCAGCGCGGATCCCGCTCATGGAGTTGTACGAGATGGAAGCACTCTTCCCGTCGATTGCTGTTTTGAGCTCGAGTGCGCTGGCGGGCTTGCCCTTCACAAACGGAATCATGTCCCACTGTCCGTCCACCATCACCCAGCGCTTCGCATCACGCAGATAGGCTTCAGCGACGACATGGCCGGCGCCTGAAATGCGTGTCTCCGCATCAGCGGTGCGCAGGTTCAGGACGCGCGCCGGCATGCCCATAGCATTCAGTACACCCGACAGCACGAGCGCGTAGTCTTCGCAGCGAAACTGCTGGCCCGCCGTTACTTCATCGAGAATGCCGACCGGATCCTTGCGACGCGCTTCCGGCGAACCGTTGCGGTCGCTGCGCGTACGGGTCCAGTGAGAGAGCGCCCGAACGCGTTCATAATCATTCTTTGCACCGGCCGTGACGTCATCAAGCTCGAAGCGGGCACGCATGGAATCGAGATATGGCGTGTTCTGCTTGCTCCACTTGAACGCGGGCGCGGCATCGAGTGCGCCGACGACGATCGGGTGCAGAGTGGGCGACTGCGAGTCAGCCTGCACGGCTCGCTTCACAGGCATCACACGGGAAAGCCCGAAGCCTACAACGGTCGCGACGATGATTCTCGTTATTCTATTCATTGGTTCCTGCCTGTCAGAGACAAGCCTTGGTTTATCCGCTTCGCATATTGAGACACCGTGAATCGGTCATGGGTTGCTTTTGGATGCGACCGATCCTTTGCCCGCTTCCATACGCCCTGGTGGGTGCCGATGTTTCGTGCTCGTCCCTGCGCCATCACCGAAAGCAGCTACCCTACTGGAGTAAGTGCTTTCTTCCCTTGAAGATGCGCGTTGCATGCAATGGGAGAATCGGTGAGAACACGGGGCGGTCCTTGGGCGGGGATGGGGGTGCTTTCAGGAAGGCCAGCATCAGGCGGTTCACGTCCTCTGGCGCTTCGTTCTGAACCCAGTGACCCGCGGTCGGGATGCGCTCGAGCTGCACGAGCGGCGCGACTTCATCGAGGTCCACCAGCAGCCGCAGACTCAGAGCAGGATCGAGATCACCCCAGATGACGAGGGTGTCGCATTCCACACGTGCCTGACGTGCAATGTCCATCGAGCCGGGCACACTCATGGCGCGATAGTAGTTGAGCATTGCAGTCAGTGCACCGTCAGGACGCAGCGCATCGACATACGCATCGATGTCCGCGTCACTGAATGTGCCTGCGCGTGCAGGACCGTTGGCAAATGTCCTGCGAATGGCGCGATAGTCGTTAAAGCGCAGCAGCGTCTCCGCGAGATGCGGAATGCGGAACAGTGCGACGTACCACGATCGCCGCAGCTGTTCGGGCGAACGGAGCAGCTTGCGATACAGGTACATGTGCGGCGCGTTCATGATCACGAGCTTTTCGACGAGCTCCGGATACGCGCCCGCGAAAGTCCACGCAATGACACCGCCCCAGTCGTGTCCAACGATGTATGCGCGCTTGTTCGGCGTCGCGCGCACGAGCTCGGCGATGTCATCAATGAGCAGGCGCAGCTTGTAGTCCTCAACCATCGCGGGTCGGTCGGACAGGTTGTAACCGCGCATGTCGGGGGCGAGGACGGAATAGCCGGCCGCCACAAGCGCCGGAATCTGATGGCGCCAGGACGTCCAGTTCTCTGGGAACCCA
The DNA here is from genome assembly GCA_039912685.1 of Longimicrobiales bacterium. Lineage (GTDB taxonomy): Bacteria > Gemmatimonadota > Gemmatimonadetes > Longimicrobiales > RSA9 > DASUXU01. Next base: position 9,616 of record JBDSPG010000299.1, on the reverse strand, counting down.
TGCAGCAGGATGACGGCCGGGCCTTCGCCTGCTCGCGCGACGTGAAGCTCGACGTCGCATGCGCGCATTCGTTCGTGCCGGATTTGCGTGGTATCTATGTTCCCTGCTCCGCCTGCATGAGGTCCTTGACGGCGTGCTGCGGCGCTCGGCTGCATTGGACGTGCCAGCGAGGCCTGAAAAAATCTGGGAGGGCCACTTAGCACGAAGGTTGCATTAGTGCTATATTCAATGCTGGCGCGCACTTGACGCGCTCCGACCGAGGCCGGCAGCCTCGGGTCGCTGCGAGAGAATTTCATGGAATCACCCGTCGTTCGCCGCCCAATCCCGCCTCGTGTACGTCAGGGCATTGCCGCCGTCATCGTCGCCGGGGCCGCCTTTGCCATTTTCACCTTCGCTGGCGGACGTCTCGCCGCCCCGAAGGACTCGTTGCACGCGGCCGCGCGGGACAGTGCGTCGGTCGCCGCGGACCGTACACAAACTGCGGATAGCCTCACAAGGGCCCCCGCTCCAGCGGTGACCGTTTCGGATACGGCTGCGCAGAGCACTCCGGATTCCGGCGCGGCCGCGTCTCCGAAGGTGAAGTACAACGCAGGCGAGGATCCCGCGTTCGCGGAGACCATGGGTTGGCCCGTGAAGAGCCCACCGGCCCGTGCGGGTGCAGTGCTCCCGAACAAGCGGATCATTGCGTACTACGGCAATCCGCTGTCGAAGAAGATGGGTGTGTTGGGTGAGTACGAAGTGCAGACAATGCTGAAGATGCTGGACAAGGAGGTCGCCGCGTGGACGGCGGCGGATCCGTCTACGCCGGCTATTCCCGCGCTGCACCTGATCGTGACAGTTGCACAGGGCGATCCCGGCGCGTCGGGCAAGTATCGTCTACGTATGCGTGACTCGTTGGTGGAGCAGGTGTCGAAGTGGGCAGAGACGCGAAATGCGCTGCTGTTCCTCGACGTGCAGGTTGGTACGGGCTCGGTGCAGGAAGAGCTGCCGCGCCTGATCCCGTTCCTGTCGCGTCCGAACGTGCACCTCGGGATCGATCCCGAGTTTTCGATGAAGGATGGCACGAAGCCGGGCAAGAAGATCGGCACCATGAACGCGTCGGACATCAACTACGCGGTGGGGCTGCTGTCCAAAGTGGCAGCAGAGAAGAACCTGCCGCCGAAGATTCTGATCGTGCACCGGTTCACGAGGAACATGGTACAGGGTGCGAACCAGGTACGCCTCGACCCGAACGTGCAGGTCGTGATGAACATGGACGGCTGGGGCGCGCCGTGGCTGAAGCGCGACTCGTATCGTGACTACATCGTCCGCGAACCCGTGCAGTACGCTGGGTTCAAGCTGTTCTATCACAACGACACGAAGAAGGGCGATCCGATTATGCAGCCCTCCGACGTCTTAAAGCTTCGTCCTGCTCCGGTCTACATCCAGTATCAGTAACCGCAGCTTCCGTTTTTGCTTATCCCGGTGGCCTCGTCGTTTAGTCGACGGGGCCACTTTTTTACAAGCGCGTCCAGACCAACGGCACAAGCGCGCTTTGCCCGGCGCGCTTGTTGAGGGCGGTAGCACCGGGTACTTTGCCGAAGCGTAGAAATGCCTCCAAGCTGGAGCCCCCCATGTCCGACATGAATCGACGGGATTTCGTAAGGACCTCAGCTGCCGCAGGAGCGTCCATCGCTGCCGCGGGAGCGTCCCTGGCGGTGCCGGGCGAGGCACAGGCGGCGCCGACGATAATGCGCCGCGGCGCGATCAAACCGGTGGTGATCGCGTCAGGGAACGGTCACGCGTCGAAGAATGCGGCGGGCAAGACGTGCGTGCAGACAGCGTACGAGATGATGATGAACGGAACGGATGTGCTGGACGCGCTTGTGGCCGGCGTAAACATCGTGGAGCTGGATCCTAACGACAACAGCGTTGGCTACGGCGGTCTTCCGAACGCGGACGGCGTGGTGCAGCTGGACTCCTCGGTCATGCACGGCCCGAAGAAGCAGGCGGGTGGCGTTGCAGCGCTCGAGGGAGTGCGCACGCCGGCAAACGTCGCAAAGGCCGTCATGGAATTCACGGACCACCATCTGCTCGCGGGCAAGGGCGCGCAGGACTTCGCGCGCGACATGGGCTTCAAGATCGAGGATGATCTGAATACGGAATCATCGCGGCGGCTGTGGCTGGAATGGCGACGTCGCCTGGATCCGGCACACTGGCTGGATCCGAAGTCGCGCGCGATGGAAAGCAAGCGCGTGGGACTGGAGATGGTGAAGGAGGGTCTGATCGATCCGCTTCACTATTATGGCACCATCAATTGCGACGGCATCAACGCGAATGGCGACATCTGCGGTGTGACGACGACGAGTGGTCTGGCGTGGAAGATCCCGGGCCGTGTCGGTGATTCTCCGATCCTGGGTGCGGGCCTGTACGTGGACAATGAAGTCGGCGCTGCGGGTTCGACGGGTCGTGGTGAAGCGAATCTTTACGGTCTGATTTCATTCCTGTGCGTGGAGAATATGCGACGGGGCATGACACCGAAGGACGCGGGAGTGGAAGCGTGCCGTCGCATTGCAAAGAACACAGTGGAGAAGCGGCTGCTCAACAACCGTGGCCTGCCGAACTTCAACATCCAGTTCTATCTGCTGAACGCGCAGGGCGTGCATGCGGGTGTGACAATGTACGGAAATGCGAGTTACGCGGTGTGTGACGATGCGGGTCCGCGGCACGAGCCATGTGCTGTCGCGTATCCGGGCAACGCAAACAGCTGACGCCTGATGGCAGCGCGGGTTACCGTGCTGCGCGTTCTTCCATCAAATTCTGCTTCACCACGCCGATGTACCCGCGCGCGCTCATCGCCTGCCTGATCGCGAGAATGGGGTGCAACGCTTCGAGACTCTGCAGTGACAGACTGTCGAGTGCGGTGATTTTCTGCGAAACCACAAGCGCCCGCCGCTGATCCGCACCCGATGAACGCTTGATCGCAGGGCGAAGCACCTGGAGGTCATGCTCCGTCTTGGAAACGGATGCGCGAATGTGCTTCCCCAGCACGTTCGATGCGATCTCGCCGACGTTGCGTTCCAGGCGACCGCGGAACGTATCCGTCGAATATGTCATGTCGTCCGCCGCAGCCACAGGAGCGGGGTGGGCGGTCTGCCATGCGGCCAGTAGGGCTCCGCCAACGACGAGCAGAACCAACAGGCGTTTGAGCATCAGGACCTCGCGCTTACCACAGAAAAACGCACCGCCTGACAGGACGGTTCGCCTGCTTTATGTAGCAAGGGCCGATCCGCGGTTCAGCCGGACTTGCGAATCACGTTTAAATCGTTGTGCCCCAGCATTTTGATCCGCCCGTCCCGCCGTCGCATACAGCGGTGTTCACCTATGGACCGCGCACTTTGTAGCGGGTTCAGGCGAACATAGCCTGTGCCGAGGGCGCGCGTTATCATGCGCGGATCCCGTTGTAACGACTCCCTTCGAGTTCCGGAGGCCCGGCCATGGCATGTCAGCCACGTCATGTTGTCTGCATCCTGATATACGCGGCGATGCTGCCGCTCGTGCTGGTCACTCCGCACCACGCGAACGCGCAGGCGCCCGCGGTTCCGGTCGCGCAGGAATTCGAGAAGCTGCATTTCCGCTCGATCGGGCCGAGCGTGATGTCAGGCCGCATCGCGGACATTTCGGTGTTGGAGTCGAATCCGGCCGTGTTCTATGCGGCGACGGCGCACGGCGGCCTGTGGAAGACGACGAACAACGGAACGACGTTCGTGCCACTGTTCCAGGATCAGGGTCTGATTGCACTGGGCGATGTAACGATGTCGCAAACGAACCCGGACTTGGTGTGGGTAGGCACGGGCGAGTCGAACAACCGGCAGAGCACATCGTGGGGCGATGGCGTCTACAAGTCCACCGATGGCGGCAAAACATTCGCACACATGGGCCTCGCCGATTCGAAGCACATCAACCGCATTGTAATCGATCCATCGAACAACGATGTCGTCCTGGTGGCAGCGACGGGCCCGCTCTTCGGCGCGGGTGGCGATCGCGGCGTCTACAAGACGACGGATGGCGGCAAGACGTGGAAGCGCGTGCTTGCGGTTGATGACGAGACGGGTGCAAACGATCTCGTGATTGCCGCAACGGACTCGAAGGTGCTGTACGCGTCGACGTATCAGCGGCGGCGCACGGCGTGCTGCATGAACGGCGGCGGTCCGGGCAGCGGCATCTGGAAGTCGACGGACGCCGGTGAGACGTGGATCCGTCTGTCCAATGGTTTGCCGGCGGGCTCACTCGGACGCATTGGTCTCGATGCGTACCGGAAGAACGCCAACATCGTGTATGCTGCGATCGAAGGTCCTGTGGCAGCGGGTGGTAGAGCGGGTGGCGAGGAATCGCCGGCGCCTGCGGACTCTGCAGCGGCGGGTCGTGCCGCGGGTGCAGGTGCAGGTGGCGCAGCTGCTGCGCCGGCGCCTCCGCCGGGCCCGACGGGCGTGTATCGCTCCGATGATGGCGGCACGACATGGACCAAGGTGAGCTCGATCAATCCGCGTCCGATGTATTTCAGCCAGGTGCGCATCGATCCGAACAGCGCTGATCGCGTTTACATGGGTGGTGTTGGCCTGCAGATGACGATCGACGGCGGCAAGACATTCGCGACCGATGCCGCACTCGCCACGCATGACGACGTGCACGCCATCTGGATCGACCCGTCGAATTCCGATCACATCATCATCGGCAATGACGGCGGCATCGCCATGTCGTACGACATGAGCAAGACGTGGGCGTTCTTCGAGAACGTTCCGGCCGGTCTGTTCTATCACGCAAGCTACGACATGGAAACACCGTACAACGTGTGCGGCGGGATGCAGGACAATTACAACTGGTGCGGACCAAGTGCCTCGCGCTTCAATCGCGGCATCATGACGCACGAGTGGTTCCAGATTCTCGGTGGCGACGGCTTCGTCGCGATCCCCGACCTGCGCGATTCCCGCATCATCTACACGGAGTCCCAGGACGGTAACATCATCCGTCGCAACAAAGTCACAGGTGAGTCGAAGTCGATCCGACCGAGCGCTGCAAATGTATTCCCTGCACCGGTGGCCGGTGAAGCGATCCGCTATCACTGGGATACGCCGATGATCTTCTCGCCGAACGATGCGGGTACGCTACTGGTCGGCGCGAACAAGTTGTATAAGTCGACGGATCGGGGCGACTCGTGGACTGCGATCAGCCCTGATCTCACTACGAGCCAGAAGCGCGATGACATCGTGCTGATGGGCGTAAAGAACAGCGATACGAAGATCGCGCTGAACGATGGCATCGGTGCGTGGAGCACAATCGTGCAGATCGCGGAATCGCCGAAGCAGCCTGGTGTGTACTTCACGGGTAGCGATGACGGGGTGGTTAGCATGTCACGTGATGGTGGCAGGACGTGGGTGAACCTCACATCCCGCCTGCCCGGATTCCCTGCCGGTTCGTTCGTGTCGGAGGTCGCTCCGTCGCGATTCGATGCAGCGACCGTGTATGTGACCGTCGACAACCATCGCCTGAATGACTACAACACATACATGTGGGCGAGCACGGATGGTGGTGCGACGTTCCGTTCGATCAATGGCAATCTGTTCGGCCAGGTTGTGAAGACACTCACGGAAGACCTGCGCAATCCGGATGTCCTGTACGCCGGTACGGAAACAGGCATCATGCTGTCGCTCGACCGGGGCCGCTCATGGCGGCGGCTCAAGGCGAATTTTCCGACCGTGCGGGTAGACGAGATCACGCTGCATCCGCGCGAGAACTCCATGATCATTGCAACGCACGGCCGCGCGATCTGGATCCTGGACCATCTGGAGCCGATCCAGGAATTTACCGCAGCGCAGACAGCATCTGCCGATGCGAAGCTGTTCGCGATTCCGCCCGCGTTGCAGTGGAAGTCGAAGGATGATCGCAACGACGAGTTCTGGGGACACAACTATTTCCTGGGTGAGAATCCGCCCACCGATGCAGTGATCCCGTTCTACGTGAAGAAACAGATTGAAGGCGACGTCAAACTTCGCATCACGGATGCTCGCGGTGCGGCAGTGCGTGAGCTCGCGTTGACCGCATCGCGCAAGGCGCCAGGCGTCCAGATCGCGTGCTGGGATCAGCGTGTGGAGCCCATCGTCACGCCTGCTGCATCGGCGGGCGGCGGAGCGCCGGGTGGTGGTCGTCAGGGCGGTGGTGGTGCACTGGGTGGCAGCCCCGGGCAGGGTGGACGCGCAACCATTCCGGGCGTACCGACTGCGATTCCGTCCGCGGGCTACCTGCCCGCGAACATTTGCGCGGGTAGCACGGCGGGCGCAGGTAGCCCAGCGGGCGCAGGTACCACTGCGGCTGCGGGTAGCACGGCGGCCGCAGGTGGTGGCGGAGGCGGAGGTGGTGGTGGCGGTGGCGCCGCGCCGTACGCGATGCCGGGAGCCTACAACGTTGCGCTCGTTGTAGATGGCAAGGTGCTCGACACAAAGCCGATGCGCATCACGATGGACCCAGCGATTCCGATGACGGTCGCGCAGCGGGAACGGTATCAGCAGGTCGTGATGGATCTGCACGAGCTGCAGCGTCAGGGAACGGCACGCATGGGCAAGCTGCAGACATTGAATCCGCAGATGATAGAGGCTGCTTCGAAGGTAAGCGCGAATACGGCCGTGCCAGCGTCACTGAAGTCACAGTTCGAATCATTGAACGCGGAATTCACGCAGCTGCGTGAGAAGTTCGGTGTTGCTGCGAACGCAGGTGTGCGCCCGGTTGCGGGCGCGGCGACGCCGGCCGGTGGTGGTGGCGGCGGCGGCGGTGGAGGTGGCGGTGGCGTGGTGAACGCGGCGAACGTGTTCGGCCGTACCAGTGCGCTGAAGAGTGCGATCGCGAACATCTGGGAGATGCCGAGCGACGTTCTGATGCGGCAGTATGCGGAGCTGAAGGAAGCGCTGCCCAGGGCGAGCCGTGATGCGGACGCTTTCCTGAAGCGCGCGGCCGCCACTGCGGACGCGCTCAAGGCGTACGACATCGTCATTACGGTGCCACCGGTGCGGGACTAAGGAAAGAAGCGCATCAGTTCGGGACGATCATTACAGGAGGTCGCGTGGGGATCTACATCTGGCTCAAGGTTGTGCACGTCCTGGCGGTGGTCATCTGGGTTGGTGGAATCACGACGATCGCGATCCTCGCGAATCTGTTCAGCCGCGATGCTGTGGCCATGGGAGTCCTCGGCCGAGGCATGATTGCCGCGGGCCGCGCCGCCCTGATGCCGGGTTCGATCATTGCGCTGATCACCGGCATTGCGATGCTGGTAGTGACGGGCGGGAAGCCGCCGTTCTGGATGCTGTGGGGACTGATCGCGGGACCTGGCTCCGGCGTGATCGGCGGAGTATTCATCCGCAGGACCGCCATGGAGCTGGTCGCGGTATTAGCGTCCGGAGACGCGGGCACCGCGCGTGCGGAAGCGCTCCGTAACCGATTCAAGATGCTTACGACGTTGAACGTCCTGCTGCTTCTGAGCGCAGTATTGCTGATGGTTTTGAAGCCCAGGTTCTGAGCTGCGGCAACCAAAACGGAAGTGAGCGGCTTCTAAATCGCGCATTCGGCTCAGAACGCAATCACACACGGAGGACTATGCGCAATGTCATGCGGTCCGCGGCGATGGTCGCGACCTCAATCCCATTATTGCTCGCAGCACGTCCCGCATCGGCGCAGTACGCCGGCGTATGGGAAGCCACATCACCGGCCGCGATTCGTAACGAAAACGGCGTGGAGACACCAACGGGCTCCGTCACCATCACGATCACGATCGAGCAGCGCGGCGATTCCGTCTTCGCGACGTGGCAGCGTGGCGCGATCGAAGGCCGGCCGGACATGCCGGCACGCCAGCTCAAGGGCATCGTGAAGGACGGTCAGATCCTTCTGGACGGCGGACCGCAGGAAGCGAAGATGATGAGGAACGGTGAGGAAGAGGTCATCCGCCTGACGTCATCGTACGCGCTCAAGCTGCAGAGCGATGAGCTGGCCGGAACCGCAACGGTAACGAATGAGGCCGATGGTTCGGTGCTGTCGGAACGGCCATTCTCCGCCAAGCGGAAAAAGGCCTAGTACATCTTTCTTCGCATTGCATGTATGAAAACGGCGGCCGAGGGATAAGCCCCCGGCCGCCGTTGACCAGCCGGCTGAAAGATCAGCTTGCCTTCTTGTAGTACATCTTCATTGTCATTTCCACACCATCGCGCCCCGGACGTGTCGTCGAGATCACGAGGTAGTCACCATCGATCGTGTATTCGGCCTTGGTTGTGGTTTCGGTACCATCCTGGCCGGCACGCTTGGTCTTAAGGACGATCCTGGTCTTGTCGCTCTCCCACTTCGCCTTGACCTTCGACTCGCGCTGGCCCTGCGTGATGGTCTGCTCGGAGTCATCCAGTTTGTAGGTCGTCACGACTTCACCGTTCTGTCCGGTGCGTGTTACGGTCATTGCGGCCTCGGTGACCGCAATTGTCATTGGACCACCGCCCATACCGCCGCCTGCACGGCCGCCACCACCGCCACCTCCACCGCCACCTCCACCGCCACCGCCTGCCATAGCTGCCATCGCCGGGTTCGCGGCTGCGGACTTCTCCATGTCCATTGCCCACTTGCCGTCGAACTTGCTCTGCGCGGATGCGGCCGTGGCCCACAGGACCATGACTGCTGCGCCCATCACAGCCGATACGGAACGCTTCATCGTATACCTCTCGAAGTGGAGGCGGTATGCCCCCGTTGGTAGAACCCCTAAACGAAGGGGACAAGCCTGCCGTGTCGCACGGCGGGACAACCAATAGACGCACGGAGCGGTCGGATCGTTGAATCGGCCGAAAACCGCTTTATTTCAGAGGGTCCGGGCCCCGTCCTCCACCGACGAGCATGTAGCACACACGGCCGTCAGTTCTGGCTACGGGCGCTTCGGGGCCGCATTATGTCCGTGGGTCCCGACGACCCGCCCCTCGCCGCCACGCACCGCACCCGTTCGAGGAGCCGTTCATGAATGCTGGACGCATGAGCCTGCAGCGCTCATTTCCCGCCGCCCTTTTTCTGGCGACGTCACTTCTACTTTGCGCACCGGTCGTGTCTGCGCAGCAGATTGTCACGGAGACACGGGATCCGAAGCAGCAGCAGGACGATCAGTTTGCGAAGATGTATTCGTTATGGACGAGCGAGCCTCGCTACGGCAGTCCGCTGGTCGATCATCTTCCGAAGGTTGCCGGAATTCCCACTCCGAACGATGTGCTCGGCTACTACATCGGTGCGCCGAAGAAGCTGACGTACTACGAGGACATCCTGAAGTACTACAAAGCGCTCGCGGTGGCGACGCCACGCGTGAAGGTCGAAACAATCGGTCGCTCCGACGAGGGCCGTGAGCTCATCGTTGTATGGGTTTCGTCAGACGAGAACATGCGCGCACTCGCACAGAATCGCGCGAACCTCGCAAAGATCGCGGACCCGCGTGGTCGCTCGGATTCAGACATCAAACAGCTGATTGCGACGACAAAACCGCATTACCACCTGATCGGAGGTCTTCACAGTGGTGAGACCGGCCCGTCCGAGATGCTGATGGAACTGGTGTATCGACTTGCAACCGAGA
>JBDSPG010000259.1:0-3277 GCA_039912685.1 Longimicrobiales bacterium | reverse complement strand
CGCGCCTTGCGATCGGAGCGCGACATGGGCATGGACTCGAGGATCGCCATGATGTTCTCCTCGACGGTCAGCTTGCGGAAAACCGACGGTTCCTGTGCCAGGTAGCCAATGCCGGCGCGGGCGCGCTTGTACATCGGGACGCGCGTCATCTCGCGATCATCCAGGAAGACGCGACCCTTATCCGGTGTGATCAGACCGACCATCATGTAGAACGTCGTGGTCTTCCCCGCGCCGTTCGGCCCGAGCAGTCCGACGATCTCGCCTTGCGATACTTCGACTGTCACGTCGGCAACGACGCGGCGCTTGCGGTACGCCTTCACAAGATCACGGGCTACGAGCGTGCTTCCCCCGGCAACTTTGTTGCTGCCCGGTTCGGCGGCTTCATGTCCGCGACGCTCACCCGCCTCAATGATGCGGCGCACAGCGACATCGACGTCGCTTACAATCTGTTCACGCACGGGCTGGATCTCGGCCCATAGATCGCGCTGTATGCACGCGCGCTCCCATGAATCGCCATCCGGCTCCCGGAACGCGATCTGCTCCGACATCAGGCGTGCCATGACGTGCTCGTCGAGATAGCTCGACGACTCATCGTTCTCCAGCGGCTGATCGCCGTTGGCGGCCGCACGTCCACCTGTAAGACGCGTCCATGCGCTCGCAAGCGCTGCCTGCCACTCACCACGCTCGAGTGTGCCGTTGCCATCTGCGCGGCGGACCAGCTCAGCCAAGGCCACACCGATCGACGCATCCTGCGGCTTCAGCGCCGCGACGAACTCGTGAAGTTTCACGATCCGCCCTTTCGCTTTGGATCCACAGCGACAGCACCGACAGGGCTGAGAAAGACACCGCGTACATTGCCGTCCAGGTCCACCTTGAGGACTGCGCCCTTCGAAAAACTCACCTTGATCCTGTCTGCGAGCGTGTAGTATATGCGCCAGGTACTGTCGTTCGGCTCGCGCATACGGAGCGCGGAGCTTGCCGACTGACCCAGTCCGGGAATGCCGTGCGCCGTGATCAATTGAAGCATGCGTTCGCGACGACCGGCGGAGTCCGGCTTCGCCTCGGGATTCTCCACGAACTCCGCGCGCAGTGTATCGCCGCGCAACCAGTCGTTGGTCAGCACGTTGGGCAGCGCAGCCGCTGCCGCCGGGGGCGGCATGGTGTCGATGCGCTCGCCGAACGCATGACCGATCGCAGTCACGCGCTCCAGCTGCTGGCGCGGCGCAATCGCATCAATCGAGTCGGCACTGACATTGAAAGCTTTCGAGAGAACGCGAGGCAGACTCACCGGGCCGCGGCCGGCCGATGCCGCCGGGCGCGTCGCCACCATCCGGTTCACCACACCCGAGTCCAGGTAGATGCGCAGGAACGGCGACTCAACGTTGACCTGCTCGCTCGTGAGCAGCGCATTGCGGGAGGCGCGTACCTCGCGCAGTTGCTGGCCCTCCGGTGCGAGCGCGCTGATGGTGTCACCGGTAAGATCGTACTTGTCGCCGTCGATACGCGCATTCGTCGCGAGCAGCAGCGTACCCTTGTCCTGATCATACTCGACCTGATTCGCATAGCCCTTCAGATCCGAGCGCGCGATGCTGGCGTTGCCGCTGCCGCGAAACGTTCGCTCACCGATGATCTCGATGATATCGGCATCCACGATACTGCTGTCATTCGGATTTGAAGCCGCCGCACCACCCGTCTTGGGGGCCTGCTTCATCACCACGTGACCACGGCCGCCGAACGTATTCATGCGCGACGTCTGGTTCTTCGACTTCTGGTAATAGTCCAGGTTGGGGGCGTAAATGCGCGAGCCTGTCTTCACATCCGTCACCACTACCTGACCGCGAGCCTGCAGCAGCGACGTCTGTCGCATCCACACGGCGTTCGTCGATGTCAGCCCCTTTTCGCCGTCACTGTACTTCACGTTGCCGTACAGGGACATGATATCGCTCGTCTTGTCGACCACCACCTGGTCGGCACTCAGCTTCTTACCATCCCTGCACTGGAAAAAGCCGTTCGAGATCACGAGGATCTGGCCGCCATTGGAGCCTGAACTCTCCCCGCTGCGTACGAGCTCGCACTGCGCCTGCGCGATGCCAGGCGCGGCGATCAGAAGCAAAGCGACAGCGGCACAAATGTGGGTGCGCATCAGAATATAATCCCCGTGGACCCGCGGGCGCCCTTGGCGTGGAAGTTATTGAACTTCGTGTCTGACTCGAATGAGTCGACATACTGAACCCCACCGTCGCGGCTGATAATCTTCGTCGCGACCCTGCTCCAGATACGATTCATGTCCTGATCGTAGTGGAGCTCCTGCGTTTCGACGCGCTTCCCTTCCTTCTTCATGTTCATCACGACATTGCCCCGCGCCACCATCGCCTTCGTCCGCGTATTGATGAGACCCGACTTCGCTACAACCGAGCCGGTCGTAACACCAGCTTCATCGAACATCGTGATGCGCATGCCGCGCAGATCGAGCGTGGCGGAGTCCATGCGCGTGAAGGAGTACGCGGTGTCTGCGTGCGTTCGCGCGCGCTTCACACCATCGGATGTACTGGCGAACTCGACGCCGTACATGACGCGATCCGCCTTCAGCTCGGGGAGATCGACCCCGGCCGGTGCGAGCGCAGGCTGCTTGCAGCCGCTCAGCAATGCGACAGTGCAAAGCACTACCACGGAACGACGTGAAACCATTCGGCTCATTCTCATTGTCAGACCACGTTGGCGCGCAGGAGGTCGTGCAGGTGCACGATACCGGCCAGCTTGCCGCCCGTATCGATCGCCGGCAGTGCCATGATTCCGTGTGTCTCCATCACGAACACCGCCGCGGCAGCCAGTGCATCCGCCTCGATCAACTTCGGCGTGGTATTCATGACATCACGCACAGGTGTATCGAAAATATCCTCCTGACGTTCCATCCTGCGCGTCAAGTCACCGGCGGTAACCACACCCATGATGGTTCGATCGTTATCAACGATAACGACGGTACCCCGCTTCTCCGCGAGCAGAACCACACACTGGCGCATGGCTGCGTCCGGTCCCAGCACGGGAAGGTCCTGCGACACCATGACATCCGCGACGCGCACTGTCAGGCGGCGGCCCAGTGTTCCACCCGGGTGGAGACGCTTGAAGTCGTCGGGCGTGAATCCGCGCTCCAGGAGCAAAGCCACTGCGAGGGCATCGCCCATGGCGACGGTCGCAGTGGTCGACGTCGTGGGCGCGAGATCGAAAGGACACGCTTCCTCGGCGACAGTGCAAAGCACTACCACGGAACGACGTGAAA